>JAGQIK010000296.1 GCA_020431405.1 Myxococcales bacterium
CGCGCGCGAAGAGGCCAACGCCCAGCTGCGCCGCGAGATCGATCTTCTCCTGGGGTCGCTCGAGGAAAGTGCGACGCGCCTCGAGCGCGTCGAGCTTGGCGCTGTAGTCGGGCAGCGCCAGGCCGAGCTGCTGGTTCCACGCGCGCGTGATCTCGGCGCTGGTGCAGAACAGCAGCGGTCCGCCTCGCGGCGGCGTGCGCCGCTCGATGCTCTCCACGCGCGCCAACCGCTGCTCGCGCGCCGCGGCGATCAGCGCCTCGGTGCTCACCTCGCGCGGCCCGCTCTCGTCGATGCAGCGCCAGATCGGCGTGTCGAGCAGCAGGCGCGCCGCCTCGTCGTCCTGCTCGTCGCGCGCGCGCGCGAGGTCTGCCGCGGCGCGCGCCACGTACAGCTGCAGGCGGTCGCGCAGCGCAGTGCTGACACGAAAGCTCTGCGACTGCGCGGCGCGCAGCACGAGGTCGACACGCTGCGCCTCGGCCACGGCCATCACCTCGGCGTAGACCGCGTCCTCGGTCACATCGTCGAAGGCGCGGTTGGGCTGCAGTCGATCGCAGTTGATCCAGACCTCGATGGCCGGCGTCCAGGTCGGTTCGCGCACCACCACCGGGCGCCGTCCGACGTTCAGGCGCACCCGCGAAGCGCTGTCACCGTAGAGGTCTGGCTGCAACAGACCCGCGACGCCGCTGATGTCACCGCGGCTGAACTGCGAGCGCACCGCCGAAGCGCCCGAGAGGAACGGCTCGCTGGGCAGCGCTTTCTGGCGCCGCTCCATGCCGAGCAGCTCCTGTTTCCAGATCTCGTCGTGACGCTCGAACCGCTCGCCCGCCAGCGCCTCGAGCGCGGCGCGCCCTGCCTCGTCCGCGCGCACGATCAGCCGCCCGTCCATCGGCTCGCCCGGCGAGAGCAGATCGCTGACGACCAAGAGCCGATCGTCATTGCGCGCGCGCGAGAGCAGTTGCTGCGCCGTGAGCTGCTGGTGCGCAGTGGACTCGAACAGCGGCGCCGTCGCCAAGAGCTCGAGCAGGCCCGCCGGTGGATCGCGCATCGGGATCGTCGACGCGAGGGCCAGTATCAGGTGCTGGCGCTGCGCGCGATCGGAGGGGCGCCAGCGCGTGAGCGCCCGTGCGCCGCGCGCCAGCTCGGCAACCGCGCGCCACAGCGCGTCGCGCAACAGCTGCTCGAGCAGCGCGCCGTCGTCGGCGTCGCGAAAGATATTGTCGGCCCAGTCGGCCGACAGCCCGCGACAGTCGAGGGTCGCTTGCGCTGCCAGCGGCGCCGGCACGTTCCAGCGTCCGAACTGGCGCCCGTCAACCGCGCAGTCGACGACGATGCCGGGCGTGGCGAGGTGATCTCGGGCGAGCCCCAGCTCGCCGTCGACCGCACGTGCACCGGCGCCGCGCCACTCGATGGCGGCCGGCGCGAAGACCTCACCGCGCGACAGTCGAAGCGCCTCGGGCGCCTTCTCGCGCCGCTGGTAGGCCTTCTCGTCGCGTTCGAGTGTCTCGCGCGCGACCCGCAGGCGCGACCCGCCGAAGATCGCGAGCAGCGCCCGGCGCGTGACCTCCGCCGGCGCGCGCGCGATCACGCGCCCGGCGGCGGGGTGGCCGTCCGCGGTGCGCACGTACAACAGCTCGCCGCTCTCGCGCATCGAGCGCGCCAGCTCGACGAGGCCGCCGTAGCTGCCCGACGGGCAGAGCGGCCAGGCGGGCGCATGCGCCAGCGCCCAGTCGGCCTCGCTGGCACCGTCGAGCTCGACGGATGGGTCGCCGCGAAACCGATCGGCGGCGACCCGCTGCAGCGCGGAGGCGAGCGCCTCGCGCTCGATGTCCTGCAGCGCGCGACCGCCTCGGGTCGAGTCGCTCAGCAGCCGCTCGCAGATCAGGCGCACCAATCGATCTGCCGCGGCGCGCAGCGCGCGCTCGCCGTCGCGCCAGGCCTCGTCGTCGCGCACGCGCGTGAAAAATCGATCGGGTGTGAAGCGCGGCGACGAGATCACTGCTTTGGCTGGCAATCCGTCGAGGTAGACGTCGCGCCGCTCGATGGGCCGCCCGTCGACGAGCACCCGCACGGCCGAGCTCGCCGCCTTCCAATTCATCGCCGTCGCCTCGTCGAGGGCCAGGTCGCCGATGATGTCGGGCCCCACCACCGGCACCACGGCGAGGTGGCCCGGGGGAATGCGCGGGTTCTCGCGCGGCGCCTGCGAGCGGGCGATGGCTGCCTGCTCTTTGATCAGCTGCGCGCTGTAGTCGACGGTCTGCGCGCCGACGAGACGCACCAGCGTGGCGCGCAGGTCGCCGGCGCAGACGAAGATCGGGCGCTCGCTCAACTGCGTGCGCGGGTGTGTGGCCTTGTCGACCACCAACAGCCTGCCGGTCTCCTCGGCCTCGGCGCGCGCGTCCGCCAGCGCACGCGATCCGTGGCAGAGCGTCTCGAGCAGCGGCGCCTGCTCGATGGGCTCGGGCAGCGTGGGCTCGTGGCCGCGTCGCGTCTTGGTGGCGAGGTCTGCGAGGTAGACCCACAGCACGTCGCGCTCGCTTGGCCCCAGCGCGTCGCCACGCCGCGTCGCCAGCGTACATAGCAGCGGCTCGATCTGCGCGCGCGCGAGCGCCAGCAGCCGCGTCAGCGCGGGGCCACGCTGCGGGCCGAAGAAGCGCTCGTCAGGCTCGATGTCGGGGGCCAACGCCGCGACCTGCAACGGCACCGGCGTGTCGAGTGGGATCTCCTCGAGCAGCGGCAGTGCGGCGCGCGCCGCGTCGTCGCCCGCCTCGCTGTCGGGTACGAAGACAGACATCGTGCTCACGCGTGGCGACCGCAAGAGCCCGATCTGGCCCACCACGCCGCCCTCCGCCGGCAGGTCCATGATCTCGGAGCACGTGTGCGGCGACAGCTCGGGCTTGCCGCGGCGAAGGCGCGCGCGCACGAGATTGCGGGCGCGCACGGCGTCGATAGCGGCGCGCTGCTCGAGGTGAGCGCGGCGCGACTCGAGCGCCTTGGCCAGGCTGCGTGTGCCTTCGGGGAAGTACTTGCGCAGCAATCGGCGCTGGCCGTCGCTGGCGTTGACCACGGGGGCGTCGCCCGCCACCGGCAGATCGGTCTCGCCCCAGTGCACGCCGCCGACGAAGTAGACGAAACGATGCTGCTGGCGCGCCGCTTCGAGCTCCTCGAGCGCGATCGGCCGCCCCTCGAGCGTGTGAAAGAGCGGCCAGCGCCACAGCCACGGCGCCTGCTCGGCATCGAGCCGCGGCATCTTGTGCAGCAGCCTCTCGGCGACCTCGCGCGCGCGCCGCGACGTTTTGTCCTGGGGCCAGCCCCAGAGCAGCCCCATGCGCTGCGGCTCGCTGCGCGCGCCCGCCGAGGCGTCCCAGATCATCAGCGTGGCGAGCTCGGCTGGCGGCGGCAGCTTGGCGAAGGTCTGGCAGAGCGCCTCGCACAGCGCCGCCGTGCTGTTGCCGATGACCTTGCCCACGGCGCGGAACGCGGCGTTGCGCTTGATGCCGTCCCAGTGAGCGGTGGGCTCGAATTGCGGCGAGTCGATGACGGCGACGCCGTGGATGTGCTTGTCGCGCACGAGGTGCGTGTCGAGCGGAACACCCTCGCGCAGGAACGTCACCTCGACGCCCTGCTTGTCCTCCGCCTCGTCGCCGACGACCAGATCGAGACCGATCTCGCCGACCATCGGCGGCGTTTCGCTCTCGATGCGGGCGCGCGCGAGCAACATGCGCGCGCTGCTGAGCGTCGCCTCGCGGCGGCGCGCCAGACGCTCGGCGCGGTTCTTGGCGGTTTGCTCGAGCGGGATGTAGTAGCTGGCGGCTTGCTCGACGCGACAAGCGAACACGTGGCGCAGCCACGGCGTCGGCTCGAAGGCGACGCTGTGCAGCGGTCCGGCGGGGATGTCGTCGCGCGTCATAGTGAAGCGGCGCGGTGCCTGCCGGATCGGCTCGCCCGCCTCGACGAAGGCGCGCAGCGGCCCGCGCGCGATCTCGCCGCGCGTGCCGTCGGGGTTGGGCTGGTAATAGGCCAGCTCGACCAGGTCTGGCTCGTCGAGCAGCATGTCGACGGCGCGCGCGATCTTGGGATCGCCGCTGCGGTCGCCGCGCTTGCCCGCCGAGATGTAGGCCGCAGCCTCGCGCAGCCAGCTGCGGCGCCGGCCAGGCGCGAGCCGCTGCACGGCGCCGCCGCCGAGCGCCTCGATGACCAGCTGGCGCGCCGCGCGACGCAGCTCGGAGAGCATCTTCTGATAGTTGTTGTCGCGCTGCACGTCCGAGCGCGAGGCGTTGAGCGCCAGCGCGGGGTCGTCGAGGTGGCCGACAAAGCCCAGCGCGAGCATCGCGTCGCCGCCCTGCACCTCCGCCTGCACGATGTCCACGCCGTTTCGCGCGAGCGTGATGCGCGATCGCTGCGCGGGGGCGCGCGGCAGCACGAGCTCGATGCGGCGCCCGCTGGCCGCGTCGTCGAAGCGCAGGCGGCAGATCGCGTCGCTGGCCAGATCGCGGCGCAGGTCCTTGCCCTGCAAGCGCAGCGGCACCGGGCAGCGCGTGCAGTGCTCGGCGAGCAGGCGCTCCTCTGCGTTGCCGCGGATCGCGTCGAGCAGCACTTGGAAGCTCTTGCGCTCGCGCACGTGGATGTGTGTGCCGTCGACGACGCCGGCGCCCGACAGCGCCTGCACGTCGAGGTCCTCGTGGGTCGAGAGGCGCAGGCGCGTACCCTGCTTGCCGTCGCCGCTCTCGACGATGATGAACTTGGGGCGCAGCGCCAGCGCCGCGTTGACCCCCACGGCGAGCTGCGAGATGCGCGCATGGGCGGGGTCGCTGACGAAGATGTGGTCGAACAGCCGCCCCAGCTCCTCGCCGCTGTAGCGCTTGTCGAAGCGCATGTGCATGTCGTCGGCGTCCATGTCGATGTCGACGCCGAGCGTGCCGCTAGCCACCGCCGCCTGCACCAGCTCGAGCACGTAGCGGTGAGGATCGGTCAGCTGGAAGCGTTTGATCTTGTCCAGGGCGCGGCTGTAGTCGAGCCGGAAGCGGCCTTCGCCCACCGCGCGCGCGCCCTTGCGGCTCTCCGCCAACAGTGCAGCCACTGCACGCTCGGCCTTGGCTTGCTGCGTCTTCTGCACGGCACCCGCTGCTGGTTTTGACGCCGGCGCCGCGGCAGGCACTCTGTTGGCTGGCACCGCCGCCTGAAAGCCGCGCAACGTGTCTCGCGCGCTGCGCTCGTTGGGCGCAGCGCCGATGCCGACGACGAGCGTGGCGCTGCCGATGGCGACGCGGTCGCCGTGGTGAAGCTCGATCTCGTGGCCGCACGAGACGCCGTTGCGCAGCACCGGCTGGCCGCGCAGATCGCGCAGCGCTACGCCGCCCTGCTCGGCGGCGGCGATGGCCGCGTGGTAGGCCGCCACGCCTCGCGCCTCCACGCGCAGGTCGACCCCCTCGACGCTGCCCACCACGACCTGCTCCTGCTCGAAGACGCGCTGCAGCGAGATGCCGCTGCCGTCGTCCACCGAGAGCACCAGCCGCGGCCACTGCGGGGGCTTTTTGCGCGAGCGCTTAGCCACCGCGCCCCTCCGCCATGCGCCGCGCTCGCGAGAGCCCGTCGGCGGCGATCCTGTCGCAGGCCTCGGCGTCGAGCCCGTCGAGCGCCGCGACCCCTTGCGCCAGCAGGGCCGCCGCGAGGGTCACGTCGCGCTCGGCGAGCTTGCGGCCGTGCGCGACGAGCGGATGCTTGACGTTGAGCACGATGTCGCGCGCCCCGCCGAGCAGCGACGGCTTTTCGTCTGCCTGCGAGATGCCGAAGGCCTGTTGCTGGCGCAGATACAGCGCGCCCGCGTTGACGGAATCAGGATAGGAGAGGTCTCCCAGGCACAGGCGGCGTAGACGGCAGCCGGCCTCGTCGAGCAACCGCGTGGCGAGGGCCAGCAGCGCTTCGTCCCGCGCGCTGGCGGCGACCTCCACCGCCGTGTGCAGCACGCTCGCGGCGGGCACGGCGCGCAGCTCGAGCTTGCCGAGGAATTCCGCGAAGCCCGGGACGTAGGCCAGCACCGTGATGCCCGCGCCGAGCAGGCGCTCGACCAGCGGCGTGATCTTGGCGGCGTAGAGCAGCACGCCCACCGGCGTGCGCACCTTGCGCAGCTGCGCGAGGCTGAGCGGCTCGCCGCGCAGCACCGGGAAGACCTTGGCCTTCTCGCCGTGCTCGTCGAGCGCCAAGGCGGGCAGGCGCGCGTAGAGATACGCCTCTTCGAGCGGCGGCCCGTCCGGCTTGGTCGCCGGGTGCTCCGCGCTGGAGAGGATCTCGCCGCGTCGCTGCGCGGCCACCTCCATGTGCTGATAGAGCGCTGGCCGCAGCCGCTCGCTGACCTGTCGGCGCACCAAATCGATCGCCTTGCGGTAGCTCTCGTCGACGAGCACGTTGTCGCGCGTCAGCGTGTGCTCGAGGTAGCGGCTCTTGATGCGGAAGCTGAGGCCGGCGAGGTCGTCTTCGCCGCCCGGCAGCTGCTGTCCCTCGACCAGGGTCAGCCCGCGATTGTAGAAGCCGACCAGCGGCAGCACCGAGACGAAGGTGCTGGCGTGCGCCTCGCGCGCGCTCTGCGCCTGCGCCAGCGGCGCCGGGCCGACGACGATCTCGGTGCCCGGCTCGCTGTAGCGAACCGACAGCGGCGCGTCGACGTCGAACGGCTCGCGCACGGTCTCGCCGTCGATGGTGATGTCGGCCTCTGCGTACTTGCACCAGTAGCGCACGGTGGCGCCGCCGCGCTCGCGGATCTCGTCGGTGTGTTTGGCGCTGGCCGCCTTGAGCAGCGTGACCGTGGTGCCTTCGATGATCTCGTCGTCGATGCTGAGCTTCTCGAAGCTGGCGTCAGGGTGAAACAGCAGGCGCCAGGCCTCGCCGGCTTGCCCCGTCTCGAGGATCACCAGGTCGGGCTGGATCGCGAAGATGCTGACGAAGCCGATGCCGAACTTGCCGATCTTGGTGAGGTCGTTCTCCTTGGTCGACGAGAACAGCGTCAGCAGGTGCTCGTCGATGATCTTCTCGTTCATGCCCTCGCCGTTGTCGGCGACGGTGATCGCGGCCATGCCCTGGTCGGCGCGGTGCTCGAACGTCACGTCGACGCAGGTGCTGCCCGCGTCGAGCGAGTTCTGCACCAGCTCGCGCAGAAACGAGTACGGATCGGTGAACTGTCCGACCAGCGCGTCGAGCGCTTCGTCGGCTCCGGCGCGCGCCGAGAGGATGTCGGCGGCGCTGCGCTTGCGCACGCGGCTTCGCTCCGGCACCGGCCTCAGCCCTCCCCGCCCTGGTCGTCGCCATCGGCGGGCGGCGGCCCCGAGACGGCGGCCACGCGCGCCGCGAGCTGCTCGCGGATCTCGACCACGCGCTGCTCGAAGCGCTCTTGCCGCGCGCGCTCCTCGGCGTCGCGCTCGAACTCGACGTAGCGCTCGACCAGCGCGGCGAGCGCTGCGCCGTCGAAGGTGTTGCGTCGCTCGGCGACGAGCTTCTGCTTGTCGTCGTAGCTGAGCGAGAAGTAGCTGTCGGGCAGCTCGATATCCTCGATCACGGAGAGGATCTTGCCCGCCATGTTGTCCACCGCGCGCCCCGACAGCTCGTGCTCGAGACACGCCTCGCCAAAGGCGCGCCAGCCGGCCTCGTCGATGCGCAGGTGCGCCGCCACGCGCGCGAGCTTCTTGTCGCGTAGAAGCTCGACGAACTGCTCGACGGAGCTTGGCCCACGCGCGTGGTAGGGGTCCTGGCTCAAGCGGCTGACCATCGCCTCGTCCATGGTCATGAAGTTGGCGTCGGCGAGCAGGAACCACTTGCCGTTGCGCGGCCCCACCGTGCCGTCGAGCAGACCGAACAGCGTGCCGAGCACGGCCTTGTCCTCGGGGCGAACGCCAGGGTCGTCGCGCGCCGCGAAGGCCGTGTCGATATCGGGCCAGTAGGCGCCCGCCACGCCGGGAAAATCGAAGATCTCGTCTTGGAAGATGCGCAGCAGCTCGCCGGCCGACTTGTTCTGGTAGTGCGAGGCCCAGTCGGTGCGGCGGATGATGCGAAAGCGCGCCGGGATCCCGTTTTCGCGGCACAGATCGAGGAAGTAGTTGCCGATGGCGTGCGCGGTGACGGTCTTGCCGCAGCCGGGGGCGCCCAGCGCGAAGATCACGGGGTTGCGTACCAGGCGCGGGTTTTCGCCGCGCGCCAGATCGAAGCCCGCCACGGCGCGGGAGAGCTTGATGCCGGCGGCGAGCAGCTCCTGGTTGCCGACGATGTCCTCGGGCCGCATCGGCAAGAGCCCTCGCTCCTCGCCGCTGGAGAGCGCCGGCTGGCGGCGCAGGCCGCGATACTCGCTGGCGCCGAGCGTCAGCCCGACCTCTTCGAGCGCCTCGCGCGGGGCCTGGTGGTCGCCGTCGCGCGCCAGCCGCTCCGCCGTACGCGCCAGCAGCGCCAGGTGGCTGGCGACGCAGGCGCAAAGCTGCGCGTCGTCGTCTGGGCGCAGCCGCGGATCGGGGTGCGCGCCGTAGAAGCGCAGATAGCGCAGCAGATCGTCGGCCACCGAGGCCGCGAGCTCCACCTCGTCGCGCGCCGAGAGCGCCGACTGGTACTCGGAGAGCTTGAGGTGCCGCTCGGGCGGCGGCAGCGCGCTCGGGGGCAAGTCGATGCGCGCCAGCGCTTCGTCGAGCCCGATGGCGACGGCGGCGAGGCTGCAGAAGCGCTCCTCGTCCTCGTCGAGCGCGCCGCTGGCGAAGCCCTGGCGGCGGTCGGCTTCGATGCGCCCCGCCAGCGCGCGCCGCGCGCACAGGATCGCCGCCAGGCCCGCTTCGAGCGCGTCGAGCAGCTCGATCGCGGCCACCGTCAGCCCCCACGGGCCGGGGCTCAGCTCGGCGAACAGCTCGGGCAGCCTGACGGCTTGCAGCGCGGCACGCGCCTCGGGGCGCGCGTCTTCGAGCGCGCGCTGCACGACCACGATCGCTTGCCGCTCGGTTGCGCTCATCAGGCCATAGCCCCCGTCAGATGCCTCGCACCACGCTGGGTGCGCCGAGCTTCCTGCACAGCGCGGCGAGCGGCTTCTGCAGCCCGCGTGGGCAGACGAACTTGCGCTGCTTGGCCACGCGGTAGCCCAGCTCGTCGGCTTTGCGGTCGAGCAGCGTGCGCGATTGCTCGCTCAGCGCGTCGCGCAACAGCGGCGCGAGCGCGTCGCCGCTCGAGTTGGCGGTCACGTCGAGCCCGGCGCGATCCTCGGGGAAACAGAGGATCCAAGGATCCGGCAGCTGGCTGCGCGCTGGGTCGAGCAGCGCTGCCAGCGCGTCGGCGGACTGCTCGTCGCTCGCCAGCTTGCTGCCGGCGCCGAGCAGCGGCCCGATACGACAGCGACGCACGTCCTCGACGACGATGTTGGGCTCCTCGGAGAGCAGCACGAAGCACAGCTCGGCCTCGTCGGAGGCGAAGCGCGAGATGATGCGCCGAAAGCCCTCGGTGGCGCGCGCCAGCTCTTCCTCGAAGCGCACGCCGCGCACGCCTCCCGCGCCGTGCTGCGTGAGCAGGATCGTGTAGCGAACGAACATCTCGCTCGCCAGGTCGAAGCGGTCGTAGCGCACGCGAAACAGCGCGGCGCCATCGGACTCGCGACGTTGGCGCAGCTCGACGCTCATGTGGTTGAGCTGCATGACCTCCGCCGCCGAGAGCTCGCGGTAGTAGGCGATGCGCCGCGCGAGCGGGCTCTCTGGCGACGGCGGGCGCTGCTCGGCGACGTCGCGCAAGAAGTCCTCGGCCAGGTCGCCGTCGATCTTGACGCGCAGCACCTCGCGCGCCGTGGGCAGCCCCGAGCTACGCGCGACGAAGAGGCCGTCGTAGACGCCGTGTGATCCAGCGCCGCCGAGAAACGACAGGTGGCGCGTCAGCCGGCGCGCGTCGGGAAAGAACGCGTTGAGCCGCGCCGCGCCGATGGCGCGCACGAGCCGCTGCACGTACGCGTCGGCAGCCTCGCCGCCGATGAAGCGCGGGCGCGTCTCGGCGGCCGCCGCCTCGACGGTACGCGGCTCGGGCAGTGGCCCGTCGACCGCAAGCTCGAAGCGAAGCGGCTCCACGCGCGCTCGCCCGCTATGCCCCTTCGCCGCCGCTGGGTTGGCGCTCGACGGGCGTGTGGCTGCCCGTGCGCCGCGCCTCCTGGAAATGTCCATACTCCTTGCGCGCCAGCTCGATGGTCTCGTCGATGCGCTGCTCTTTGATCTCGCGCTCGGCGGCGAGGTTGGACTCCACCAGCTGCTGCGTGGCCTCGTCGTAGATCTTCATCTCCGACGTCATGCGCTCGACGTTCTGCGTCAGATAGAGCGACGTCTCGCTGGCCAGAACGGCGACCTTGTTGACGCTCTCCTTGAGCGACTCCATCGCGCCCTGCATCTCCTGCGTCAGATCGGCCGCCTTGGCCGCCGACGCGAGGCCCGCCAGGTTGCCGGTGAGCTCGTTGAGCACCTCGTTGCCCGAGTCGTAGAGCGTCTGCATGTTGGCGTGCAGGTTGGTCAGGATCTCGAGGAAGTTGTTGTTCATCTTGACGATGGCGGCGATGCGGTCCTCCGCGTTGGAGTACAGCCGCAGCTTGGCGCCGTGTCGCCAGATGATCTGCTTGAGCTCGTCGCGCTGCACTTGCAGCGCGCGCGCCTCGGCGCCCTTCTCTTCGTCGAGCCCTGCGATCTGCGCCTCGATAGCGGAAAGCGCCGTCTCGAGCTCGAGCACGTAGCTCGCGGCGCGCTCCTCGTTGACCGCGGCCACGATCATGCGCTTGTTGAGACGCGTGATGTCGACCTGCAGCGCCTCCACCTGCGACTGCATCTGGTCGAGGTAGTTTCCGATCTGCTGCACGCGCCGCTGCGCCACCTCGATCTTCTCCTCGAGCAGATCGTTGATCGCGCGATCGGGCACGGCGTCCGAGATGAGCGGGATCTTCTCGAGCAGCCCGCGGAAGTTCGAGCCCACCTTGCGGAAGGTGAAGATGTTCTTGAGGTGCTCCCAGGCCGTCTTGTTGTCGGCGAGGTCCTTGGTCATCTCCGACGCGAGATCGTCGTGCGCCTTGGAGAGCTCCTCGAGCGACTTGAGGTTCGACTGGTGGCGGCCCTGATACTCCGTGACCATGCCTTGGAGCGCTTCGCGCGAGTAGCCTTCACCGTCGTAGACCACCTCGCGGCCAAGTAGAGCGTCGAGATCGGTCGCCATCGCCATGCCTTTCGCTGTAGAAATCCCCAAAACGCGAGATGGTAGACTACCCCACGATGCAGCTTCGGCGGAAGGCGCCCCGCGGCGCACTCGCCGCGACATTCCTCGCGGCGCTGGTGTGGCTCGCCAGTGCCGGCTGCACGTTCTCCGAGGCGGGCCAGACCGTCGAGCCGAGCGGGCCGCGCCCGCAGTTTCCCGACTTCGGAGACGTCGACAGCACCTTCGACAGCAGCGTCGACAGCAGCGACCAGAGCGTGGCGGACCTGACGGTAGACCGGCCGCCGCTCGAGGCCGCGCCCGAGGGCTCGCCGCCCGCCGATCGCGATGGCGACGGCACGCCCGACGGCCAAGACAACTGCATCGACGTCAACAACCCTGGCCAAGAAGACCGCGACCAGGACGGCGTCGGCGACGCCTGCGACAACTGCCCCGACCAGCCCAACAGCGACCAGAAAGACCTCGACGGCGACGGCCTCGGCGACGTCTGCGACAACGACCGCGACCAGGACGGCGTGCCCAACCCCATCGACTGGCGCCCCGACGTCAAAGACGACGTGCTCTACTTCAAGTCCATCGGCGACAACCTCAACGACTATTTCGGATTCCCCGGCGGCAGCTTCTCCGCCGGCTCCGATCCGCGCCAGATGTGCATCACCGCCACCGACGCGCAGGTGCGCCGCGTGCGGCTCAAGACCCTCGGCGCCAGCGACGTGGTCGTGCAGACGCGCGCGCTGGTCAGCAACAACAGCGGCTCCAAGCTCAGCTGGGCCAGCGTGGGGGTCACCGCGCGCGTCAGCAGCATCGGCAACGCCAACTTCGACGCCTACTCGTGCGAGGTCGACCTGACCAATCGGCGGCTAACGCTCATCGCTTGGGACAACGCCGCCGATACGGGCATCGCAGCCACGCCGATCAACTCGGTGACGCTGGCGGCGAGCTACACGCTACGCATCGAGGTCAAGGGCAGCGCGCTGCGCTGCAGCCTCGTGGGCGGCCCTTCGGTGACGGGCACCTCGAGCAAGTGGGCCAGCGGCACGGCCGGCGTGGTGACCTTCCGCACCGCGGCGTGCTTCGACTACCTGCTGGTGATGCGCGCGCCGTAGGGGCGCGGGCCTAGCGCTCGAGGATCGGCAGCGAGTACTTCTCGGCCACCTGCGCCAAGCCGGGCGCGCCCGCCAGCGGCCAGCGCTCGCCGTCGTAGAGCGTGGGCACTTGGATGGCGCGATCGAGCAGCTGCAGGTAGTCGCGTCGATGCACCAGCACGGCGCCGAGGCGCGCGGTGTGCTCGGTGGGCACCTGGCAGTCGAGCAGCACGGTGCCGACCAAGCCGAGCTGCCAGATCAGCGCGGCGAAGGCGACCTTGGAGGCGTTGGTGGCGCGAAAGAACATCGACTCGCCAGCGAAGAGGCCGCGCAGCTGCACGCCATAGAGGCCGCCCACGAGCTCGGGCTCGCCCACACCGTGCTCGGGCTGCTGCCAGACCTCGACGCTGTGCGCGTGGCCGGCCTCGTGCAGCCTGCGGTAGCCGGCGATAAACTCGTCGGTGATCCACACGCCGTCGTCGCGGTGCGCTTCGCGGCAGCCGATCATCACGTCTTCGAAGGCCTGGTCGAAGCTGACGCTGAACTTGCCGCGGCGCACCATCTTGCCGAGCTTTCGCGGCAGGTGGATGCGCCAGAAGATCGCGCGCGGATCGGGCGAGTACCAGCGCACCGGCTCGCCCGACCACGGGAAGATGCCTTTGCGATAGGCGTGCAGCAGCCGCTCGACGCTCATCGGACCGCCGATGCCGACCACGCCGAACGGATCGGCCCGCCGTGGATCGACAAAACCGTACTGGTCGCGATAGATCGACACGACGCTAGAACCGACCGCCGACGGTCAGCGCTGCGCCCTGCCCGCCGTCCGGCGTCATCACGGGCGCCATCGTCAGCGAGAGGCTATGCCACTTGGAGGTGCGTCGCGGCAGCGACACCCCGACGATGCCGATGATGATCGTCAGCGCCGAGAAGGCGATGGTCAGCGGCCCGATGACTCTGGCTTTGGGCTCGACGCGCGCCAGGATGATGCCGCCGGCGCCCGTGGTGAGCCCCGAGAGCAGCGACAGCCAGCCCCAGCCGCGCGCGTACTCGAGGTCAGCGATGTAGATCAGCGAGCCGAAGTCGCTGACCAGCGCGCCGGCGCCGCCGACGGCGGCGAGCGTGATCCCGGCGACGATCTGAGGGTCAGTCTCGGCGCGCGCGTGTCGGGTGGTCGCGAGGGTAAAGGCGACGGCCAGCAGAGCGGCCAGGATCGAGCGGCGCATCGCACAAAGCATGGCGCAACGGGCCGCTCGTCACAAGAACGCGGGTCACACGACGGTCGGCGCGATGGGGGGCCGTGGAGGAAGGGCGCGGGGAGGAGGCTCGGGAGCGTGTGGCCAGCTACTGCAGGTCGTGCTCGATGCGCACGGCCTTGCCACGGAAGCCGAGGCCGAAGGAGATGGCGTCAGCCGTGCCGTCGCCATCGGTGTCCACGTCAGCCGACAGCGCCAGCTTGACGGGGTTGGAGGCGAGCATCTCGTCGAAGGTGATCGTGCCGTCGGCGTCGAGGTCGAACAAGCGACCCAGCACGCGCTGCAGCTCGCCACCCTCGGCGGCCAGCTTGAGCAGCTGCTCGTGCAGCAGCGGCATCAGGTTCTTACGCACGGCGGCGACCGAGATGGCGCCAGCGAGCACGCCGTTCTGGATCGTGCCGCCGACCAGGTCGACGTCGAAGGAGATCTGGGTGCGGGCCAGGCCGAGCAGGCGCGGCACGCTGCCGTTGGCGGTCTTGTCGTCGGGAAGCGGCACGGTCATGCGGCCGGGACCCGCGTCGACGCGGCCCTGGCGGATGTTGGCGCGGATCGCGGCGAGGCCGGGGTCGTCGGCGCTGATGGTGTACTTGTCGGTGCTCAGGTTCTCGGCCGCTTTGGCGACGCGGTCGCCGACGTAGCCGATGAGGCGCGCCTTGTCGTCGTTGAGCGTCGACGAGCCGAGCAGCTCGAGGAGCAGCGGGCGCTCCACCAGCGCGACCTCCATGTCGGTGACCTTCATGTTGGGGAACGCCGCGCGCACGGCGGCGAAGAGCCCGCCGAGGCGGTTGCGCGCCATGCCGTCGCCGAAGTCGACAGCGAAGTCGAGCGCGTTCTCGGGCAGCGTCACGTGGTCGACGACGGCCTGGATCAGGGTCGGCCGCTGCGACGAGCCTGGGTCCGGGTTGGTCGGGTTGCTGGGGCCACCGGGGGTTGGGCCATTGGGCCAAGCGGGCTGATCCACCTCGGCGCCGCACGCGCCGAGCACGGTCGCCAGCAGGATCAGAAGGGCAAAACGCATCTTAATGTCACGCATCATCGTAAGTCCTCCTCCTCACCGAATGACGCAGTGCGCTGCATCAGATGCGCCAAGGATCGGAACGCTTTGATCACGGACATTTGGCTGCGAAATCTTCACCTGCCAGGTCATCGATTTCCGGATGGCGGTCCGGTCCCGTTCGATATCCGGAGGCTGGGAAGCTGGTCCCCCCAGCGGCGTAGCAAGCGCCGTGAGCGCTCACCGCCGCGTCATCGCCGGCGACTTCAACGAGCGCTCGGGCGCCGCCGTGCGGCTGCTCGAGCGGCGCGGGCTGCAGAGCGGGCTGCCGCAGTTTCAGCCGCGCGCGACGACGTGGCGCTGGAACGTCGGCTCGATGCAGCTGCGCGAGCGGCTCGATCACGTCTTCTACGACGCGCGCGCGCTCGACGCGCTGAGCGTCACCGTGCTGCGCGACGGTCGCTCCGATCACCTACCCGTGCTCGCCGTGCTCGCGCGTCGCTGAGCGCTCCCTCGCGAGCTGTCCGAACTGTCCCGCCGCGCTGGGGTGATGGCCCCCGGGGTGTGGCTCACGCTGGAACCTACGCTCCCCACGGCGCGCCAAGCCCCCGATCGCGCAACTCCGCGACGCCGCGAGGTATTCCGAAAACCTACACCGCGGCACACTGGTTGCACTTCCACGCCACGACCCAGGCAGCGACGCGGGAATCGACAACGCGCGGTGGAGCAACGCGCGGAGGGACTGGTGCGCCTCGCAGCGAACGGTCCAGGGGAGCAACCATGAGCAATCTGTCTCTGCGCAGCGCGATCATCGCGCTCGCTGCCGCGTTGGTGCTGTCGGCCTGCATCGGCCAGGTCTCGCCCGAAGGCGATCCCGCGCCACTGACCGACGACCGCAACGGCGAGCGCATCGCGCTCGGCAACCAGAAGTGCACCACCTGCGTGTGCGGCTACGGCCCCTGCGTCTACAACCACGACTGCCCGAGCGGCGCGCTGTGCAAGGCCAGCGCCCTCGGCGGCGGCAAGCAGTGCGTGCAGCAGCAGATCGCGGGCGACTGCGGCGCCGGCGACACCTGCAGCGCGGCGGGGACGAGCTGCGTCGACATCCCCGGTCAAGGCAAGAAGTGCGCGAAGGACGGCGCCGTGGTCAACAACACCTTCCAGGACGCCTGCACCGCCTGGGTCAAGCAGCAGCAGGGCTGCCGCTCGACGCAGGTCACGGCGTGGCCGGGCGCTGGCGCCAGCTACAACCATCAGGGCTGCGACACGATGCGCATCGAGGAGAAGGGCCACGGCTCGCAGCAGATGTGCGGCGCCTACGTCGACCGCATCTTCTCCTGCGTCAAGGGCGGCTGCCCCAACGTCACGGCCTGCTCCACCTCGTGCTCGGTGTTTGGCAACAAGGCATCCGCCGACCAAGCCGTGCAGAGCTGCCAGAACGAGCTCGACCGCCTCGGCCTCAAGTACAACCTCGTGCTCACCGCCAATCAGACGCTCAACGGCGGCTGCACGCGCACCACGCATCGCACCTACGAGTGTCAGGCTGGCCAGGATCCAGGCGTCACCCACGAGAAGTGCGACGAGAACAAGCAGTGCTACTGGATCGAGCACGGCACCATCGACTGCGACAAGGACGGCCAGACGGTCAAGGCGACGTGCTGTCCGGCGACCGGCGGCGACGCGCGCTGGGTCATCGGCTCGTCGTGTCCGACGCGCAGCTGCGCCGACCTGATCGCCTCGGGCACCTGCTGGGGCGGCCACGGCAAGACCACCGTCGCCTGCTCGGGCGGCAGCGGGCAGGTCAGCTGCTGCAGCCGCGCCACCGGGCAGCCCGTGGGCTGGATCGAGGCGGGCAGCTGGCGCGCGCAGTGCGAGCGCACCTGCGCCGTGGACAAAGCCGGCGACTGCGGCAGCCAGGGCAGCTACTGCGGCGCCGCCACGCGCACGTGCAAGACGTGCGAGTCGGGCAAGTTCAACTGCGACGGCGTCGGCGGCTGCGAGTGCAACGTCGGCTGCGACGGCAACCGCTGCCAGACCCTCACGCAGCCGGGCAGCGGCTCGGGCGGCAGCGCCGGCGGCAGCGCCGGCGGCGGCTCGAGCGGCCCCGACGACGACAACGACGGCGTGCCCAACTCGCTCGACAAGTGCAGCCGCACGCCGATGGGCGCCAAGGTGCACACCACCGGCATCTACACGGGCTGCTCTGGCGGACAGTATCGCGACGTCGACGACACCGATCGCGACGGCGTGAGCAACTCCAACGACGCCTGCCCGGGCACGCCCTACGGCGCCGCGGTCGGCAGCAACGGCTGCACGCAGAGCTCGTCGGGCGGATCCTCGTCGGGTGGATCCTCGTCGTCGGGCGGCTCCTCGTCGGGCGGCGGCTCGTCATCCTCGGGATCCGGCGGAAGCGACGCCGACCGCGACGGCATCCCCGACAGTCAGGACGCCTGCAGCAATACGCCCTATGGATCGACCGTGCACAAGACCGGCATCTACATCGGATGCTCGGGCGGTCAGTATCGCGACATCGACGACCGCGACCGCGACGGCGTGCCCAACTCGCGCGACGCCTGCCCCAGCACGCCGCTCGGCGCCAGCGTCGGCTCCGACGGCTGCAGCGGCAGCAGCTCGAGCGGCAGCTATGGCTCGGGCGGCAGCTCCGGCTCGGGCTCGGGCGGCAGCTCCGGCGGCTCCGGCGGCAGCAGCAGCAGCGGCGGCGGCGACGCCGATGGCGACGGGATCCCCGACGCCCAGGATGTTTGCGACAAGACGCCGTCGTACTGGCGCAGCGGGATCCTGACCAGTGGCAGCTACATCGGCTGCTATCCCAACGGAGATATCGTCACGCACTAGTCCTGGGGCCGATCGCGCGGTCGCCAGCGATCAGGATCTCCACCGCGAGCTGCATCGGCTCCGGCGACAGCAGCGCCAGCGCCTCGCCGATCTCGCCGTCGTCCTCGCCCTGCAGCCACGCGCGCAGCCGCTCGAGCAGCGCCTCTGACGGCTGCGCTTCGAGCTCGGCCGCCACGCGCGCGATGCCGCTGCGCTCGACGCGCTCCCCACGTCGCAGCCCGTCGAACGCTCTGCCCTGCCCGCTCAGCCGCCGCTCGCGCGCCGCGCGCAGCGCCTGCACGTCGCGCGCGTTGAGCACGTGGCGCGCCTCGACCCAGCCGCGCCGCGCCGTCGTCAGCGCCAGCTCGAGGTCGCCCACGCGCCCGAGGCTGCGCGCGTCCGACGACAGCGCCAGCAGCGCCCCGCGCCCGCGCGCGCGCCGGCAGGCCTCGGCGTCGAGGTCGAGTCGCGCCGGGTGCCCGTCGAGCTCGAGCGCGACGTCGGCGCGCGCCGCGGCGTAGACCACCGCGTCGAAGTCGATGGGCAGCGCCGGGCGCGGCGCCTCGACCTCGCCGGCGTCGAGCGCGTCGTCGCCCTCGCCTTCGCCCAGCTCGCGCGCGTCGAAGTGCACGTGCCCCAGCGGGTGGCCGATGCAGTCGACGACACCGCTGTCGATGGCGCGCACCAGCCGCCGCGTGAGCTCGTCGCGCGTCTGGTCGAGCGCCGCGTGCAGGCTCGCCACCACCCAGTCGGCCTCGCGCAGCAGCGCCGCCTCGAGCGCCAGGGCGCCGTCGGGCTCGATGTCGACCTCCACCGCCGCCAGCAGCGCCACGCCCTCGCTCGCCGGCGAGCGCGCCACCTCGCGCACGCACGCCAGGTGCTCGCGCAGCGCGCG
>JAGQIK010000297.1 GCA_020431405.1 Myxococcales bacterium
CACCGCGCGCAAGAGCGCTACGCACGCGTGGACCGCCTCGCGCTGCGCCGGCGGCGTCAGCGCCACGCGCGCGCGCACCGCGGAGCGCCGCACCGACCACGAGCGATCGCCGAGGCACACCGCTTCGAGGCGCGGCAGCTGCGCGCGCCCCTCGGGCGCCGCCATTCGCGCCAGCGCGCCGCACACCGCATCACGCACGCTGGCGGCCTCGTCGTCGAGCCCCAGCGCCAGCCAGGCGCCGATCTCCGCGTCGCTCGGTGCGTCAGCGCCAGCCTGGTGCGCCTCGCGTCGGCGCGACGCGCTGCGCCGCGAGATCGCCGCACCGAGCAGTCGCGCCGCTGCCGCTCGCTGCGCCGCGCGCTCGTCGCCGAGCAACACGTCGCGCAGGGCGTAGCAGGTCGCCCCCGCCATCGCCTCGCCGTGTGCTGTCGCCTCGCTCAACGCGCGCAGCGCGGCGGCTCGGATAGTCAGCTCGGGATGAAACAGCCGCCAAAGCTCGATCGTGCTCATCCAAGGCTCCGTCGCGACGTCGACACCTTCATACGTTTGACCACCGACTCGCGCAGCCCTCGCGCGCCGAACAGCTCGGTGGGCACCCAGAAATAGAGCACCCGCCCGTCGCGCGTGGCGAAGTCGCGCCGAAACTCGACGCCGTCCGATGCCGCGACGTTGCTGTCGGGCTTGAGGCAGCGCTTGCACAGGCAAGGAAGCGGCGGGCCCTCGTGGGCCGTGAGGTTGACGAAGCGCTCGCCGAGCAGCGCCACCGCGCGCCCCGGCTCGCCGGCGTCGTCGAGGGCGCGCGCCGCGCGCGTGCGCAGCGCGTCGTCGTCAGGTGATCGCTCGAGATCGCTCAACAGCGCCTTGGCGTCGCTCATCGGGGGCCTCGTCGAACAGTCTTTGGGTGTCGGGGAGGCGACGAGCGTATCACGCCACGAGTCGGATCCGACGTCGTTCCAGCGCGGGCTACAGCAGCAGCGGAAGCAGCGCGCGTGTCGCCTCGCGCCAGGCCTGCCACGCGTCCTGCGCTGGCGGCCCAATGCGCAGGTCGCGCGCGCGCCGCGGCGGCAAGTGGATCTTGGGGCGCGCCTCGGAGGCGTCCAAGATCAGCCACGACAGCGCCGGATCCGGCGGAAGCGCCGGCGTCTGCTCGCCGGCGCTGATCAACATCAAGTCAGCCGTCGCGCCCTTGCTCGCGGTGAGCACGAAGTCGATGGCCTCGTCGAGCGTCTGCGCCGAGACGCTGACCACGTCCTTGTCGATCCACTCGCGCAAAAGAAGACGCGTCAGCTCGCGCTCGGCACCGAGCGCAGCGTGCTCGGCGGCGTGACCGATGAACACCACGCGGATGGTCAGCGCGTCGTCGCTGAGCCAGTCGGAGAGCCGCCGTACGGCACAGAGCAGAAAGCCGAGCACCGCCACGATGCGCTGCGTCGGCATGTCGGCGTCCTTGAAGCGCGCGCGCGTCAGGTCAGGCATCAGCCCGATGGTCAGCACGTGCCGCTGGCGCACCATCACGCTCTCGTCGCGCGTGTAGTAGAGCAGCTCGCCTTCGGCGTAGCGCACGTCGAAGAGGTCGACCTCGTCGCTGCGCTCCATGTAGACCAGCTCGGAGCTGACGAGGTTCTCCATGCTGCCCATGTTGGAGATCGACGAGAAGCCGCCCGTCGGATACGCGCTCTCGTCGGCGATGGTCGTCGGCGTCGGCCCGCGCCGCGCCGGTGCGCGCACGCGCTTGGGTACCGCACGCTCGAGCGCCTCCGCCACCTCGACCACCTGCTCGACGGCGAGGCGCTCGGCGCGACCGCGCAGCACGTCGAGGTGCTCGAGCACGAAGGCGTCGCGATCATCGAGCAGCTGGCGCGCGCGGCGTGCGCTCTGCACCAGCGCCTCGTAGCCATCGACGAGCAGCTCGAGCAGCGAACCGGGCTCGGGCTCGGCGGTTGCCGCGGTGAGCGCCACCGCCTCGCCCATGCCGCGCTCGAGCAGCTCCTCGCCGGGGCGCGAGAGCATGCGGCGCGCCACGCCGGGGTTGACCGAGAGCAGCGCGGGGTGGCCGAGCCGCTCGAGCAGGTGCTCGACGACGAGCGCCACGCCGAGCGGGCGGCGATCATCGGGCAGCCGCGCCAGCGCGTCAGCCACCGCCTCGAAGCGGCGGTCGGCCACCAGCCGGCCCAGCACGTGATCTTCGTAGCCGCGCAGCGCGGCGTCGAGGCGCGGCGCCTGCACCGGCAGCGCGGCGGTGGCGTCGAGCGGGCTGCCGCTGAGCAGCGCGCCGATGTCGGCGACCACGCCGGCGGGCGGAAGCTGCGGCGTCTCGCCGATCAGCGCCGCAGTCCACGCACCGGCACGCGAGAGCGCCG
This sequence comes from Myxococcales bacterium, assembly GCA_020431405.1. GTDB lineage: Bacteria > Myxococcota_A > Polyangia > JAGQIK01. Next base: position 2,361 of record JAGQIK010000297.1, read on the forward strand.
CGGCATCGCGCTCGCCGATGCGCGCCAGGCACAGCCCGCCGCACAGCCAAGCCTCGACGTCGTCTGCGTCGCGCAGCTCGAGCACGACGTCAGCGGCGCCGGCGGCGAGCGCCATGCCTCGCCGAAGAGCGCCCCCTATGACCCGGTCTGAGCACTAACCGATCCCGAGCAGCTTGGGAACCTTCTCTTCGAGCAGGTCGATCTCTTCGCGCGTCTCGCCGAGATAGGAGAGCAGCGCCAGGTCCTGCCGTTCGACGGCGCCGCCGTGGAAGATCCACGCGCGCGTGCGCAGCAGCTTGTAGAGCTTGACCACCTTGCGGTCGCTGATGAAGACGTTGTCTTCGCGCGTGAGCGTCTTGATCAGCCGGCGCAGCTCGCGCAGCAGCTCCTCGCGGAAGTAGATCTCGCGGTCGCGGCGCTCCTCGCCGTCCTCGCCGATGTGGCGGCGCGCCATCTGTAGCGTGAGGTAGCGGTGCGCCATCAGGAAGTCGACCAGCGAGGCGTGGCCCTCGACCCACGGCTTCTGGTTGAGGTCGCGCTGCGTCTGCGCGTCGAGGCCGGCGTCGACCAGCTCGATGAAGTGCTCGTCCTGCACCGAGCGGCAGGCCGCCTTGAGGCAGAAGCGGTCTTTGAGCGCGGCCAGCTCGGCGTGCTCGGGGATCTCGTTGGTGGCGGCGAACAGCACACGCAGCTTGACCGGCTGCGGCACGCCGTCCTGGTAGAACTTGCGCTCGTTGATGATCGTCAGCAGCGCGTTGAGGATCGCCGAGTTGGACTTGAAGATCTCGTCGAGGAAGACCAGCCGCGCCGTGGGCAGCTTGCCGCGGTCGCGCCGGATGTAGCGCCCCTCGCGCAGCTCGTTGATGTCGATCGGACCGATGACCTCGGACGGCTCGGTGAAGCGCGTCAGCATGTACTCGAAGTAGTCCACGTCGCTGATGGCGATCGCGTCCTTGAACTTGAGCACCAGCTCCGACTTGGCCGTGCCGGGCGGGCCGACCAGAAGCAGCGGCTCCTGCGCCACGGCGCAGACCGTCATCAGGTCGATGAGCGGCTGCTTGGCGACAAAGAAGCGGCCCAAACCCTGGCGAAAGCGGTTGATGCGCTCGCGCAGATCCGGCGCGCGCTCGGCCAGCTCTTCGTAGGTCAGATCGTCGAGGCGGCGCTCGAGCGCGTCGACAGCGTCGGCGCCGGCGGCCTTCGAGGTGGCGGTGGCGTGCTCGGTCACGGCGTCAACGGTAGAACAACTAAAGACACTTGCACAGCCCCCGACTGCTAACCTAAACGGGTGCTGCTTCCCATCGGCGATCAGCCAAATCCGCGCGAATACACGCCGTGGATCACCTATTCGCTGATCTTCGCCAACGTCGCGATCTACCTCGCGCTGACGCTTCCGATGTCGTTGGTGCCGCCCAACGTGACCGACCCCAGCGTGCAGGCGTTCGTGCGCGAGCTGATGCAGCGCGTGCCGGGCAGCACCTACGACGAGGTCGTGCGCGCGCTCGCATCGCTATCGGCCTACGACGTGTTCTGCCACCAGTGGGGCTACCGGCCCGCCACGCCGAGCATGCTCTCGCTGCTGAGCTCGATGTTTCTGCACGGCGACTGGATGCACCTGCTGTTCAACATGTGGTTTCTCTGGATCTTCGGCGACAACGTCGAGCATCGCCTGGGCCGTGCGGGGTATCTCGCCTGCTATTTGATCACCGGCATCGTCGCCACGCTGACGTTTTCGCTGTTCGCCACCGACTCGTACGTACCGCTCGTCGGCGCGTCGGGCGCGATCAGCGGCGTGCTGGGCTTCTACTTCGTCTGGTTTCCGCGCAACCACGTGCGCGTGTTCGTGTGGCTGCTGTTCTATCTCGACGTCTGGCTGGTGCCGACGCGCATCGTGCTGGGCTTCTTTCTGATCATCGACAACGTTCTGCCGTGGCTGCTTTCGCGCTCGTCGGGCGGCGGCGGCGTGGCTTACGGCGCACACCTGGGCGGCTTCTTGTCGGGCGCCGTGATCGCCTACGCCATCGCGCGCATCGAGGAGGTGCGCGAGGAGCGCCAGGGCATCGACGCTGGCCGCAAGGCCGCGCGCGAGACCAAGGACAAGAACACGGGCAGCTTCGGCGTCGGCGCCCATGCGGTGACGGCGAGCCACGAGAAGGGCTACTACCCCGCCGCCGTGCACGCCTACCTCGAGCTGCTGCCGAGCCAGCGCAAGCAGGTGCCCGCCGAGGTGATCGCTGACCTCGGCGACTGGCTCGCGGAGAATGACGAGCCCGACGCCGCGCTGGTGCTCTATCGACGCGGGCTGGTTGACCACCCGCGCGACGCGGCCACGTCGCGCCTGATGCTCGGCATCGGCCTGACGTTGCTGTTGTTCAAGGACCGCCCGGCGGCGGCCTACCAGTACCTGCTCGACGTGCTCGACGTCCTCGGCGATGAGGATGGGCAAGCCGCCGACGAGGTGCGCGACGCCGCCAAGAAGGGCCTCGCCGAGATCGCGCGCCGGCACAAGCTGCAGCGGATGCCGAAGCAGACCTCCTGAGCTATCATCCGGCCATGCTATTTGGCCGCAAGAAGATGACCATGCCCAGCGAGGCCGAGGCGCTCGCCGGGCGCGCGCAGCCGATGCCGATCCCCGAGCGCCACCACGTGCTCGACGCGCCGATCGAGGCCCCGTTCGAAGGCATGCAGCGCGCGATGTTCGGTATGGGCTGTTTCTGGGGCGCCGAGCGCAAGTTTTGGCAGGCTGAGGGCGTGGTGAGCACCGCCGTCGGCTACGCGGCCGGCCTGACGCCCAACCCGACCTACGAGGAGGTCTGCAGCGGCTTGACCGGACACAACGAGGTCGTGCGCGTGGTCTTCGATCCCGCGCTCACCAGCTACGAGGCGATGCTGCGGCTGTTCTGGGAGAACCACGACCCGACGCAGGGCATGCGCCAGGGCAACGACATGGGCACGCAGTATCGCTCGGGCATCTACACCTTCAACGACGCGCAAAAGGCGCTCGCCCAGTCGTCGCTCGCCGACTACCAGGCGCGCCTGGTCGAGCACGGCTACGGCGACATCACCACCGAGATCATCGCGGCGCCCCCGTTCTTCTTCGCCGAGGCCTACCACCAGCAGTACCTGTCGAAGAACCCGGGCGGCTACTGCGGCCTCGGCGGCACCGGCGTGAGCTGCCAGGTGGGGCTTACCAGCAGCTAGCTGCGATGTGACTCGGCGCGGCTGCGCACGGCCGACAGCTGCGCGGTGAGGTCGGCGTGGGCCGCGCGCGCGAGCGTCGCCGTGGGCTCGCCGCTGTCCATCCAGCGCGTGAGCACCGAGAGCACGAGCTCCTTGAGGTAGGCGAAGGAAAACCCTTCGGTCTGCTCGCCGAGCCACTCGACGGTCTCGCCGTCGAAGCGCAGCGCCTCGTCGAGGCGCTCGTTCCACAGCGCGAGGTAGCGCCGCCGCTCGGCGAGCGCGGGCAGCACGAAGGTGTAGCGGCGATCGAAGCGGCTCGGCCGCTCGAGCAGCGCCGGATCGAGGCGCTCTTCGTGGTTGGTCGTAGCGAGGGTGATGAGGCCGTCGTTTTCGGCGAAACCGTCGAGCTCGTTGAGGAAGAAGGCGCGGTTGTCGTCGGTGATGAGCGAGTCGATGTCTTCGAGGATCAGCAGGCACGGCGCGGCGCGGCGCGCGCGGCGAAAGACCTGCTGGATGCAATGGTGGTCCGTGACGTGCTCGGCCTTGAGGCTCTTGACGTACAGGCACGGCAGGCCGAGCGCGTTGCTGATGCCTTTGACGCACATGGTCTTGCCGTTGCCTGGCGGACCGGAGAGCAGCACGCCGCGCTTCCAGGGCACGCCGTATCGCGCGTAGCGATCGCGCGCCGCGACGAAGGCGAGCAGATCGTCGCGCATCGACTCGCGCAGCGCGCCGGGAAGCACCAGGTCGTCGAGGTGTGTGGCGCGCATGGCGTGGTAGAGGTCGGCGTCCTTGTCCCAGTAGCCGTCTTCGAAGACGAGCACCTCGCCGCGCACCTCGGCGGCGTGCTCGAAGACCGCGGCGAGAAATGCGTCGGCGGTGGCCTCGTCGTCGGCGACGACGAAGCCGTAGGTCTCGGGGCCGCAGCTTCCGCCGGTGTGCCACGAGACCTGCAACAGCTCGAGCTCGTGCCCGCGCCAGCGGATCTCGAGCCAGCGCTCTTCGTCGCGCGCGAGCACGGTGTTGTCGGGGCCGCCCCAGTAGCGCGGCCGCTGCACGGGCACGCCGGGCTTGCGGCGCACCTCGGCGTGGCCGTCGGCGGCGTACTCCTCGGGTCGCAACAGGTAGGTGTCAGCGACCTCGACCACCGCGCGGCCGGCGAAGCGCCGCCTCAGCCGGTGGCCGAGCCATAGCAGGATCGCGCTCGGCGGCTGCGAGAGCGCCTCGAGCAAGAGCTCCGTGTCGGTTTGCATGGGCCGCACGATGACGAACGACGAGCGGGTGTCAAGCGCGCGCGATGGGAGCCGGCGCGTGATTCGAGCGATCGACTGGCCCCTGTTGACGGCTAGAGCGGGGAAGCGCCAATGCTAGAGATGAACGAGAGGAAGCGCCAACGCCTGCAAGCGTTCGAGATCGAAGAGGCGACCATCGAAACGCTGCGCCCGTTCAGGAGCGCTCTGCACGCGGAAATCGACGGAATTCTTGATGGCTTCTACGAGCACATGCTCGAGTTTCCCGAGATGCGCCGGCGATTTTCGGACCAGGATTCCGTCAAGCGGGCCGGCCGTGCACAGCGACGGCACTGGCTCGATTCTCTGCTCGCGCAGATGCCGGACACTGCGTATTTCAAAAAAGCCTCCGACGTTGCAGACGCGCACCTACGGGTCGGTCTAACGCCCGAGTGGTACATCGCGGGCTACAGCTACGTGCTCAAACGCTTCATGGACCTGCTCATCGCCGACGACGCAGTGAAGGCGCCGGTGGTCGCGCTCAACAAGCTGGTGCTGCTCGACATCGCCTCGGTGATCGAGACCTTCATCGGCGCCAAGAACAGGCTGATGGTCGAGCTGCTCAGGCGCACGACGGCGTTTTCCGAAGAGGCCATCGGCTTGTGCGCCGATCTCGACGAGCGGCAGCGCGGGTTGCGCGAGCAGCTCAAGGACAATTCGAGCAAGGAAGAGATGCTCGCGACGATCGACGGGCTGTGCGAGTCGATCGAGCGACTTCGCACGCGTCTCGACGAGCTGCGAACCAGCGACAAGCTGGTTCAGCCCAAGGCGCGAGCGCGCACGGAGAGCGGCCTGTTCGGCGTCATCCGCAAGCTCTTCAAGTAGCCTGTCTCATGGGCCGTCACATCGCGCGTTCGAGAGCGACCTATCCTCTGGATGTCCGCCAGCGGTTTCAGCTGCGGCGGCGTCGAGCCCGCCCAAGGCCAAGGCAACGCCAACTGTGCGAGCGGCGTGTACGTCGGCAACCTGCATGGTCTTCAGGCCACGGCGCGCGTGCAGGTCGAGCAGCTGCGCGAGGTCACCTACGTCGGCGGCGAGATCACCAGCCAGACGGCGCACTATCTGTTCAAAGCCGACCTGTGGGGCGAGCGCGGCTGGGGCGACATGATCGACATGTACAACAACGAACGCTTCCGCATTCAGATCGACGTGCTGCCGGGCGGCTTCATCCTCACCGTAGCGCGCTCGCGGCGCCGACGCCGTCGCATCAGCGCCAGCGCGCCGAGCAGCAGCAGCCACACCGAGGGCAGACCGACGTCGCCCGGGGCGGCAGCGCAGGCGCCGCGCATCTCGCCGCCGACGTAGCCGTCGCCGTCGTCCTGACCTTGCTGCGGCGGCAGCCACCCGCCCGTGCCGCTGTCGCTCGAGCCCGTGGCGCCGGCGTCGGAGAACCCCTCGCCGCTGTCGGGCGCCGGGCCGCCCGCGTCGTCGCCGCCGCCGTTCGGCTGCGGGTCGGGCGGCGCCACGGGCGGCTGGCAGCTGAAGGTGTGCTCGTGGGTCAGCTTGGTGAGTGCCTTGGTCTTGCTGTCGGCGCCGTAGGCGCGCACGACGTGCTCTTTGCCGTCTTTGAGCGCCGAAGGGATCGCCATGCTGAAGCCGTGGTTGCACGAGCCGATGGCGCTGCAGAGATCGTTGCGCTTCTGATCGGCGCGCACGATGAACGTCTGACCGCCGGTCTTGCCCGGCTCGCTGTCGACGTAGATGTGCACGTCGATGGCCTGGTTGGGCACGTCCTCGTCCTGCGACCAGCCGGCGATGCCGTCGGTACAGTTGGCGACGTCGAGGTAGCCGCGCGGCTTGGTGTTGGTCGGCGCGGGCGGCGGCGGCGGCGCGGTCCAGAAGCTGGTCTTCTTGTTGGCGCCATCCCAGCTGAACGAAAAGTGCACGTGGTCGGTGTGCGGGTTGCTGCCGGTGTAGGCGCGCCAGCCCTCGCTCGCGCGGTAGGCGCTCCAGATGCGGCGGTTCCAGATCATGTACATCAGGCCCACGCGGCGCGCGTTGGCGTACTTGTTTCCGTGCTTGTCGGTGGCGAGCAGCCACTTGATCACCGAGTCGGCCGCCGGGTGCGGGTAGTTGAGCTTCCAGTCCCAGGCGCGCCCTTCTTTGTGCTCGCTCTTGCCGCCCACGCTGCAGGCGCGGCTGATGCCGTAGTCGCCGGTGCAGCCGTAGGTCTTGAGGATCAGGTCGCGAAAGGCCTTCATGCCGGGCTTGGCCGTCGGCGAGCAGGTCGACTGCCCGACGTAGCTGGCGAGCTTGTCGATGGAGGCGCCGAACTCGGGCGTCGCTGGCGTGACGCCCGCGCCGCAGGTCGCCTGCGTGCTGCGCTCGCCGTCGCCGTGTGGGCAGTCGTCGTCGCCCTCTTCGACCGGGGGCGTACAGGCAGAAAGGAGCAACCCCACCACCGCCGCTGCCGTCATGGCCAGCGGCGCAAGTCGCGAAGCGAAACGCCGATGCATGTCCGCAAGCCAGTGCAAACCCAGTGCCGCAGTGACGACGGCGTGATCTCGGGTTCTTTCGCGCTTTCGGCGCGGTGGATCCAGCCTCGCTGCAAACGGCTGTGCGCACACTTTTCAGCGCACTGCTCCGACGGGCAGTCGAACGTTTCACCTGGCGGCTGCCTCGTTTACAGTTCGCGCCATGGTCAACAAGCGAACCCTGGGCAAGGACGGCCCCGCCATTCACCCCGTGGGACTCGGCTGCATGGGCATGAGCGAGTTCTACGGTGCTGCCGACGACGCCAAGTCGATCAGCGTCATCCACCACGCCGTCGATAGCGGCGTCAACTTCCTCGACACGGCCGACATGTACGGCTCGGGGCGCAACGAAGAGCTCGTCGGCCGCGCGATCGCCGACCGCCGCGACAAGGTCGTGCTCGCCACCAAGTTCGCCATCCTGCGCGGCGAGGGCGGCTCGTTCGAGGGCATCTCGGGCAAGCCGGAGTACGTCAAGAAGGCCTGCGACGCCAGCCTCGCGCGGCTGGGCCTCGACCACATCGACGTCTACTACCAGCACCGCGTCGATCCGAACGTGCCCATCGAGGAGACCGTCGGCGCAATGGCCGAGCTGGTCAGCGCCGGCAAGGTGCGCTACCTCGGCCTCTCCGAGGCGTCGGCCGACATCGTGCGGCGCGCCTGCGCGGTGCATCCCATCACCGCGCTGCAGACGGAGCTGTCTCTGTGGTCGCGTGATCCGGAGGACGAGGTGCTCGACGTGTGCGCCGAGCTGGGCGTGACGTTCGTCGCCTACTCGCCGCTCGGTCGCGGCTTCCTCACCGGCGCCATCAAGTCCGTCGACGACCTCGCCGAAAACGACTTCCGCCGCAATCTGCCCCGCTTTTCGCGCGAGAACTTCCACAAGAACCTCGAGCTGGTGACCAAGATCGAAGAGCTCGCCGACAAGCGCGGCGTCACACCGGCGCAGCTGGCGCTGGCCTGGGTGCTCTCGCGCGGCGAGCACGTGGTCAGCATCCCGGGCACGCGCAGCGCCACGCGCGTCGACGAAAACGCAGCCGCGGCGGAGATCACGCTCTCGGCCGACGAGCTCGCCACCATCGACGCCATCGCGCCGCAGGGCGTGGCCATCGGCGGTCGCTACCCCGGATAGGCATCCCGTCACGCTACGACCGCCCGCGCATGCGCTACGAAGGAAAGATCTACCGGCCGCCTAGCGAGGCGCGCTCGTACATCCTGCAGGCCACCATCGGCTGCTCGTGGAATCACTGCACCTACTGCGACATGTATCGCGACAAGCGCTTTCGCGTGCGCGCGCTCGACGAGACGCTCGAAGACATCGCCGCCGCGCGCGCGGCCTACGGTGACGCCGTCGACAAGGTCTTCGTCGCAGACGGCGACGCGCTGGTGCTCGACCTCGATCACTGGGAGGCGATCCTGGCGGCGTGCCGCGAGGCGTTTCCGCGGCTACGGCGGGTCAGCGCCTACGCGACGGCGATGAACCTCGTCGAAAAGTCCGTCGAGGAGCTCGAGACGTTGCGCGGCTGGGGGCTCGATCTGCTCTACATCGGCCCCGAGACGGGCGACGACGTCACGTTCAAGCGCATCGCCAAAGGCGCCGACTTCGCGACGCACGTCGAGGCAGCGCGGCGCGCGCACGCGGCGGGCATGCGCGTGTCGGCGATCTTTCTGCTCGGCGCGGGCGGCGTCGAGCGCAGCGCCGAGCACGCGCGCGGCTCGGCACGCCTCGTCGGCGCGATGGATCCGGCTTTCGTGTCGTGCCTGACGCTGACCGTGGTACCCGGTACGCCCATCGCCACACAGGCCGAGCGCGGGCGCTTCGAGCTGCCCAGCGTGGCGCAGATGCTGGGCGAGCTGCGCACCATCGTCGCCGAGGCCGAGCCGACGGACGCCGTCTTTCGCACCAACCACGCGTCCAACTACCTGCCCATCGGCGGGCGCCTGCCGCACGACCGTGACGCCATCGTCGAGCTCATCGACGCGGCGCTGCAGGGCGACGTGCGGCTTCGGCCCGAGTGGGCGCGCGGCCTCTGAGCTTAGAAGCCGACGCGCTCAGCGCGTGAAGCGCACGCTCTCGGCTGCGGTGTGGCCGAAGACCTCCGGCGTGTACATCTCCTCGGCCTTGGTCGGCGGCACGATGAAGCTGCCGGCGCTGCTGACACGCGCCAGATAGGCGAAGGTCACGCGGCGCGTGGCCATGTGGTCGTAGAAGAAGACGACGCGATCATCACGCAGCTCGCGGTGGCTGTAGGCCGCGCTGCGCGGCAACGCCGAGACGCCGAAAGTCGACGCCGTGTGCAGCGACGTGTCGATGGCCTCGAGGCCGGCTGGCAGCGGGTCGTCGATGACGACGTAGCGCCGTGGGCCGGCCGCGCCGACCTCGAGCACGACGGCGACGGTGTCGCCGAGGCGCGGCGCGCGCTGCGGTGATAGCGGTCGCCCCGCCTTGTCGAGCACGATGACGCGCTTTTCCACGCTGAAGCCGTGGCGGCGCGGCGCGAGCGGCAGCTGCTTGCGCGCGTAGCGCAGGCGCGCCGTGTAGTAGAGCGTGCCGCGACCGCGCTTGGCGATGAGCAGTCGCTGTGCCTTCTCGCCGGCGATGGCCACCAGCGCCTTCATCGCCAGCTTCGAGACGCGCGGCGCGAGCTCGCGCCCGCCGAAAGTCGCGCGCACCACGCGGCGCCGTCCGAGCCACACGCCGGCCTCGAAGTCGGGCACGTCCTTTTCGTGCACGCGCGCGTAGTCCCACATCGACAGCAGCGACCAGGCGGCCTCCTGCGTGTTGCGAAAGCGCGCCTGCTTTCGCCCGCCGACAAACCAGCGCACGATGCGCGGGATCAGCGGGTGCTGCGGGCGCACAGCGAGCAGCGCCTGCAGCACCATCGCCGTGCTGCGCACGTTGGAGTGCATCAGGATCTTGTAGCCGTCGTCGAGCCGCTCCTCGGTGTAGGCGTAGGGGCCTTCGACGCGCAGCGCGTTCTGCAGGTCCAAGATCAGCTGCGCGCGCACGCGCGCCACGTCTTGCTCGGCCGGCGCCTTCTTGTCCCCCTTCTTGTCCTTCGCAGCGCGCCGGGCGCCAGCCGACGCGGAAAGTGCCATCAGCAGCTGCGCGCGCGCGAACAGCGGCGCCTCGTGGCGGCGTGTCTTGTACGTCAGCAGCACGTCGCGCGTCACATCGCGACCGCGCTTGGCCAGCGCGTAGAGGATCGTCGGCACGGTGGCGGCGCTGTAGCGCGAGGCGAGGCGCTTTTTGATGTCGACCTTGGCGAGGTACGCGACGGCGCGCTCGAGCGCAGCCTCTGGCACCTTGACGCCTGCCAGCGCGCGCGCGCGCGAAAGCACGATCACGGCGTAGGCCGTGCCCCACTCGCTGCTAGCGCTGCTCGTAGGCCAGTAGCCGAAGCCGCCGTCGTAGCGCTGCATCGCCAGCAGGGCGAGCAGGCCGGCGCGGATCATCTGCTTCGGCGCGCGCGGCAGCTTGATCGAAAAGCGGTCGGACATCGCGGCGGCCGCGACGAGGCCGAGCAGCTTGGAGCTCTTCTGTTCGAGGCAGCCGTAGGGGTAGTGGATCAGCTGATCGAGGCCGTCGTCGACCCCCGTCAGAGCCGTTGACGAGAGTGTCACCGCGAGCCCGCCGCGGTCGGCGCGCAGGTCGCCGAGCCGCGCGATGCCCTGCGCCACGCCGTCCTTGGTGCGACCGGCGACCGACGCCGCCTCCATCAACACGGGCGCCTTGACCTCGAGCGTGTGCTCGATGGCGTCGTGCGCCGCGCCCAGCGCGACGGAGAAGCGCAGCGTGCCCGTGCCAGCGCGCTGTCCGGAAAGCCAAAAGCGCACCGCCTTGCTGCGCCCCTTGGCCACGTTGACCGTGCGCTCTTTGGCACCGGCGAGCGAGATCGCGCCGCTGGCTTTGACCGTCACGCGCGCTTGCCCGGAGGCGAGCGAGCTGTTGCCGACGATCACGCCGGCGAAGGCGCGGTCGCCGACGCGCAGAAAGCGCGGCAGCGCGGCGAGCGTGGTCAGCGGCTGGTCGACGGTGACGAACGTGCTGCCGGTTCCAGCGCCGCGATCGGCATCGACGGCGAAGGCCATGATGCGAAAGCGCGTCAGATTGTCGGGCAGCGTGAAGCTCGCCGTCGCCTCGCCGCGCGCGTCGGTGGAGACCGTCGTGTGCCATGGCGTGGTGACGAAGTTGCGACGCACGGTCTGGCGCTTGCGCCGTACGTGCCCGGCCTTGACCGCCGGCACGCGCGCTGCGCGGCCCGAAAGCCGCCCGGAGCCGCTGCCGTAGCCCGAGCCGTAGCCGTGGCCGCCATAGATGTTGGGCTTTTGGTAGTCGACGTGCCGAACGGGGATGCTCAGTCGCACCAGGTGCGCGCGAAGCTCGCTGGCCATCACGCTCTCGGCTGGCGTGTGTGCGAGGGGATAGTACGGGTCGGGCACGTAGTGGCTGCTCAGCCGCAGCATCGCCTCGTCGACCGCCATCAGCACGACCTGTGCGCGACGCGCTCGCTTGAGGCCATCGCGCACGCGGATGCGAACGCGCACGGTTTGCCGCGGCTTGTAGCGCTTCTTGTCGGCCTTCAGATCGACGTCGAGCCGGTGCGGCTGCTCGTTGACGTGGAGCTGCACGCGCGCGCGCGCGTAGGGGCCGAGCGGGCTGCGCAGCGCGCCGCCGCGCAGCGCGACCACGCGCAGCTTGACGTACGGCAGGTAGGCGCGCTTGACGGGAAGGGCCACCTGCGCGACCTCGCGGTTGCCGCGCCGCTCGAAGCGCAACCGGATGGCGCGGAAGGTACGCTCGCGCTCGACGAACAGGCGCGCGTCGCCGCGCATGCCGCGCCGCTCGATGGTCACGCGGGCGACGTCGCCTTCGTTGTAGGTGCTGCCCTTCTTGTCGAGCTTGATCACCAGCGAGGCGTCGCGCCGCTCGCGGCGTCGCTGCATGCGCAGCGCGCTGGGGCTCGTGCGCGCGCGCCGCGTGGGCGGGTAGAAGTGCAGCAGCGTATAGGCGACGCGTCCTTGGCCGTCGCGCGTGGCGAGCCGTAGATACAGGCGCTCGCGCCGCGGCGCCGTGCGCGGCCAGTTGAACGTGAAGGTCGTCCCGCCCTTGGGCACGACGATGTCGCGCGCGAGCAGCGTGGTGTCGAAGTTGATCTCGCGCCGGTAGCGATAGGCGCCTTTGGCGCGCGGACGCAGCGGGTGCACTGTCGCGCGCACGCGACCGGAGGTGGCGGCGTGCTCCGCGGTGACGAGGCGCAGGCGGACGCGCTTGCGGCGCCGATCGGCGGCGAGGCGCTTGAAGGCGACGAGGCGCGCGCCTGGCAGGCAGGGCAGCCAGGTGCTGCTGCTCGAGCTTCGATAGGCTGGCGAGCGCACCGACAGCTCGGCTGTCAGGTGCGCGGGCCAAGGCGAGGACTTGGTCGGGGCATCGCGGCGCAGGTCGCCACGTTTGTCGAGCGCGCCGACGTGGGTGCGGCTCGTGGTGCGGCGCAGGTCGACGCCCCAGGTGCTGTTGCCGAAGACGAAGCCGTTCATCTTGCGCACGTAGCGCGAAGTGGCGCCGCTTTGGCGAACGACCAGGCGGTAGGTCGCGCCGTCGAGCGGTGCGCCATGAAAGTAGCGCGCGCGGCCGCGCAGGCGCAGCGCGTCGCCGCAGTAGAACGGCTTGTCGGGCAGCCTGTTGCCCTTGCCCACGCGGCGCTCGCGGTAGTCGATCTCGGCGTAGAAGCGCGGTGGTCTGACCTCGGCGACGCGGAAGCTGTAGCTGTCGAGGGTCTGCTCGCCGAGCGCGAGCGACACGCGATGGTGTCCGAGCCGCAGCTGGCGCGGCAGCCGCAGCTTGCCGAGGAAGACGCCCATCTTGCCGAGCGTCGCGCGCGTCGCGACCACCGTGTCGCCATTGACGCCCGTGATCGTGAGCTTGACCTCGAGTCCCGCGCGCGCCGGATGGCCGCGCCAGCCCTGGTAGCGGCGCAGCGCGCCGTGCACGTAGACACGCTCGCCAGGGCGATAGATCCCACGATCGGTGGACACGTAGCCGCGCGTGTGCACTTGGGCGTTGCGCCAATCGGAGGCGAGCCGCGGCGGCGCCAGCACGCCGGTGTCGCGGCCGGTGTTCATGTGCGAGCTCACCAGCGGCAGGTACGACACGTCGCCCGAGCGGCGCGCGACGAGCACCAGCGGCGGCGCCGAGCGCTGCTTGTCGGTCAGCTCGAAGCCCTTGCCCAGCTTTTGACGTGCGACGTGCACGGTGCCGTCGGCCCCCGGCGAGCCGCGCCACAGCACGCGGCCAGAGCGGCCGTTGTAGAGAGCCAGCGCGACGCCGCTGCCGGCGAGCGGGCGGCCGCGGTCGAGCGACGTGACCCAGACGAATAGCCCGTAGGGGCTCAGACGACCGTGCAGGCCGACGCCGCTGACGAAGAAGAAGCGCGTGCGCTCGATGCGCTTGCGCTCGCGATCGATCACCTCGGGGCTGTCAAAGGTCACGAAGTTGATGCCTGCCGGCAGCGCGGCGAGACGATGCGTGAGCACGCGGTCGCGCGCGCCGGCGGTCTTGATCACACGCTCGCTCTTGGCGCCGGGCGCGATCTTCTTGCGGCACTTGCCGACACCGTGATCGCCGAGGCATGTCACCATGCGCGCCAGCTTGGCGCCGGTGTAGTTGGCGATGCGCGCGCGCACGCTGCGGGTGTTGACGGTTTCGAGCTCGATGGCGCGCGAGCGTTCGCGCAGCCCCTGCTCGTCGCGCGCGACGAAGAACCCCGGTGGCAGGCCGATCGTCTGGAAGCGCAGGCTCTGCGCACGCGCGAGCGCGCGGCCGTGAACGTCGCGCAGGCTGGCGGCGATGCGTACGCTGTAGAGCGCCCGTGTGCGCAGCGCACCCGTGATGCGGTAGGTACGCGAGCAGACGCGAGCAGCCTTTTCGCCCGAGCAGCGGTCGTAGCTCGCCTCGAGCCGGCGCGCGAGATTGGGGATCGCGGGGGTGATCGTCAGCGCCCGCAGCAGCGCTCGGCGCTCGACCGGCTCGCTGAAGCTGAAGCGCACCGGTGCTTCGCGCGTGGGCACTGACCAGCAGCGCGTCGGCGTCCCGACCGCCGCGCCCGGTCGAAACAAGCGCTGCATGTCGGCGCCACGCTCGTTGCAGTCGATGTTGGCGAGCGGGCGGCGCAGCACCAGCATCGTGGCGGTCTTGAAGTCGCGCGTGGCAAGCAGCGGACCCTCGCGGCCGCGCCAGCCGGCGCGCACGCGGATCGTCAGCGCGCTGCCAGGGGCGAGCTGTCCTGGCGCGGGCACGAGCAGCACCTCGCGGGCGCTCTTGGGCGTTGCGGGCCGCTCGAGCTTGAAGCGCAGCGGGCGCGCCTTCTTGCCTTTGCCGGCGACGAGCGTGACATGACGTGCGAGCGCGCTCGGCTCGACCTTCTGGCTCGTCTCGATGATGAAGCGATCGCCGGGCAGCACGCGGTGGTAGCGCTTGGCGTGCTTCGGCACCACGCGCACGCGCAACACGCGCGGCCGACGCGAGTTGAACGTCCAGCTCAGCGCGCGGCCGAGGGTCTGGCCCGAGAGCGCGCGCGTGCTGGCGGCGAGCGTGACGCGATAGGTGTGCGCCGCGCGCAGCGTGTCGAGCAGCTCGACCTTGAGCGTGTCGCCCGAGACCCAGCGGTGAGTCATGCGCAGCGCGGGTTGGATGCGCAGTGGCAGCGGCTCGGTGCTGCGTCCGACGGCGCCGAGGCGCACCATCGGCTGGTTGAAGACCACGTTGATGCTGCGCGCGCCGGCGGCATCACCTTGGGGCGTGCGGCTGAGCACGCGCAGCGGCTTCTGTTCGACGCGCGGTGCGCCGAAGGAGCGCCAGGTGCCCGGCTCGCCACCGGCCGAGAGCGTGCTGGCCGCGACACGCGCCGACGGGAAGTCCTCTGCGCGCAGTGCGCGTGGATCGCTCGGCCGACAGCTGGCGACGAGCAGCCACGCCGAGATCAGCGCCAGCAGCGCGCCCCTGGTCATCACAGCCCCCGCTTCTGCAGTCGTGACAGCGCGGCGTAGATCTCGTCGGCCGGCGCCTCGAGCTTCTGCTCGAGCATCTCGATCGACGCGTCGACCAGCGCGCGCAGGCTCTCGCCGCCTTCGCTAGCGCGCTGCCGCAGGTCGGCGACCGCGAAGTAGACGTGGCGGTCGAAGCCGATCTGGCGCGACACGCGCGTCGAGATCTCGCCGACGACGGTCATCGCCGCCGCGCCGTCGCGCGCGTTGTGGTACGCGCCGCCTGTGGTGCGCGAGAGACGTGTGAAGGTCCGCTGCACCGTCTCGTCGTACGGCGCGGTCACCGAGGGCACCATGCCCAGCGCGTAGAGTGTGATGTCGGCGGCCTCGATGTGCGCGCCGACCTCCAGCAGCGTCTTGCCGGTGGGATCTTCTTCGTAGCGGTCTGGGAACCGTCCAAAGCGCGTGTCGCATCCGTGCGGCGGCGCGTCGCCGACGAGCACGATGATCTTCGTGGCGCGCGCGCGCCAGCTCAGCTCGTCGACCGCCGCCAGCAGACCAGCGAAGACGGCTTCCGCGGCGTCGGTGTTGTTGGATGGGCTGGCGACGAAGAGCGCCTCGAGCGTGCGACGGACGTCGTCCATCTCGCGCGACATCGCGTGCACTTCGACGAGCTCGCCCTTGGCAAGCGGACCGTAGTCACGATAGCCGACGATGCCGACGCGCAGGTCGAGCCCTTCGGCGTCGACCAGCTCGTCGAGAATGGCGACGAAGCGCTCGCGCGCGGCATCGATGAACGGCGTCATGCTGTTGGTCAGGTCGACGCACAGCGCGAGGTCGAGCTGCGACAGCTCGGAGGCTTTGTGATCTTCGGTCATAGGGCAGTGAGTATAGGACGTCCGCGGCCCGCGATTGTTCCGCCTGCGACGCCGCGGCGGCTGCGGCGCGAGCGCGGGCGCTACTGCCAGCGCCAGCCGAGAACGCGGTAGTTTGGCGCCTGGCGCTTGGCCTGCAGAATCCGTGGCACGTTGTCGTCGGTGACGCGTACCACGAGCAGGTAGGTGCGCGGGCTGTGCGCGAAGCGCGCGACGGCGAAGGTGATCTCGATGACGGCTGCCTGGCGACAGCGCGGCAGGCAGCGGCTGCGATGTGGACAGAGCGGCTCGCACACGCGGCTTGTCGTCTTGCGGCGCGCGCGCACCGGTGTTGGCGGGACGCGCAGCACCTGATAGGCCACTGCCGGGCGCAGGTTCCTGAGGCGGCTCACGACATAGCGCGAGGCGTGAAGCAGAAGCGAGCGCGCACGATAGGGTTTGGCCTCGAGCACGGCCCAGGCGAAGCGGCGCGCCACGCCGAGCGGCGGATCGACGACCGACATAGCCGCGCGTGCCACGGGCCGCACCAGGTCGTCGACGTAGCGGCGCAGCTCGCGTTTGGGGTGCTTGGCGAACTTGGCGAGACGATTGGCGGCCTCGCCGCGCGTCCAATCGTAGCGGCGTCGGTTGGCCAGCAGCTTGCGCATCAGCGCCATGCAGCGGCGCTGCCAGCGCCGGCCGTGCTTGCCTGCGCACAACGCGTAGGTGCCCATCAGCGGGCCGCCGAGGTAGCGCTTGGCCGGGCGCGATGCGCGGCGCTCGAGAAACGAGAACAGCTGCGAGAGCTCGCGCGCGCAGCGCAGCTTGCCCGCCGCGTCGACGGCGCTGCTGAGCACGTCGGAGCCGGCGTCGGCCTCGAGGATGCTCTTTACGCGCGCGGCGCGCGCGGCAACAGGGCAAACGGCGTCGCTGGTTCGGCGCGGCGCATCGCGCATACCCATCAGCGCGCGGCGCCGTATCTCGACGTCGGCGTCGCTGTCGGCCAGCGCCAGCGTGACCTTCAACATCGCGGTCGCGAGCGAGGCTGGCTGTCCTGCGAGCAGTCCCCAGGCCAGCGCCGAGCGGACCTCGCGCGGGCTGGCGGGAAGCAGCAGTTGCAGCGCGAGGTGCCGGTCCGCAGCGTCGGTCAGCGGCGTACGCGCCAGCACACGGGCCAGCAGATCGCGCTTCTGACCGCTGCGCTCGGCGCGGATGCACGAGATCAGCGCCTTGACACGCGACCGCTCCGGCTTCGCCGCGGGACAGGCGCGCAGCGCGTCGCGTAGCCAGTACGGCGGCGGCGCGGCGGCGGCGGGCGACGATGCAGCGAGCAGCTGCAGCAGCGGGAGCAGCGAAGGCAGCAGCCGCAGCATGCACATCACCGAGCGCATGCTGAAACCTACCGCGTCAGACCGAAAAGCCCAACAGCAGGCCGAGCTCGTTGCCGTAGTTTTCGACGAAGTCGATGCCGCGGCCCGCCGAGCGCGAATAGCGCAACAGCAGCGAGAGCACGAGGCTCGCGCGGCGCGCGTCGACGCCGAGATAGAGGTCGAAATAGCGCAGCGGCTCACCGCGAGCGCCGCCGCGGATTTGGGCGCGCGTCGCGTCGAAGTCGTTCGCGAGGTGCTCGAAGTACAGCGCGAAGCGCGCGAAGAAGGTCTCGCTGAGCCTCAGCGCGGCCTGGGCCTCGAGCAGAAACGCGGCGCGCAGCTCGCGCACCGAGCGTCTCACCACCGGCGGCGTAAAGGCGCGCAAGCCGACCAGCGCCTGCAGCGTCAGGCGTCCGAGCCGCTGCTGGTAGCCGGCCGTCCACTTGAAGTATTCGAACGACGAAAACTCCGGGTCCTCGAACAGCTGGCCCGAGGCGAAGCGGTTCTGGAAGTTGATGTGATCGGCGATGTGGTCGCTCTCGTGAAAGAAGCCGATGGTCGTGAAGAGGCGCCCGCCGCGCGGCAAGGCGGCGTCGAGGCGCGGCGAGTCGACATAGATGTCGAAGCCGATGTTGGCGCGGTAGGTCTGCCACGGCACGGGATATTCGGTGCTGAAGTTGGTGAGCTCGATGAGCCCGGCTAGGAGCAGCCCCGCGCGGATGGCTGGCGACTCGAAGCCCACCAGCAGCAGCGACGCGCCGGCGCGCGCGCTCCAGCGCCCGCCGATCATGCCGTAGCGCAGCGCAGGGGTATCGGGATCGACACTGGGCTCGAGCCGATCGAGCTGCGAACGCGTCATCAGGGCCAGCACGCGTGTCTTGCTGATCGGCGCGCTGTCTCGCGCATGGGCCGTACCCAGCAGGGCGAGCAGGCTGAGTGTCGCGCCGAGCGACAATCGCTTCATGAGGTGACTCCGGAAAGGATGCTCCATCAAGCGATATTGTACTTGCTCAGCATGTAGGTCAGCGTGCGGCGCGAGAGCTGGAGGTCTCGCGCCGCCTCGGAGCGATTGCCGCCGTTGCGCTGCAGCGCGCCGCGGATCAACTCGACCTGCAGGCGCCGCACCTCGTCCCAGAAGCGGCCTTCACCTTTGGGCGCCGCTGCCGAGTCAGCCGGCGCGGAGACGATGCGCTCGGATAGGTCGTCGACGGTGATCTTGTCGCCTTCGGCGATGATCACGGCGCGCTCGAGCTCGTTCTTCAGCTCGCGCACGTTGCCTGGCCAGCGGTGGTGTTGCAGCAGGTCGAGGGCCGCGGGGTCGATATCGCGCGCTTCGGCGTCGTGCGCTCGCGCCGCCTTCACGACGAAGCGCCGCGCGAGCTGCTCGAAGTCCGCGCGCGGGTAGCGGCGCAGCGGCGTGAGCTCGATGGTGCCGCCGAGGCGCTGCAGGAGATCCTCACGGAAACCGCCCTGCTCGACCATCTTGCGCAGATCGCGATGGGTCGCAGCGAGCACACGCACGTTGGGACGTTCGATCACGCTGCCACCGATGCGCGTGAAGCCGTAGCCGTCGAGCACGCGCAGCAGCGCAGGCTGCAGCGCGAGTGGAAGCTCGCCGATCTCGTCGAGCATCAGCGTGCCGCCGTCAGCCCGAGCGAAGAAGCCCGGTCGATCCTGCGCGCCGGTGAAGACGCCTTCGACTGTGCCGAATAGCGTTGACTCCATCAGCGTCTCGGGCACGGCACCGCAGTCGAGTACGACGAAGGGACCATCGGAGCGCGCGCCGAGGGCGTGAATGCGCCGCGCCATGACCTCCTTCCCGGCGCCGGTCTCGCCAAACAACAGCATCGGAACGTCGGCACTGGCAAGCTTGCGCTGGCGTGATGTCAGCTCAGGGATCGGGCGCTCTGGCTCGCCCCCCACTGGCCGGGCGCTGGCCGCCGATATCGCCCGGTAGGGTTGCGAGAGGCGCGCCGACTTCTCGCGCGAGACACGCACCAGCGGCTGCGACTCGCTCCCACGCGTCAGGGCCGCCAGCGCGCGCTCGAGCATCGCGTCGGCGGAGTCGACGCGCGCCGCCGAGCAAATCGCGACGCACAACGGGTCGCTGGCCTGCTGCATCAGTTGCTCGGCGCGCGCGGCCGCCGTGTCTTCATCGGCCTCGGGCAGCAGCAGCTCGACCACGGCGCGGCTGTAGAGCGCGGCCATGTCGATGGGCGAGCAGGCCGACGCGAGCTCGGCCTGCCAGGCAGCGCGACGCAGGCGCCCGCCGGCGCGGGCGGCTTTGACCAACAGCAGCGAGAGCGGTCGTCCGAGGTGGCGCGCGCGCACCAGCTCGCGCTCGAGCGCCTGGCGAAACGCGTCGTGGCCGGCGAGCGCCGTCGCGTCGTCGCCGCCCGCGCCGCCATCGCCACGCGCGGGGCCACGGATCTCGAGATCGATGCGTCCGAGGGCGAGTGCATCGCCGACATCGAGCGCACGCGCATCGTCGAGCGCCTCGCCATTGACGGTGATGCCGTTGCGCGAGCCGAGATCCTCGACCCACAGCCTGCCCTCGCGCACCTCGAGGCGCGCGTGGCGTCGCGAGAGGCTGCGGTCGTCGATCACCACGTCGGCGTCAGCTGCTCGACCGACCACCAGCGGCTTCACGCCGACCGGTACGCGTCGCGCGCCGAACTGCGAGCCGTCGCGCTGAAAGAAGACCAGCACGAAGCGTTCGTCGTCGCCGGGTGGGTCGATGCTGCGAATGTCTTGCGTTGTGTCTCGATCGTGGCTGCTCATCGCGTCACCTGTGCTCTATTCGGCGAATCCGGGCACCAGCACCGCCGCCATGCGCTCGACGTTGCTCACACCCATCTGCTGCATGCGCGTGGCGGCTGCCTGCTTGAGCTCGTCACCCTCGCTTCCACCGATCAGCGCGCCGCGCTGCAGGCGGCACGCGAGCGCGTAGAGCCCGATCTCGGAGACGTCGAACTGCGCGGCGGCCTCGACGAGCAGCCGGCTGGCGAGCTCGTCGTCACCGTCGACGCGGCAAAGACCCGCCTCCACCGACTTGGCCATGGCGCGCGCCCAAGCACCATAAGTACCGCGTGTGCGCGCGATCTGCGCGGCGAGCTTGACGCCCTCTTCGAGCAGCTCGCTACGGCGAGCGCCGCGGCTGACCTTCGCGACGGCGACCACGCAGCGCGCACGCGTGTGCAAAGACAGCGCCCGCACCAGCGGCAGGCGCAACCACTGCGAGTACTCGAGCTGTGACCACGACGCGAGCACCGCCTCGAGCGCGGCGACAGGATCGCCGGCGTAGAGCTCGGTCTGCGCGCGGGCAGCCATGGCCCAGTAGTTCATCAGGTAGAAGCCCGAGTTGGGACGCCAGTCCTCCATCGCGGCTTCGACCTGCGCGCGCGCCTCGTCGATGTCGTCGCGTGCGAGGTAGAGCACCTGCGTCGGCGCCACGCGCAGGCTCGAGGCAAGATAGACATTGCCGCGCGCGCACGCCTCGCGCACCAGCGGCGGCAACCGCTCGGCGAGCTCGTCGAGACGTCCGATATGAACCAGCGCCTGCAGCGCGAACAGCTGAGAGGTCGAGACCTCCCAGCTGGCATCCTCGCAGCCGCGCAAGAGCTGTTCGGCCTCGCCATTGAGGCGCGCTGCCACCGCGAAGCGCGCTGACAGATAAGCGTTGATGCCGCGCGCCAGCACGGTCAGTCCGCGCAAGTGCTCGTCGCCGCGCTCCTCGGCGATGCTCTGCGCCTGCGCGATGAGCCTGGCGAAACGCCGCTCGCCGTTGATGCCACGCGTGCCCATGAAGCCGGCCTCGAAGGCAAGCGCGCGCCCGATACGATACGGGTCTCCCGTTTCGAGCGCCGCGATGACACCGCGCGTCTGGTAGTCGGAGGCGCGCAGCACGTCTGCCATCGCGAGGCCGTTGGACACCGACCAGAGCAGATCGGCGCGCCAAGCGCGTTCGGGATCGACGTGCTCGGGCTGCCGACGACTGTAGCTCAGCCCGCGTCCCCACAGCCGGACGCGATTGACCAGCAGCGACAGCAGCGCGCGCCACGGCGTGGGCGGCAGGCGTAGGTCGGCTGCCCGAAGCTGCCCGTCGAGCGCCGCGAGCCCACGCTCGACGTGACCGGCGCGCATCCACTGCTCCGCAGCGAGGCGCAACAGCTCGCGCGCTTCGCGCGGCTCGGCCTGCTCGGCGAGCTCCGCGAAGATCTCGGCGGCAGCCACGCCGTGCCCGCCGTTGGCCAGCGCGTGCGCGCGCTGTTCGAGGCAGTGGCGGCACTCGTCGGCCGACAGCGGAGCCATCCGCAGCCGCTGCGCGTAGAGCTCGGCGGCCTGATCGAAGGCCAGCGCGCGCGCTGCGTCATCGGCGGCGCGAAGCAGCAGTCGCCCCGCTGCTTCGTGAAGGCCGGCCTCGGCGTAGTGGTGCGCGAGCTCGCCGTCGTCGACGTCTTCGCCGTTGCTCTGGGCCTGCTCGAGCACCTCGACGATGGTGCGGTGGCGCTCGACCAAGCGCTCGGGCTGTTCGGCGAGAATGCCCAGCACGTACTCGCGCAAGCGCTGGTGGTAGAGGTCGAGCCGTTCGTCTGCCGCCACGTAGACGATGCCCATGCCGGCCAGTCGTTTGACGAAGCGCCGCACGTCGGCCTGCGCCAGCTTGGCCGCGTTCGCCACCACGTCATAGGTCGGCCGCAGCGCGACGCAGACCAGCTCGACGACGGCGCGCGCGCTGGATGGCAGTCCCTCCAAGCGGCGGCGGATCGCCCCTGCGAGCACATCGCCGCCGCGTCGCTCGTACCCCTCGTCGTCGTGCAAGCGGGCGAGCTCGACCAGCCAGAACGGGTTGCCGCCCGACTCGCGCGTGATCGCGTCGAGCACGTCGCTGTCGACCTCGCAGCGCATCCGCCGGCGCAGGAGCTGGTGTGCCTCCCGGTGACCGAGCGGGCCGCACGTGACCCGCACGACCTCGACAGGAGGCTGCGGCATGCTGCCGTCGACCGAGCCGAGCAGCGCGTCGAGGCAGCGACTTCGCGTGCGGTCCTCGCTGCGAAAGCAGACGACGAGCAGGATCGGCGGCGCCTCGGGCGCGCGCAAGAGCTCGACGAGCAGACGCGCGCTGTCGACATCACCCCACTGCAGATCGTCGACGAAGAGCACCACGGATCGGTACTGCGCCGCGCGCCAGACCATCTCGCGCAGCGCCGCGAAGGCGCGCTGGCGGCGCTCCTGCGGGTCTTTGACCGGTCGCGCCTCGCCGCGGCGCGCGGCGAACTCGATCGCCTTGACGCCCAACAGCACGGGAAAGAGATGCGTCAACGGATAGACGTCCTCGGGGATGATGTTGTCGAGCGAGGCGGTGCCGTCGCGACTCTCCATCTCGCGCAGCCTGCGCGACAGCGCGACGACCAGCGCGTCGACGGCTTTGAAGGGGGTGTTGTCCTGCGGGTGGCAGCGGCTGGGGACCACCACCAGGCGCGGCTCGCGCTCGCGCAGCGTGTCGACGAACGAAGAGACCAGCGTCGTCTTGCCAGCGCCGCCCTCGCCGTCGACAGCGACGACCACGCCGCCGCTCTTGCTGCGTTCGAAGGCCTCGTCGAGCTGAAATAGCTGTGCTGCACGACCGATGGGCGCGAGCTTGGGAACGCGGCCGATGGCGGCGGCGCCGTCGTCGCGGTCGAGCCCCACGGCGCGGGCGATCGCGGCGTCGCTAGGGCGGTCCTCTGGTCGCGGCTGCAGCAGCGCCGAGCAAAGCTCGGTCAAGTAGCCCGGCGCGTCGGGCGCGATGCTCGCCGCGTCCGGCGGCGGCCGCAGCTTGGCGAGCAACACCTGCTGCAGCGAGCCTTCGCAGAGCCGCTCGCCGCTGAGCACCTCGTAGAGCATCACCCCCACCGAGTACCAGTCGCTGGCTGGATTGGGCCGACCCGACTCGACCTGCTCGTAGGCCATGTAGCGCAGCGTCCCGTGGCCACCGGTGCGCGAGATATCGGCACTCTGCTCGGCGGCGAGGCCGAAGTCGAGCACCACCACGCGGCCGGCCGGCGTAACGAGCACGTTGGCCGGCTTGATGTCTCGATGCACCGTGCCTCCGGCGTGCAGCGCGCAGATGCCGGCCACGAGCTGGCGCAAGGTGCGCTCGAGACGCGAATAGTCGCGCGTCGGGCGCAGCCTTTGCTTCTCGATCGACTCGGTGGTGTCGCCCAGCGGCACGTCCTCGGCGGCCCGCGCGGGCAGCGCGTCGCCGCGCACGTAGGCGTCGAAGTTGCTGCCGTCGCGCACCAGCTCCATGGTGAAGTACGGTCGCCTGTCGTAGGCGGCGAGCTGATACAACGCGACGAGGTTGGGGTGCTCGACGTCGACGAGGCTGCGATATTCGTTGAGGAAGCGTTCGAGCGCGGCCGGCTCGTGAAAGCGCGTCAGGCGCTTGAGCGCGACCTCCTCGCGCCATTCGCGATCGAAAACGCGAAAGACCTCGCCAAAGCCGCCTTCCCCTAGCCTCTCGCGCGGTTCGTAGCGCGGTCCGAGGTCCACACACGCCGTTCGCATCTCACGTCCTCTTGGTCGACGATACCAACAAAGCTTCTCGGCCGTAACGATCGTGCACCGCAAAGTGTCGACTATCCGCGGCGGCGAGACATGACGGTGCTCGTGTGCCGCTGTGGCCCGCGCGGCAGCAAACGCCCGAGCAGCGCCGAGTCGATCAGCGCCGCTGGGTCGTGCTCGCGGCGCAGGGCGGCCAGCTGCTCGAGCTGCGGTCGCCACATCTCACGCAGCAGCTCGTCGTCGCAGAAGACGGCCTTGAGCAGGTGCACGCGCGCGCGCGCGCTGTGCCAGGCGACGCGCGCGACGGCGCGCAGAGCGGCCTCGACGCGCGCGCGCTGTGCGATGTTGATCGGAATGCTGAGCGTGTAGATCCACGCGCCCGCGGAGGGCCAGGCGGGCGCCATCAGCGCCGCGCTCGCCGGCAAGCGCAGGACGTCCTGCAACACGACACGCTTGGCGACGCCGGCAAAGCGGCGCAGCGTCGAGCCCACCGCGTACAAGAAGCGCGGCAGCGCACCGTCGGGGACGACGAAGGCCTGTTGCGCCAGCGGCAACGAGGGCGAGCGCCCGGTGACCCCTACCAGCGCACGTGCGGCACGGCTGCGTGCTAGCGCGCGCCTCGAGGTGACGTAGGCGTCCTGAAAGAACGTGAAGTCCTCGAGCCGGTCGACGAAACGAAGTCCTGGACGCAGCGCCGCACGCGCCGCCGTGTCGCAGACCGCCGGCCATAGGTGGGCCACCACGTGCGCTGCACTCTCGGCCACCGAGCGGCCGTGCCCGGGCATCGGCCCGCAGTCTTCGAATCCAGCGAGCGCGCCGAGGTAGCGCGAGCGCAGCACTGTCGCTCCGGCGCGGCTCGCATCGCCGTGCACGAGAGCGTAGCGGCCGAGGTGCCACTCGGTGTCGTCGAGCCCTTCGGCGAGCGAGGACGCGAGCTCGTCAGCGCTTCGCGTGCGCGCGAGCACCTCGCTGCCTACCGCCCGGATCGTCGAGGTGTCACGCAACTCGAGGGTGATCTCGTCGGCGACGCCGAGCGCTCCGAGGCCGCCTGGAACGGCGGCGAAGAGCGGGGCGTTTTCGTCCGGCGCGCAGCGCAGCACGCGGCCGGCCGGCGTGGCGAGCGAAAAGCCCGTGACGTGCTCGGCGAGAAGGCCGCCGCGCGCGCTGGCGCGCGAGTAGACGTTGCTGGCCAGCGCGCCGCCGAGCGTGATGCAGCGTGACTCGCTCGGCGCACAGAACGGCACGAAGGGCGGTACGGCGCGCCAGAGCTCGCCGAAGGTCGTCGCCGCGCCGGCGGTCACGCGCTGCACGCCGCGGGCACGATCGCGCGCGCTTCGCGGGTGGACGACCAGCGAACGCAGCCGTTCGGTGCTCAGCCTCAGCGCGCG
>JAGQIK010000298.1 GCA_020431405.1 Myxococcales bacterium
GGCAGCGACAGCTACACGATCATGCGCACACCTGGCGCGGACCTCGACCTGGCCGTCGGCTTTCTGCTCGCCGAGGCGATCATCGACGGGATCGATGACGTCGTGCAGCTGACGGCCAACTGCGAGTTCGGAAACACCGTGCAGGTCAAGCTGCGCTCGCCGCCGCCGGCGGGCAGCGCGGCGGGCGAGGGCAGCGGTCGCAACCTGGCCGTGGCTTCGTCGTGCGGGCTGTGTGGGCGCGCAGGCGTGGAGAAGCTGATCGAGGCGCTGCCGGTGGTGCGCGAGGGGATCCAGCTGCCGGTGAGCGTGCTGTTCGAGGTGCCCGCGCGGCTGCGCGCTGCCCAGCGCGTCTTTCAGCGCACCGGCGGAAGCCACGCGGCAGCGCTCTTCGACGCGCGCGGCGAGCTCGTCGTGGTGGGCGAGGATCTCGGGCGCCACAGCGCGCTGGACAAAGCGCTGGGGCGCGCGTTGCGCCAAGGCATCGCGATGGACAACCTCGGCGCGATCATCTCCGGCCGCACGAGCCTCGAGATGATCGTCAAGGCGGCGCGCGCCGGCATTGGGCTGCTGGTCGCTGTCAGCGCGCCTTCGTCGGCGGCCGTGGAGTGCGCCGAGCGGCTCGGCATCACCCTCTGCGGCTTCGCGCGCGGCGACGAGCTGTCCGTCTACTGCAACCCGCAGTCGCTATCCGACGGTTAGCACGACCTTGCCGCGCGCGCGGCGCGTCTCGAGGTGCGCGTGGGCCTCGGCGCTCTTCTCGAGCGGCAGCACGCGATCGATGACGGGCTCGAGCACGCCGACCTCGACGAGCGTGGCGATGTTTTCGAGATCGCGCCGGCGGCTGCGCACGACCACCAGGCGCGCGCGAGAGAGACCGAGCCGACCGAGCACCTCCTGGCGCAGGCTGCGCGCGTTGGGCACGGTGGTGACGTAACGCCCTTCGTCGAGCAACACGCGGCGCGCGTCTGCGTAGCGCCGGTTGCCGAAGGTGTCGAAGAACACGTGGTAGCGGCGCTCGCCGCTCGTGGGGTCCTGCTCGTTGTAGTCGATCACCTCGTCGGCGCCGAGCGCACGAACCATCGCGGCGTTGGCCGCGCTGCATACCGCGGTGATCTGGGCGCCCCGCGCGCGCGCGATCTGCAGCGCGACCGTGCCCACGCCGCCCGAAGCGCCGTTGACCAGCAGGCGTTGGCCCGCACGCAGCTCGCCGAGGTCTCGCAGCGCCTGCAGCGCCGTGAGCGCGACCAGCGGCAGCGCCGCCGCGCGCTCAGCAGACAGACCGCGCGGGCGCGGCGCCAGCTCGTCCGTGGGCACGGCGACCAACTCGGCGCAGGTGCCACCGCGCATCGCCTGCACCATGCCGAAAACCTCGTCACCGACGGCGACGCCAGCGCTGCTCTGCACCGACGGGTGCAGACGCTCGATTTGGCCGGCGAAATCATAGCCGGGCGTGCGCGGCAAGGTCAGCGCACCGGCCCAGCGCATGCGGCCTTTGCGCACCAGCACGTCTTTGGGGTTGAGCGCGGCGGCCTCGACGCGTACCAGCGCCTCGCCGCGCCTCAGCCGCGGCTCGGCCACGTCTGCGAGCTCGAGGACGTCTGGTGGCCCGAAGCGCCGATAAACGATCGCCTTCACGGAGTGTGGCTTGCACCAAGGTCGCCGCCGCAGGCAAGATCTGACTGCAACTTATTTCTTCGACCGCTGACACGGTCGAACTGGCAGCGCTCCGTGCCTGGCACCTCGATCATCGGCACCCACATACTCGGCCAGTACCGCATCGTGCGCGAGATCGCGCAGGGTGGCATGGGGACGATCTACCTGGCCGAGCAGCTGGCCATGGACCGCTTCGCCGCGATCAAGTTCGTCGTCGATCGCGGCCCGCGCGCCGCCGAGTGGCGCCGCCGCTTCCGCAAGGAGGCCCGCGCCGCCAGCCGCCTGGTGCACCCGCACATCGTCACGATCTACAACTTCAGCGAGCTCGCCGACGGCACGCTGTTTCTGGCGATGGAGTACCTGCAGGGCACCAACCTGCGCGACGCCATCAAGGCCGGCCCGCTGCCGGTTCGCACGGCGGTAACCCTCGCCGCGCAGTGCGCCGAGGCGCTCGCGCACGCGCACGAGCGTCAGGTCATCCATCGCGACTTCAAGCCCGAGAACATCATCGTCACCGAGATCTCGGGCAAAGACCACGTCAAGGTGCTCGACTTCGGCATCGCCCAGATCGTCGAAGAAAATGTCAGCTCCACCGAAAGCGGCGCGGTGCTCGGCACGCCGCGCTATCTGTCGCCGGAGCACTGTGCCGGCGAGGTCAGCACGGCGCTCAGTGATCAGTACGCCCTGGGGCTCGTGTTCTACGAGATGCTCACCGGCCAGTGCGCGATCGATGCAGAGACCGCGGTGGGCTTTCTCGAGGCGCATCGCCATCAGCAGCCGCGGCCGCCCTCGGCGCTGCGATCGCAGGTCCCGCCGGCCCTCGACAAGATCGTGCTGCGCATGCTCGCCAAGGAGCCGAGCGAGCGCTTCGCCACCATGGGGGAGGTCGCCGAGCGGCTGGTGCAGCTCGCGCGCCGCGTCCCCACGGTGCCCGGGCCGCAGGCCACGCTGAGCAGCCTGTCCGCCGAGATGGCGATGCCCGAGCCGCGCCTCGAGGGCAGCCCCACGGCCGACGGCTTGCTGCGCACCGTTAGCACGCTCGGCCAGCACCCGCCGCGACGCGACGTCCGCGCCGTCGATGTGTCCGGTATCGTCTCGCGCGAAGGCGTCGAGCACCTCGCCGCGCACGGCATCCACCTCGAACGTGTGGCGCTCGACGAGTGCATCTCGACCTTCACCACCGAGGACCTGCTGCTCGCCGATGGTGACGAGGCGTCCGTCGCGCGCTTGACCGAAGCCAAGATCGCCGACCGTACGCTGCTCTACAGCGAGGTCGATGTCACCGACCCCGCGCTGCCCGCGCTGATCGAGCGCGTGCCCCACCTGACGATCGGCAACAAGCCCCTCGAGCCGCAGGTCATCGCAACGGCGCTGCGCTGGATCGAGCTCGGCGAAGGCGTTGGCGTCGAGCGCGCGGTCCTCGGCAGCGGAGTGCAGGTCGTCGAGGTCGTCTCGTCGGCGCTTGTCACGCAGTACGTCGAGGGCGTGCTCGAGGACGCCAAGTCGCAAGGCGTTCGTGACTGGGCGCTCAACGGGCTCGCCGAGCTGTGCGAAGAGCTGATCATGAACGGCATCTTCCACGCGCCGGTGGACGGCAGCGGCAATCATGTCTACGCCGACACGCCGCGCTCGCACGTCGTCGAGCTGCGGCCTGGCCACTGTCCGGTGCTGCGCTGGGCCGTGCTGCCGCGCTTTGTCGCCGTCTCGGTGCGCGATCCGTTTGGCTCGCTGCTCGCGAGCGACGTCGTGTCGTACCTGGCGAGCGCCTCGTCGACCAAGAAGAAGCACGGCGCTGGCAAGGGCCTGCAGATCGCGTGGCGCGCGGCGCGCCACCTGATCGTCGGCAGTGCGCCGAACGCCTGGTGCGAGGTGCTGGCGCTTTCGCCCCGCGAGCCGACACGCGAGCGCTCGCTGACGCTGTTGCGCCTGACGGGCACCAAGACGCGGCGCATCGGCGATGCGCTGTGGATCGAGCAGACACTTCGCGGCGGCGTGACGCAGCTCGAGGTGCGCGGACACATCGACGGCAGCTGCGACATGAGCCCGCTTTACGACCTCACCGGTCGTGTGGTTGTCGACCTCTCGCAGGTCGAGCGCATCAACTCGGCCGGCATCCGCGGCTGGACCGACGTGGCCGAGGTTGGCGACGATCTGCAGCTCGAGCTCGAGCGCTGCTCGCTGGCGGTGGTCAGCCAGCTGAGCATGAACCCCGAGCTGACCGAGGGCGTCAAGGTGATCTCGGTCTTCGCGCCGTACACCTGCAAGCGCTGCCAGACCAGCGTGCAGAAGCTGATCCACGTAGAGGATCTCGACGGCGACAAGCCGCCCGCGCGGCGCTGCGCGCAGTGCGACAGCGACCTCGAGTTCGACGCGCTGCCCGAAGAGTTCTTCGCCTTCCGCCTCTAGCCGCGCCGCCACCGTCGCCGCCGCACACGCACGCTACGGCGCGGCATGCGCGCGCACGCTCGGATGGTCGCGCCACGCTGGCATCTTGGCCATGAACGCGAGCGTGTCGCGCTCGGCCTGCTCGCGCGAGAGCCCGGGCTTGTTGCGCATCTGCCAGCCGACCATCTTCTCGAAGCGCTCGTCGAACGGCTGCAGCTCGCCGCTGGCAGTGACGCAGTACTGGCAGTAGTGGCCGCTCTCGATCGGCATCGAGCAGCTCTCGCAGGTCTTTTTGCCGTGGTCAGTCATGGTCTCCGTCCTCCCGTGTGTGTCTCTCTCGCGCCGCCAGCATATCGGCGGCGCGCACCAGCGCACGCGTGCCCTCCAGCAGCGCGGCGCGCTCTTGCTCGGACATCTCGTCGAGGGCCGCTGCCAGCAGCTCGTGCGAGAGCACGTCCTGCAGGTGCACGACCAGCTCGCGTCCCTCGTCGCTGAGCCACACCAGCGTGCGGCGGCGGTCGTCCTCGTCGCGTACGCGCGCGAGCAAGCCGCGCCGCTCGAGGCCGCTGATGATGTCGCTGGCCACCGACTGGGCGCGGTCGAAGTGGCGCGCGCACTCGCCGACCGTCATCGGACCGCTCTCGGCGAGGTGGCTCAGCACCGCCTGGGCGACATTGGACAGCTCGGCGCCCTTGCCGTCGCGGCGGTGAAGGCGCCGGTAGACAGCCGGGAATAGCTCGCCGTAGCGCAAGGCGGCGGCGGTGACGATGTCGTTTGCCTGGCCCATACCAGCGAGGTACTGCCGGGCCAATACATCGTCAACCCAGATGTATTAGCTCGTCGGCGTCAGGGCGCGCCAAGCACGCGCGCGACGACCAGCGTGACGTCGTCGCCGGGCGCCGCGTTGCCGCGGAAGGTATCGAGATCGGCGACGAGCTCGTCGCGCAGGGCGGCCGCGCCCTTGCCCGCGTGCCCCTCGATGGCCTCGCGCAGCCGGCTCTGGCCGTACTCTTCGCCGTCGGCGCGCTGGCACTCGAGCAGACCGTCGGTGAAGAGCACCACGCTATCGCCTGGCACGAGCGGGTGGCTGATCTCTTTGTAGGGTGTGGGTTTCGTTCCGCCGCTGCCGCTGCTTCCGAGCGCGCGTCCGCGCGCCACCAACGCCTTGACCTCTCTGTCGCCGCCCACGAGGTATGGAAAGCGGTGTCCCGCGTTGGCGACGTCAACGCCCTTGCCGTCGGCCTGAAAGAGCAGCGCCAACGCCGTGACGCGAAGCTCGCTGCCGGTGGCCTCGGCGACGGCGGCACCGAGCTCGTCGAGCACCGCGGCGGCGCTGATCTGCGCGGCGGGGCGGCGCATAAACGCCGTCAGCGCGCCCTTGGCCACCGCCGTCAGCATCGCGGGGCCGACGCCGTGTCCGGTGGCGTCGCCGATGACGATCAGCACGCGACCGTCCTCGGCTGGCTGGTAGGCCCAAAAGTCGCCGCTGCAGCGCGCGGCCGGGCGAAAGTGACCCGCCACCGACAGGTGATCGCTGCTGTGCACCTGCGCGCCGGGCACGATGGTCGCCTGCACGGCGCTGGCGAGCTCGAGCTCCTTTTCGAGCGCGACCTTGGCGGCGGATTCGAGCAGCAGCACCGAGACGCGCTCGGTCATGTGGTTGAAGCGTTCGGCGAGCACGCCGATCTCGTCGCGCGTGCCCACCGTCGCGCGGATCTCGAGATCTCCGTCGGCGACGCGGTTGGCGTGGTCAGCCAGCTGTCGGATCGGCCGCGTGATGCGCACGCCGAGCCACACCGCGAGGCCGGCGCCGATGATCAGCGCCAAGAGACCGATGGCGCTGGTGTAGATCACGCTGTTGCGGATGTTTTTGGCGCGCAGCGCTCGTGCGCGCGCGAGCGCCGCGTCGAGCTCGGTGAGCGATGTGGCCAACAGCACGGCGCCGAGCTTCTGCCCATCGTGCGAGACGGCCTGCGCCAGCACCAGCGAGCGACGCCCGCCGACCGTGGCGATGCGTTCGCCCGCGCGCGTCGGGTCGAGGTCGCCGAGCGTGGAGGCTGGCTTGCCCACGCGGGTGCGGTCGCTGTGGGCGACGACCAGACCGCGGTTGTTGCTGATCACCATCGCGGTGAAACGCCGTTGGCGCGCCATGTCGCCCACGACCGTCTGCAGGGTGCTGTAGTCGTTGAGCAGCAGCAGCACGCGCGTCGAGTGTGATAGCAGCTGCAGCTGCTCGCGGCCGCCTTCGCGGATGGCGTCGCGAACGGTGGCGCGCAGGCGCGCGATGGAGTTGTCGATGCGCTCGCGCGTGCTGATAGCGTTGAGCGTCGAGATCAGGGCGATCACGCCGGCCAACGGCAACGCGGTGAGCGCGATCAGGCGCCTGCTGATGCTCTTGGTCTTGAGATGTTGCGCTTCGGGCGGCGTCATCGACGCCGACCAAGATAGCCGGCGAGCGTCGAGGGCGCGAGCCGCATGTCGCGGCGGTCGAGGCGACGCACGGCGCCGGCGCTGAGCAGCGGTGCGTCGGCGACCAGGCGCGGCGCGAGCAGCGGCTTTTCGAGGCGTGCCAGCGCGCGCGTCGTCTCGACGCCGACGGCGTGCCACCCATCGAAGACGGCCCCCGGCAGCTTGGTAGCGAGCGCCGCGCGGCGCGCCGCGGGCAGATCGAGCGAGCGTCGCACGGCGACCATGATCGGGTTGATGAAGCGCCCCAGGCCGACGCGAAGCTCGAGGCCGTGGTCTGCCACGGGGGCGACGGCGCAGTCTGCCTGGCCAAACTTGACCGCTGCGATGGCGTTGCTGGCGGTGCGCACGCGGCGCACGCGCGAAAAGAGGCGGTCGAGCGGCGCGACGCCGGCAAACAAGACGCGTGCGACGAAGTCGAGGTCGGGCCCGCCGCTGCGCGCGATGGCGATGGTCTTTCCAAGCAGCGACGCGCTAGTCGTGCTCTTGCTGTAGAGGCCCCAGCGTCGGCTGGTTGCTCCGCGATGCGTGGCGATGGCGATGGCGCGTAAGGCGTGTCGCTTGCGGTGCGTGGTGTAGTAGAGCGGGTCGACGACGGCGATATCGATGCGGCCGCCCGCGATCGCGCGGTCGAGCTGCGCAGCCGTCGCGAAGACCAGCGCGCGTGCGGGCCTGCCGAGCGCGGCGCCCAGCTTGGACGCCAGCGTCTTGCCGTAGGCCGCCTGCTTGTATGGTCCGCCCAGCGCGCCGTTGGGCAAGAGCAACGCGACGCGCAGCGTGGTGTCGGCGGCGTGCGCGCCAGCAGCGCCGAGCGCGAAGAGCAGGGCCAGCGTCGCGAGGACGCCGCGCAGCGTTGCACGCGCTCTCATGGCGACACCAACTTTTCGCCGAGGAGCTGTGCGAGGCGCGCGATCCACAGCGGCAGCCGCGGCGCGCGCACCCGTCCGCCGCGTTTGGCCCGTCGCAGGTGGGCCAGCGCGCGACGCGGGTCCTTGCGGCGCAGCGCGATGGCCGCGAGGTCGAGGTGCGTGCGTGGGATCTCTGCCGCCAACGTGCCGAGGTCGGCGCGCGCGCGCGGCAGCGACCGCGTCGAGGCAGCGAGCTTGACCACCAGGATGTCGTGCCGCTGTGCGGCAGTGCTCGGCGTGACGCTCGATAGCTGCGCCAGCGCGACGTTGTAGCGTCCGCTGTCGACGTAGCGCCGCGCCAGTCGGAGGCGCGCAGCCGTCGCGATGCGAGCCGCCAGCGCGGCCAACCGTGGCGCGTCGCGTTTGCTGGCCTGCGCCAGCGCTTCGATCTGTTGCGTAGCGCGAAGCAACGTTCGCCGTGACCTGCCGCGCAGGCGCGCGTAAGCGCCGATGAAGCGGATCCAGCGTCTGGCGACGCGGCCGGCGGTACGCGCGGGCACGCACGCGCGCGCGCGTGGGCCGAGCGCTTTGGTCGTGCGCCGAGCATCGCCGAGCTGCGCCCACGCGACCGCGAGCGCGCATCGGCCGCGCTGCGCCAACGCGCCGGCAGTGCCGCCGCTGATCTTGCCCAGGCGATCGAGATCCTCGAGCGCTTCGCGCGTGGCGCCGGCGGCGATGCGCGCGTGCGCGCGACGCAGCAGAACGCGAGCCATGTTGGTGCGCGCCGAGCGCGCCACGGCGAGCGCCGCGTCGCTTCCGCTGAGCGTCGACAGCTCGCGCAGCTGGCGCAGCCCTTCGCGGCGTTTGCCGCGCCGCACGTCGTTGAGCGCGCGATCGAGGCGGATCCGTTGCAGGTCCGCGCGCAGGCGCCTTCGTGTGGGCACCGACAGTCGACCGTCTAGGGCGCGGCGCACGAGCCGAGCCGCGCGTGCGAAATGCGGGGCTGCCGCCGCGAGGTCGCTGCGCGCGTAGTAGGCACGCGCGAGCAGGTGCGCGACAGCGTGTCGCGGCCGCGCCTTCTCGGCGGCGAGCGCCCGCAGCGCTGTGATCGCCGCCTTGACCTTGCCCCGCGCGAGCAGCACCTGCGCCAGGTCTCGCCGCGTGGTCACATCGCGCGGGACACGATCGAGGGCGCTGCGCAGCAGCTGCTCGGCGTGCTCGAGCTTGCCCGCGTGGTAGGCCGCGGCGGCCAGCGCGCCGAGCGAGATCAGCAGCGGCTGCAGCGAGGCTGGCCGATGGCCGTGCTGCAGCGCCGCTCGCAGTGCCTTGGCGGCGACGTCGTGCTCCTCGCGCGCCTGATGCGCCCGACCGAGGACCCACGAAATCTCGGCGCCATTGGCTTGGAGCGCGGCGCCTGCCACTTTGGCCAGTCGCTCGATGACCGCTGCGGCGTCTCCGAGGCGCAGCGTCGCGCGGCCCCACAACGCGAGCAAGGCCCAGCGGCGCTTCCCGCGCCGGCGCGGCAGCGCGCGCTGGCAGAGCGATTGTGCGTCGTCTGTGTGCCCGAGCTGCAGCATCAGCTGCGCACGCTCGAAGACGGCATCGGCGCCGAAACGAAGATCGCCGCGCGGGTCGAGCTTGTCCGCTCGCGCGTAGTCGTCGAGCGCGCCGCGCGTGTCGCCCGTGGCGCTGCGCGCTCGGGCGCGCAGCAGCAATCCGCGCCCGTCGAGGCGGCCGCCGCGCAGCGTCGCGTAGCGTGCCATCGATACGAGCGCTTGCCGCGGCGCGCCCTTGCGCAGCAAGCACAGCGCCTCGTTGTGGGCGATGAAGGGCAACTTCTTCTCGAAGCGCCGCAGCGCGCGTAGCTGCGGCAGCGCGCTGTCGCAGCGACCGAGCGCCGCGTTGGCGGCAGCGAGCAGCGCCCGCGGCGCGACATCGCGCGGAGGCTCGCCCTCCGCGGCGGGCGCGCCGATGAGCCCGGAGGCGATGCGCTTGGCCTCGGCGTAGCGGCCGCTGTGCAGCGCGGCGAGCGCTAGGCCGAGCCGGGCGCGCCGCTCTCCGCCGTCGGCGCGTGGCGTGGCGCTGCGCTGCACGAGGTAAGCGCGCAGCGCGGAGGCCGCTTTGGACCAATAGCCCAGGCGCAGGCCGACCTCGCCGAGAAGCAGCGCGGCCGCGGGCGAGGAGAGATCAGCCGCGCGTGCACGCTCGAGCACGCGCCACGCCTCGACGAGCTTGCCGCGCGCCTCGAGGTGATAGCCAAGCCGCGTCAGCAGCCCGGCGTGGGCGGCACCTAGGTAGCCGAGGCCGCGCCGCAGGATGCGGATCGCCGCCGCGTGGCGACCGAGCCGTGCCAGCACGGACGAGAGGTCGAGGTAGGCCGCCTCGAGCGTCGGGTCGCTCTCGGTGGCGTGCAGCAGCAGCGCTGCAGCGCGGTCGAGCCGACCGCTGCGCTCGAGCCAGCGCGCCTGCCGCACCAGCGCGGTCGTCTGGGCGCGGGCCAACGACGTCTGCGCCGTCGCGAGACGCGGCACGCCGGCAACAACCGCCGCTGTCGCCAGGGCCAGCGCCAGCTGCAGTGCTGTTAGCGGTTGGCGATGCAATCGGTCGTGAGCGTGATGCGCCCTTCGGTCTTGGGCGATACGGGAGAGTTCTTCGCGAAGTAGTCTTCGACCACGGGGTGCTCCTTGAGCGTCGTGGTCATGGCCTGCTGCTCGCCGAGCTGCACGTGGCCGTCGCTGCCCGACGCGATGAACGCGGCGAGCACGATCTTGTAGGTGGCCTCGGGATCGACGTCCGCGCCGCCGACCTTGATGCTCGTGACGCGGTCACCCTCGCTGACGATCGACTTCGCCTCGGCGTCGAGCTGCTGCGCCGTGCGCGAGCAGTCGGCGCTGTAGCTCATGCCGGCCACGTGCACGAAGTAGCCTTTGATTTCGCCCGGGATGCCCGAGACGCCGCGCTCGAGCGTCGATTTGAGCACGTCGCCCGTGACCTCGACGATCACCAGGTCGTTGTTGAAGGGCAGCACGACGTCGAGCTCCGCGCGCGTGAAGTCGCCGGCGGGGATCGTGTAGCTCGCGCACTGCGTGGCGTCGTGCTCGGCGGGGCAGCGCAGGCCGCCGCCGTTGACGATGGCGATGTCGGCGCTCGCGCCGGCCGCCGCGAGGAAGGCGTCCGCGATCAAGTTGCCGATGGGCGCCTCTTGGTTGCGCGTCAGCGTCTCGCGTAGCTCGAGGTCAACGGCCGTCTTGCCGATCACGACCGCGCCCGGGTCGTCGCTCCCGCACGCGGTCAAACCGCACGCGACCAGACCGAGCACCACCACGCCGAACACCGCCCGCGACATCAGAAGCTGGGTCATCTTCATAACTCGCCGTTAAACAGCAACATACCGCGAATACGGTCGCGAGGCACCCCTTCGGGGACGCGGTTGGCGCGAAACGGTGGATCGGCGATCGCCTGGTTGGTCAGATTGTGAACGAGAAGTGACAGCCTCAGCCTGCGCGCGTTGGCCCAGCGGAACGTGTAGCTAGCGCCCATGGTCAGCAGGTGATAGGCCGGGTAGTCGTAGAAGTGCAGCCGCTCGAGCGTTGTTCGCTGGTCGTTGCTGCGCGAGCTGCCGACCTCGAGCAGGCCGAGCAGCCGCAGCTCGCCAACGAC
Organism: Myxococcales bacterium; assembly: GCA_020431405.1. GTDB lineage: Bacteria > Myxococcota_A > Polyangia > JAGQIK01. Next base: position 11,013 of record JAGQIK010000298.1, read on the forward strand.
GCGCACCGAAGCTCCCGCGTTGACGCGCAAGCGCGGCACCGAGCGCAGGCTGCTGCTGGTGTCGATGTTCTGGCCTGCGGCGTCGTACTTGTAGGCGATGGTCGAGGAGAACCACGACGCGTTGGCGAAGGCGTCGAAGCGCCCCGGCCACGAGGCGCGCACCTCGGCGGCGAAGCCGTAGGTCGAGATCGCCGACGTGTTGAGGAATGGATTCTGCGACGCGGTGAGCGGCGCGCGGTCGATGCTGTCGGTGATGTACGTATAGAAGCCGTTGACCGTGGCGCGCACGATGAGCCGCTGTGTCGGGATGGTGACGCCGACGCTCGCCTCGCCGGTGCGCACGATCGAGGGGTCGAGCTGCGGGTTGGCGAGGAACGCGCCGAGGTTCTGCGAGTTGGAATTGTCGTAGAGCTCCTCGAAGGTCGGCGCACGAAACGCCATGCCGAAGAAGACGCGCGCCGTGAGCCAGCCGCGGCGCCACACCACCGCGCTGCGTGGGCTGACGGCCGAGCCGAAGTCGCTGTAGAGGTCGTAGCGCGCGCCGAGCACGAGCCGAAAGCCCGCCGGCAGCTCCAGGACGTCCTCGAGGTAGGCGCCCAGCACCGCGCGCGTGCGCCCCGACTGCGTGAAGTCCGCGCCGAGGTTTTCGCCGAAGGGCTTGAGGTCGCCGGTTTGGTCGTAGTTGCTGGTCAGGTCGTAGCGCGCCAGCGCCATGTACTCGAGCTCGACGCCGATGGTCAGCAGATTGCGCGGGTGGAAGCGCAGCGACAGCCGCGTGTTGCTGCGCACGAGGTATTCGCGGTAGCGGATGCGTTTGAGCTGGCCGTCGGGAAACAGCACCTCCGCGCCAGCGACGATCTCTTTGAAGCCGTCGGGTGCGACCTGGATCATGCGGTCGTAGTCGCCGAGGTCGAACGAGACATTCTGGCCGAGCTCGAGCCAGCGCGTCAGCGGCACGTCGTAGCGCAGCTGCGCCAGCACGCGCAGCGTCTGCAGCGTGCTGTCGGGCGCCAGTGTGTCCCACTCGCCGATCAGCGGCCCGCGGCTCTGGTAGATCACGTGCGCCACCGCCGACAGCGAGTCAGCACGCGCAAGCAACCCGCGCGGCGCGGCGGCGAACACCGACGCGTGAAAGGTGTGGCTCTGGCCCTGGGTGTAGGCCGAACGTGCGCAATCGCTCGAGCAGGCGAGCGACTGCGGCTTGTTGTCGAGGGTGAAGCGATTGCGTGTCAGCGAGTCTTCGACCACCAACAGCTGCGGGCCGCCCGAGAAGATCCCCTGAACGGTCACCGCCAGGCGCATGTCGCGCAGCGCCGGCGACCAGTAGCCGCTGACGCCCCAGGCGTTGGGCAGCGCGCCGGCGCGCTCGCCGCCCGATGTGCTCACCGACAGCGTCGCCTCGCGCCCGCGCCGCTGGCGCGAGTAGATCGCCACCACGCCGGCGAAGGCGTTGGTGCCGTAGAGCGCCGAGCCGGGCCCGCGGATGACCTCGATGCTGTCGATCATCGCGATGGGCAGGTCGTAGAGCACGCGCCCGTCGTAGAAGTCGTTGATGCGCATGCCGTCGAGCAGCACCAGCACCTCGGCGTCGACCTTTCGACCGCGTACGGCGACGTGATAGAAGCCGAAGAGGTCGCGCGTGACGTCGAGCTCGGGCACCAGGCGAAGCGCTTCGAAGAGCGTTCGCGCGCCGATGAGGCGCGGGTCGCGCGCCGACAGCCGCGTCACGATAGCCGGCGCCTCGCCGATAGGCATCGGGATACGCGCCGCTGAACGCACGATGTCGCCGTCCGCCGCGTCGCGCCCGCGCGTGTCGGCCGCACCGCCGCGCCGGCGCTGCTCGGCGGCGTCGACATCGACCAGCGCTTTCCAGTCGGGCAGGGCGATACCGGCGCGCGCCGGCTGCGAGCTCGGCGCGGGCTTGTCCGCCGAAGCGACGCGGGACGCGAGAGCGGCGAGCAGCATCGCCGCCAGGACGGTGTAGGTTCTATCGGGCACGAGTCGTGGAAGCGCTGGCGTCGAGACTACACCGCTCGCTGGCCCGCGGGTTGCTACGACTGACGCTCGTGACCATACGGCCAAGGCCTCGAACGCGCGTGTGCCGCGGCGCGCGCTGCGCACGACCGTGAGCAGCGGCTGGAGACAGATGACCACGGCCACGGCGCTGTTGGTCATCGCCCTGGCGGGCTGCACGGCGGAGATCACGAGCAGCGACGACGCGCGCGTCGCCGACCAGGCGACAGGAGCGGCTGACAGCAGCGCAGCGCGTGACGTGCGCGCGGACGCGCCGCTGCCCGCAGCCGACGCTCTTGGCGTCGACGCGCCGCGCGCTGACAGCGCCCCGCCCGATACCAGCAAGCCGCCACCGGACACGAGCAACCTGCCGCCCGACGCGAGCAAGCCGCCGCCCGACACGGGCAACGCTAGCGGCTGCAACAGCAACGTCGACTGCGCCAACTACGTCTGCATCAAGGGCCAGTGCGTCAGCGATCCGCTGGCGCGCGCTTTCTCGGGCGAGGCGATCTTCGTCAAGGATCAGAGCGGGCTCGGCAGCGCCTTCAACATGCACTTTCCGTCGGTGCAGGCCGTCGGCTCGACGCTCTACGCGTTCTATATCGACAACGTCATCGTCGCCGGCGTGGGTCGCAGCCGCATCGGCTTGGCCACCTCCACCGACGCCAAGACGTTCGTCAAACAAGGCGTGGCGCTCGACATTGGCGGCGCCTGGGAGACCGTCTACGACGCCAAGACCGACCTCGCACACCAGCTCGGCGAGCTCGCCAGCGATGGCTGGGCCGCTGACGTCACGCGCCACAACAAGGGCTTTCTGATCTACGGGCCGTACCGCACGTTCGACCCGCTCGTGGCGCAGATCGTCTCCTTTCGCATGCTCGTCGACTACAACCTCGACCACGTGCAGGTCGCCAACATCGAGGTCTACGACGCCACCGCCAACGCCGTCGTCGCGCAGCGTACGCTCTATCGCGACGACTTCGCCGCGGCGTGGGCCTATCAGATCTTCAACCTGCAGCTCGCGCCGCAGGCCGGCCATCGCTACGAGTTTCGCGTCTACTGGCACGACACGACCTACACGCGCGTGAGCAGCGTCTCGCTCTCGAGCGGCAAGCTGCCGCTATGGGACGATCGGCTCGCCTCGTTCCCCGGCGTGCTCGCGCTCGGCAGCACGTGGTACGTCGCCTACGAAGGCGCCTCCGTCGGCGCGACCTCGCCGGGCGACGTCGGCCTCGTGACCTCGACCGATCCCAAACGCTTCACGCGCTCGCGCGCCGGGCCGTTCCTCGCGCACGACAGCAGCGGCTGGGAGGGCACCAACATCGGCACGCCCTCGCTGCACGCCGAGGGCAACACGATCTACCTCTACTATCACGGCTTCGACGGCACGGACGTGCAGATCGGGCTCGCCACGTTCACGCCCGGCGGCGCGCCGACGAAGTACGCCGGCAATCCGATCCTGCGCACGTCGAGCAGCGGCTGGGACTCGGGCACCGTCGGAAAGCGCAGCCGCATCTTCAAGGAGAACGGCCGCTACTACATGGCCTACGAAGGCAGCACCGAGCAGCCCTTCAACACCGCGCGCTGGGCCACAGGCCTCGCGCGCTCGAGCGACCTGCGCAGCTGGCAGAAGAGCGCGATCAACCCGGTGGTCGCGCAGACGAGCGGCGGCTTCGGCAACGACGGTCCCGAGCTGGTGCTGTTTCAGGGGCGCTACTACCTCTACGTGCGCGTCGGCGGTTCCACCACGCGCTATCGCCTGCAGGGGCGCTAGCGGCCGCGCCATCGTCGCAAAGTCGAAGGCCGGAGGGGGCGTGCGACCTAGCGATTTCAAGGGCTTGCCCTGGGCATAGGCCTTGCTCTGGCCTCTTGGCGTGACCCGGCCGATCCCTACGGCGTGGCGAAGCGCTGCGCTCGTCGCCGTGCTGCTGTCGTCGCTCTTCGGCGGCGGCGGCGGTCGGGCCTACAGTGCCCCCGCTCGGCTGTGGACGCGCCACGCACGACAGAGCCCGACGGGCTACTCGACGTTCGCGCTCGGAGACACCCACGGCGACGTTGGCCAGGCGCGGCGCGTGCTGGCTGGCGCGCGCCTTGTCACCACGCGCGGTCGCTGGGCTGGAGGCAAGTCGCGCCTCGTGCTCGTCGGCGACCTGGTCAACAAGGGCAGCCGCAGCCTCGAGATGCTGCGCTTCGCGCGCTCGCTCTCGACGCAGGCGCGCCGCGCGGGCGGTCGCGTGCACGTGCTGCTCGGAAACCACGAGCCGCTGTTGGTCGCCGCCGCGCTCGCTACGCAAAAGCTCGACGCGCGCGAGCTGCGCCAGCTGGCGCGCCACCAGCGCGCCCTGCGCACGCTGCACGCGGCCGAGCCGGAGCTCTTGCGCGCGCTCGCCTTCGCCGAAGGCTCGCTCGCGCGCGCCATCGCCGAGGCGCCCGAGTATGGCTACGAGGCGCCGCTGACCGCGCGCCAGCGCAGGCTGCTCGCCGAGGCGGCCAAGCCGCTGCGCGCGGCGCTTTCGATCATGAAGCGCCATCGCGCGGGCGCGATCTGGACCTGCTTCGTCGGCAACCTCGGCCGCTACGATGACGCGCGTGCGCTCGCGCGCGACCACAACCTGCTTTCGTGGCTGCAAACGCGGCCGCTGATGGGCACGCTCGCGGGCGATCTGCTGCTGCACTCCGACGCGCCAAAGGCCTACGAGACGCTCGGCAAGACGGTGCTCTCGGCCAACCGCCGCGCGCGTCGGCTGATGCGCACGCAGCGGGGCGCCTACCAGCTGTTCGACCTGCTCACCGATCGCGGCGGGCTCGAGCGCGACAAGGCCGTCAGCACACTGCTCGCCACCTACGGCGGCCAGCGCGTGATCCACGGTCACACGCCGCACGAGCGTCGCGGCCCGCTGGTCAGCGCACGCGCGCGGCGCCTCGACATCGACGGCAGCCTCAGCAACGCCTTCGGCCACGATCCCGGGCGCGGCTTCGTGCTGCTCGCGCGTCGCCCGCGCACGCCTTCGAAGACCGCGCGCGCCAAGGCGAGCGACCTCGACGCGATCTACCAGATCGAGCGGCGCTCGTTCAGCCGCATGGACGCCTACGACAAGAAGTCGCTGGGCCGTCTGATCGGCCAGACCTTCGTGGTGCGCGCCGGCGGCCGCGCCGTGGCGGACCTCGTCTACGAGATCGACAACAAGACCTTCGGCATGCCCTCGCTCTACGTGATCGGCATCGCGACGCACCCCAGCTGGCGCGGCCGCGGGCTCGGCACCAAGCTGCTGCAGCGCGCCGAGCAGCACGCCGCGCGCCGCGGCGTCGGCTGGGTCTACCTGCACGTGCGAAAGTCCAACGCCAACGCGCGGCGGCTCTACCGCAAGCTCGGCTACAAGGTCGCGGCGACCGAGCGCGGCTACTACCACGACGGCGAAGACGCGGCCGTGATGCGCAAGGCGGTCCGGCGCTCGCGCTAGCAGCCGCGCCCGTCGAGACGTTACGTCGGCAGCCGCCGCAGGTCGTCGAGCAGCCGCCGCGCGTGGCGGGCGAAGTAGCGCAGCGGGTGTTTGCCCGCGCGCTGCGCCGGCCTGAACGCGATGTCGTGCCAGTAGATGCCGTGGTGGCGTTGGTGCAGCAGCGCGACGGCGACGTTGCTGAGCAGAAAGTCGGTCGGCACGCGCGCGAGCACCCAGCGTGTGGTCTCGGCCGACATCAGCCGATAGGGCACGTTGGCGTCGCGTACGTAGACGCCGCTGCGCGCGTAGAGCAACAGGCGCAGCGCCGCCTGGATCAGCGCGCGCCGGCGCCCGTCGCCGCGCTCGCGTCGCCGCCCGTAGTGCAGCGGCCCGCGCCCGCGCTGTTGCCAGAAGCGGGCGAGGTAGCGCGGATCGCACTGGCCGTCGGAGTCGACCTGCAGCACCCACTGCGCGCCGCGGCGCAGCGCCTCGGCGTAGCCGTAGAGGCAGCTCGGACCGTGCCCCGAGTTGTCCTTGCGCACCACGACGAGCGTCTCGCGTCGCGCCGCGAGCTCGCGCGCGATGTCGGCCGTGCCGTCGGTAGAGCCGTCGTCGACGAGCAGCAGCGTCGCCTCGGCGTCGTCGAGAGCGGCGATGGCGTCGAGCCACTCGGCGAGCACCGCGGCGATGGCTTGCCGCTCGTTGTAGACCGGCATCACGACGATCAGTCGCTCGCGGTCTTCGTGGCCCTGCGACATGTGCGAGACTAGCCCCCGCCTACGAGATGCCGCAGAGTAAGGGCCGCGCGTGATCGCTGGCAAGAGCAAGACGGAGCTGGTGCTGCGCGGCCTCGAGCTCGCCGTCATCGGCATGGCCGCGCTGCACGTGGTGCTGTTCGCGCTCGCCGTGCTGCACCGCATCGGCAGTCCCTTTCCATTCGAATGGGTCGAGCACCTCGCCGCGTCGCAGGCGCTGTCGATGGCGCGCGGAAACCCCGTCTACGGGCCGCCGACGATGGACATCCAGTCCGCCGTCTACGCGCCGGGGCTCGCCTACGTGCTGCTCGCTGGCCACCGGCTCGGCCTACCGATCTTCTATCTCGGCCGCGTGATCTCGGTCGGCGGCGTGCTGCTCGCGTGTGTGTTTCTCTACAGGACCGTGCGCCGCGAAGGCGGCAGCCGCACCATGGCCTGGCTCGCCGTCGGGCTCTTTCTCGCCAGCTACTTCGCCACCGGCCGCAACTACGACATGGCGCGCGTCGACCCAGGGGCTATCGGGCTGCTCGCTGCCGGGCTCTACTACGTCACGCGTGACGAGAAGCTATCGCGCGCCACGTGGCTCGGCGTGCTGCTGCTCTGCGCGGCGACGTACTTCAAACAGAACGTGGCGCTGATCTGCGTCGCGTCGCTGGCGGCGCTGGCGCTGGTGCGAAGGCGCGCGGGGCTCTACGCGCTGGGGGGCTACCTCGTGATCGTCGTCGGCATCGCGCTGTTGCTCGACGCGCGCACGGGCGGCTGGTTTCGCTACTGGTGCTGGACCCTGCCCGCGAGCCATCCGCTGTGGCCCCACGATCGCTTCGGCGGCAGCGGCGACTACGGCGCTCTGATCCGCCAGATGCTGTTCGCCGAGCTGCCCGCTGGCACGCCGGCGCTGTTTCTTGTCGGCGTGCTCGCCGCCGCGGTGGTCAACGTCGTCGCGCGCCTTCGCGCTGCGTCGACGCGGCTCGTCGATCTGGCCTTGGTCGTCGTCCCACTCGCGGCCTTCGTCGCCGGCGCCGCCGGGCGCATGAAGACTGGCGGCTGGGTCAACGGCTGGTCGCTGGTGTTCTTCGCCTGCGCTCTGTGCGCGCCGCTAATGGTCGTGCAGGCACGGCGCTTCGCCGAGCGGCGCGGCGTGTCGCGTCGCGCGCGCGTGGCGTGCTACGCCGCGCTGCTGGTCTACGCCGCCGTGGCGCTCTATCAGCGGCGCTACAACCCGCTCAGCGGTCGCCCGATGCCGCGCGCGCGCGTGCACCTCGCGCGCTACGCGAAGCTCTTGCGCAGCATCGGCGCGCCGGTCTTCGCGCCCTACCTGCCGGTAGTCACCGAGCTGCACGGCGGCGGACCGCAGGTGATGTTCACCTACCTCATCGATCAGGCCTGGGCCGGAAAACGCCTGCCGCCTGACTTCTATCGCAAGCGCGATCGCCGCCACTGGAAGGCGCTCTTTCTGCCCGCGGGCTGCAGCGGTTGGCCGCCGTGGCTCGGGCAGCTCGGCGCGCAGTACGTGCCGGTGACGCCGATCAAGCTGCCCTTGATGCAGCCCTTCGCCGAGATGGCGCACCACTGGATCTGGCTGCCGCGGCCCGACATGCTGCAGCCGCACGGTATCGAGCTCGACTTCGAGCGCGTCAGTCATCTGCCCGCGCACATCGCGAGACGCTTCGCCGGCCAGGGCAGCCGCGGCTGGTCGGTCGATGTGCGGCGCGGCGTGGCCATCACGCGCGGCTTCAGGCTGCGCGGCGACACGGTGCGCTTTCGCTGGGCCAGCGGCCAGCACGCGGCGGCCGCCGTCGAGCTGCTGGTCGGTGATGGCGTGACCCACGCGGCGCGCGGCGACAGCGCTGCGCAGCGCGTGGTCTGGGACGTCAGCGCGCAGATGGGACAGCGCGTGCGGCTGCGCGTGCGCGATCCGGCGGGGCGCTTCGCGCACCTCGTCATCGACGGGCTGTTCGTCAGCTACGAGCGGCGCCGGCTCGGACAGCGGCCGTCGCTCGCCGGCTACGTCGGCTGGGTGGCGCGCGGGATAGCCTTCGGCCCTGGCCCGGCGCGCGGCACGCTGCCCGGGCAGCTGCGCGTGACGGGCTATCGCGGCAAGCGCCTGGCGAGCTCCTTTCACGGCGGCGATCCGGCCACCGGCTCGCTGACCAGCGAGCGCTTCGTCTTGCGCGGCGACACCATCAGCTTTCTCGTGGGCGGGTCACGCCGCGTGGCCGCCTTCGAGCTGCTCGTCGAAGGGCGCGTGATGCAGCGCGCGCACGGGCAAGACAGCGAGCACCTGCGCCGCGTCGCCTGGGACGTGGCGCCTTTTCGCGGCAAGTGGGTGCAGCTTCGCGCGCGCGACTGGGGCGGCGGGCCGTTCGGCCATCTGCTGCTCGACGACATCGTCATCGTCGAGCGCCCCGCGGGTCTGCCGTTTTGGGGCGACGCGCGCATCCTCGAGCAGTCTCAGCACTGCTCGCTGCCGAGCGCGCGCTTCGTCTACGACCTCAACTACTAGACCCGCTGAGCGCGTGCGCCGCGTCGCGACCGCTGAGGATCGAGTGGTCCATGTTGAAGTACTCCCACTGGCCGAAGCGGCCGCGGCTGTGCACGTCGTGCGCCGCGACAAACGCCTCCAGCGTGGCGAGGTCGGCGCGGTGCTCGAGGTGATAGATGATGTAGGCCGGGTCGAGCGTGTGGATGTTGGCCACCAGCACGCGGCCGCCCTCGGCGGCGGGTCGCGCCTCGCGCGCGTCTAGCAGCCCGATGTCGACGAGGCCCTCGAGCGTCTGCGCGACGAGCGTGGCGCGCTCGAGCGGGCGCTTTTGCGACGTGCTGATCTCGGCTTGGATCGAGCAGCAACCGGGCGGCGCCATGCTCGCCGAGAAGCGATGCGGGTAGCTGATGCGATGAAAGACCGTCCGCTCTTCCGGCAGATAGACCCAGTGGCGTAGTGCGTCGTCGGCGAGCGTGGCGCCGCGCAGCCCGATGTTGACCGTGTGAACCACGTTGTGCTGCAGCCGCCGCAGCGCGGCGCGTACGCGTTCGTCGTCGAGCGCGCGGGCGCCAGCGAGGGCCAGCAAGCGCGGAAGCGGCAGCGTCGAGATCAGCCGCTCGTAGGCGAGCGTCTCGCCGCCGTCGAGGGTCAGTCGCTTGGCCTCGAGGTCGATGGCGGTCACGCGTGTCTCGAGCCGCAGCCGCGACGCGGGGATCTCGCGGGCCAGCGCGCGCGGCAGCGCTTCGATGCCGCCGCGCTCGGGATACCAGAACTCGCGGTTGGGGCCGTAGGCCTGCGTCGGCGGCTGCAGCGCGCCGAGGATCACGTCCTCGAGGCGCGGGCGCGGAACGCGCTCCGCGATCCAGTCGAAGCCCATCTCGGCGAGGTCCCAGGCCCAGACGCGGCGGTTGTAGGGCAGCATGAAGTGGCGTGCGATGCCGCGCCCGAAGGTGCGCTCGATCCACTCTTCGAAGTTGCGCGGCGCCGCGGCGTCACGGTCGTAGATCGCCTCGACGAGGCCGAGGATGTTGTCGGCGATGACCTCGGCGGGCAGGCCGAAGGTGTGCGCCTGATACGGATACTCCGTGTAGACGCCGCGCGAGTAGCAGAAGCTGCGGCGCGCTTGGCGCACCAAGTTGCCGTCGAGCAGGCGCTGCAGCAGCTCGCCGGCGTAGGGGTCCGCCGTGTAGAGGATGTGGATCGAGTAGTCGAAGGCGAAGCCGTCGAGCTCGAGGGTGCGCGCCAGGCCGCCCACCTCGTCCTCGCGCTCGACGAGGAGGTAGTCGCTGAAGCCGAGCTCTTCGAAATGGTAGGCGGCGGAGAGGCCGGTCAGGCCGGCGCCGACGATGACGACTTGGGGCACGAGCCCCACGCTAGCACGTCGCTCGGGGCGCTTAGGGCGTTTGCGGCGCGGGGCGCTCGCAGATCACGGTGTCGCGGCCCGGGTCGTCGCAGCTGGCGTCGTTCCACAGGCCGCGCAGCTCGGTGACCTTGAGGTTGTGTCCCCAGACGACGACGCAGTTTTCACTGCCGCTCTCGTTGTTGGGCTCGCCCGGCGCCCAGGCGACGTAGTTGGCGGCCTTGCCCGAGGCCCACTGGAAGTGCGCGGCGGTCGTGCGCTTGAGTGCGATCCAGGCGGCTTGCCCGCCGCCCACCGGGATCGACTGCAGCAGCGTGTAGATGAACTTGTTCTCGGCGTCGGAGGTGATCTCGGCGACGTCAGCGCCGCGCGAGGCGCACAGCGCGGCGGCGGTGGCGTAGTCCATCCACTTGACGCCGGGCGCCGAGTAGCAGTGACCGTCGAAGAGCATCTCGTCGGCGTTGCAGCTGTAGGTCGGCGCGGCCGGCGCCGTGTCGGGCGCCAGCGTGTCGGCGGCGGCGCCCGCGTCGGCGTCGGGGACGTATAGGTCGAAGGTGCTGTCGAGCGAGCCTGACGTGTCCCCGCCGAGCTGCACGCTAGTCGGGCTCGCGTCGGGGAAGTCGATGTACTCCGTGCCGCCACACCCTACGCAGAGGGCGCACACGGCGAGAACCTTCGTGATGTGCATGGTCTGGCGAACGTGCATCGGCCGTGCCGCCATCGTGCACGCTGCATGTGTGCGAAAAAACGTGAGCGCGAATGCAACGCGATGCCTAAGAGTACCGGCGCGCGTGGCCATCCCGTTACAAGCGTTGCAGATGCGTTTATCGCGGCGGGAAGGACGACGGCGGATACCCGTATTGAGTCGTCGTGTTAGCCGCCCACCGCCTACTACATCTGACTACTGCGCTCGCGCTGCTGGCGCTCGTCGCGGGCTGCGATGACAGCGGCGACTTCTACGACGCGCGCTCGTCTTCGGGTGACGCCGCGACGCGCGATGGCCCAGGCGGCCGCCGCGACGGCGGCGACCTGACGCAGTTCACCGACGGGCGCGCGCTCGATGGGGGTGGCGCTGGCGAAGGTGGCGCAGGCGACGGGGGCGCTGGCGATGGCGCCGCACGCGACGCCGCCGCCGACGCCACGCCCGCGTGCGATAGCAGCGTCGACACGGCGCCCGCGCGCGACAGCAGCGTCGACACCGCCGCGCCGGGCGACAGCAGCGTCGACAGCACGAGAGACAGCGGCAGCAACCCCACCGGGCTGACGGTGCCGTGCAAGAGCGGACCCGGCTGGACGCTGTTTCGCTTTCACTACGACAGCGGCAGCACCAGCGCGCGCATCGACGTTTGGGATGCCAGCTGCAGCTACTCGTTCGCGCCCAACAGCGCCTGCAACGTGCGCGAGGTGTATCCCGGCTTCGGCACGGTGAGCCGCACGTCGCAGGGCTACCCGATCTTCACCACCACGCAGTATCTGCGGGTGCGCTTCAGCGCGGCGGGGCTGAGCTTCAGCAAGGCCGCCGTCTACATCCAGGCGCGCTCGTACGCCACCTCGTCGTCGACGTACTTTCGTATCTGGTCGCCGCTCTATGGCGCGATCAAGGCCGGCCCGGTGGACAACGACTTCGTCTACGACTGGTACGGCGTCGACTGGACCGGCTTGTTGTACCCCAGCGACCAGCCGAGCTTGACCGCGATCCAGGTCTACGCCGACTCGGGGTCGGGACAGCTCGCCGTCAAGGCCGTGGAGCTGTGCGTGCAGTAGCGCGCTCGCTCTCGCGCCGCGACCAGCCTCTCTTTTGATAGGATTGGCGTCGGTGGAGCGACGGGTCAGCGCACGCATCGAGACGGAGCTGTACATCGGGGTCGTCGGCGTCGACGAGGCGCCCGTCCTGCGGCGCGGCAACTTCAGCAGCACCGGCGTCTACTTCGAGATCGACCGTCCCATCGGCGAGGTCGGCTCGCTGCAGCGGCTGCACCTTCTGTCCTACGACCGCTCCATCGAGCTGCGCGTGGTGGCGCGCATGGCAAGGCGTGTACAGATCGACGACCTGCACCACCGCGCGCGTCCCGTCACCGGCGCGGGGTTGCAGTTCTTCCCTGGCAACGAGCACGAGCGGGCCACGCTAGTGCGCCTGTTGCGCGCTGTGATCAAACATCAGGTGGCGCGCGATCTCGAGGTCGACCACGGCTACGAGACCAGCATCGGCGACAACAACGCGGCTTCGACGGTACAGCTGAGCGTGCACCGCATGCTGCTCGACACGAGCCATCCGCTCGAAGTGGGCGAGCTCGTGGAGTTCGACATTCGCCCCGGCAGCGGCGCCGCGGGCGTGCCGTTCAGCGGCAAGGTCACGCGCGTAGCGCCTCGCGTGCAGCCCGACGGCAGCGAGACCTATCGCGTGGAGGTTTCGATCGGCGAGGAGCGCGCCGACGCCGGCACGCGCTCGCAGCGCCTGCACGATGCGTCGCTGTCGTTCAACGACACCATCGATCGCGCTTTCACCGATCTACTCGCCGCCGAGTCAGACGAGCGCCCGCATCTCGACGACGATCTGATGGGACAGCTGGCGCGCATTCCGCTCACCTCGCTGCTGCCGCTTTTCGAGATGGAGCGCATGTCGGGCGAGCTCAAGCTCAGCGACGGCGGGCTCTCTCGCGCGCAGGTCTTTCTGCGCGACGGGCGTGTCATCGACGCCGTCGCCGATCCCGCGCGACCGCATGTCAGCGCGCGACAGCTGCTCGGAGAGCTGATGCGCTGGCGCGACGGCACGTTCGAGCTGACCCTCGGCGCCGTCGAGCGCCCCGACCGCATCGAGACGCCGACCACGGTGCTGATGCTCGACCTCGCGCGCGAGCATGACGAGCGACAGCGGTCGGAGCACTGACCGATGTACTCGGCGCCGGACCGCTGGATCGGACAGCTGCTCGACGGCAGGTATCGCATCGAGCGCGTGATCGAGCGCGGCGGAATGGGCACCGTCTATCTGGCGCAGGCCGAGCGCATCCAGCGCGAGGTCGCCGTCAAGATCGTCAGCGCGCGGCCGCAAGCGGGACAAAACGATCTGCGCCGTCTCGCGCGCGAGGCGCGCGCGGTCAACCTCATCGGCCACCCCAACATCGTCGACGTGATCGACTTCGGCTGGATCGACGAGCGCGCGGCTTTCCTGGTGATGGAGTTGCTCGTCGGCGAGTCTCTCGACGCGCGCCTGGCCACGGTGCGGCGGCTGCCGCTCGAGCACACCTGCACGATCCTGACGCAGGTCGCCTACGCGCTCGAAGCGGCGCACCAGCGCGGCGTCGTGCACCGCGACGTCAAGCCAGGCAACGTCTTTCTGGTGCAGACCAAGGTGCGCGCCGACGTGGTCAAGGTGCTCGACTTCGGTGTCGCCTCGTTGCGCGAGGTCGACGGGCGCTCGAGCGATCTCGATCTCGCAGACGACAAGATCATCGGCACGCCCGCCTACCTCGCGCCGGAGCAAGCGCGCGGTAAGTCGACGGTGGACCAGCGCGCCGATGTCTTCGCGCTCGGCATCACGATGTACACCATGCTCTGCGGCGAGCCGCCCTTCGTCGCCGAGACGCCCATCGACACGTTGCTGCGCATCCTCAACGACGAGCACGTCCCGCCCAGCCAGCGAACCGAGCTCGAGTTGCCACGAGAGGTCGACGCGCTGATCGACGAGGCGCTGCGCAAAGAGCCCGCCGAGCGGCTGCCCACGGCGAGCGAGTTTCGTCGCCGTCTGGTGGGGCTGCGCCAGCTGCTCGATCACCCCACGCGGCGCCGCGAAGAGCGCATCGAGCTGCCTGTGCGCCGACAGTTCGGCGCGTGGGTCACCAACCAGCGCGGTCGCGCGGTGGTCGAGCTGTCCGGCGTCATCGACGAGCGCGCGGATCTGCAGGCGCTCGACATGCGCATCGGCGGTGAGATCCTGCACCTCAAGCTCGGACGCGTCACGCGCATCAACTCGCAGGGCTACCAGCGCTGGGTCAGCTGGCTGCGGCGCGTGCGCGAGTCCGGGCGGCAAGTGGTCTGCCACGAGTGCTCGCCGGTGGTGGTGCGTCAGGCGAGCATGGCGTCGGGTTTCATCGAGCCGAACGAGATCGCCACCATCTACGCGCCCTACTTCTGCGAGAACTGCGACATCGAGCATTTGGCGCTGCTGTCGTCGGACGCGATCCGCCGCGGCGAGTTCGAGGGGCCGATGTGCACGAGCTGCAACACCAACATGCAGTTCGACGAGGTGGCTCAGACGTACTTCTTGTGCGTCTTCGGCTCGTGAGCGCGCCTCGGCGCGCGCTGGCGCTGCTGGCGTTGCTCGTCGTCGCGGCGGCGTGGGCGCTGACGGCGGCTGCCGGTCCGCAGCCCGGCGCGCCCGACGCCGATGTTCGAGCCACCGCCCGCTTTCTCGACGACCCGCGCGCGAGCTGGCCGCTGATCGTCCCCGGGGTCGAGAGCCGCTACCTGTCGAGCTTCGACCGCAGCGGCGGCAACGCCGACGGCTTCGCCGGCAGCTTCTCGACGCGCTATCGCAGCGAGCGCGGAGAGTACGTCATCGTCGACGTGCTCGGCCCCGGCGTGCTGCGCTCGCTGTGGTTCACCGGACCCGACGAGGGCGGCGCGGGGCTCGACCTCGGCAAGCTGCGCTTTCGCTTCGACGGCGAGCCCGAGCCGCGCTTCGAGGCGACGGTCAAGCAGCTGTTCGGCGGCCGGCGCGCGCCGTTTCGCAAGCCGCTGGTGGCCAACAACAAGGTCAGCACCGGCGGCTTTGCCAGCTGGGTGCCGCTCTCATTTCGCCAGCGCTTGATCGTCACCACCGCCAAGAAGCCGTCGTTCTACATCGCGCAGTACGACACGTTGCCGCGCGCGGCGGGTCTCGCGAGCACGCGCCGAGACGGCCGCGACGCCGCCATCAAGGCCGCGCGCCGCACGTTCACGCGCGCGCTGCGCGCGGGCGGGCTCGACGCGGGCAAGCGCCTGGTCAAGGTGCCGCTTTCCACCAGCCGCGAAGGTGCAGGCACCATCGAGCTGATCGAGCTCACCACGCGAAAGCGGCTCGACCTCGCCACGCTGCGAAGCGCGCGCGTGCGCATCTACTGGGACGGCGAAAAGCGCGCCAGCGTCGACGCGCCGCTCGGCATGTTTTTCGGCCTCGGGCGCGGTGTGGCCAAGCTGCGCGCCATCGCGTTCTCGTGCGATGGCAGGCGGCGCTTTCGCAACCGCTTTCCCATGCCGTATTGGCGCGGCTTTCGTCTCGAGGTCAGCGGGGTGCCCGCGGCAGCCAAGGCGCAGCTGCGTATCGCCGTCGGCACGCAGCGCTTCGAGCGCGGGCGCGCCGGCTACTTTCACACCCACCACCAGCCGCTGCGTCTGACCCAGCGCGGGCGCGACTTCGTGTGGCTCGCGCGCCGCGGCGCCGGCAAGCTGGTCGGCACCGTGCTGGCCATCGAGCCGACAGACCCCGACAACAAGCGCTGGTGGGAGGGGGACCTGCGCTCGTACGTCGACGGACGGCGCACGCCTGGGCTTCACGGCACCGGGCTCGAAGACGATCACCTCGGCGGCTGGTCGAACACGTTCTTTTCGCGCCCCTTCACGCTGCCGATGCACGGAGAGCCCACGTCGAAGCTGATCGAGCGCAAGGGGCGCCAGCACAACGCCAAGATCTCGCTCTATCGGCTCTGGCCGGGCATCACGTTCCTCTCGGAGATTCAGCACAGCGTCGAGCACGGCGACCGCAACCGCGTCAACGCGCGCTATGGCGGCCTGGCCTTCTTCTACGCGCTGCGCGGCGGGCCGCTGCTCGTCGAGACCGACAAGCTCGATCTCGCCGACGCCAAGTCGCGCGCGGCGCACGCCTTCAAGTCCGCGGGGCTGACCGTCAGCCGCAACGTCTACAGCGCGTTCGAGGGTCGCGCCTACATGACGCCGCTGACGGCGGTGGCGCTGCACCATAGCGGGGCGCTGCGTTTCAAGCTGCGCGCGCGCGCCGACAACCGCGGCTGTTTTCTGCGGCGCCTCTACGATCAGCGGCTGGGGCGCCAGCGCGCCGCCGTGAAGGTGGACGGCAAGGACGCCGGCGAGATCTACGCCGTCGAAGGCAACAGCTGGCGGCGCTGGGCCGAGCGCGACTTCTGGCTGCGCGCCGAGCTGACGGCAGGCAAGAAGGAGCTCGAGCTCACGATCACGCCCGCGGCCAAGTCGCCGCCCTTCAACGCCGTGCAGTACCGACTGCTCTGCGTGCGAGGGACGACATCGTGAGCGTCGCGAGCGCGCGCCGTGTCAGCGAGCTGATCGGAAACACGCCGCTGGTGCGCCTCGAGCGCCTCGACGCGGGCGCGCGCCAGCCAGTGCTGGCCAAGTGCGAGCACCTCAATCCAGGCGGCAGCATCAAGGACCGCATCGCGCTGGCGATCATCGCCGACGCCGAGCAGCGCGGCCTGCTCGCGCCGGGCGCGACCATCGTCGAGGCTACCGCCGGCAACACCGGCGTGGGGCTCGCGCTGGTCGGCGCCGAGCGCGGCTACAACGTCGCCTGCGTGATGCCGAACAAGATGAGCGTCGACAAACGGCGCGCGCTGGCGGCACAAGGTGCGCAGGTGATCATCACGCCCGACGTCTCGTTCGGCGACCCGCAGCACTTTCAAGCCGTCGCCGCGCGGCTGGCCGACGAGCGCGGGTGGTTTTTGGCCGATCAGTTTCGCAACCCGGCCAACGTCGAGGTGCACGCGCGCGAGACGGCGCGCGAGATCCTCGAGCAGACCGGCGGGCGCGTGGGCGCCTTCGTTGTCGGTGCGGGCACGGGCGGAACGATCAGCGGCGTGGGGCGCGCGCTCAAGGCGCACGACGCCCGCGTGCGCGTGGTGCTGGCCGATCCCGCGCAGTCGGCCCTCGCCGCGTGGGTCGAGCACGGCGAGCTCGGCGAGGCGGGCAGCTACAAGGTCGAGGGCATCGGCGGCAGCGTGGTGCCCGAGAACCTGCACGGCGATGTCATCGACGAGGCGCTGCGCGTCAGCGACGAAGACAGCTTCGCCACGGCGGCGCGGCTGTGGCGCGAGCAGGGGCTGCTGGTCGGCGGATCGGCGGGCACCAACGTCGCCGCCGCGCTGCGCGTGGCCGCGCGCGATGATATCGACGGCGCGGTGGTCACCGTGCTGCCCGACGGTTGGGATCGCTATCGCAGCACCGAGTGGATGCAGCGGCTCGCCGATGGATAGACGGCGCGCGAGATCTTGGGCCGCGCCGCTGTGGCACCCGCTGCCGCTCGCGGCCACCTTGCTGCTGGCGCTCAACGATCAGGTCTTCAAGGGCGCCGAGCTCTTGCCGCAGGCGCTGGTTGGCAAGCTCAGCGACGTCTGCGGGCTGTTTGTTTTTCCGGCGCTGATCGTCGCCTGCGTGCAGCTCGCGTGGCGCCTCGTTTCGCCGCGCGCGGCGCCGCTGCAGCGCGAGGCGCGGCGATGGCGGCTCGACGCGGTAGCCCTGCTGCTCACCGCGCTCGGCTTCGCGGCGGCCAACCTGTCGCCGTCGTTCAACGCGCTGCTCGCGCGCGTGTGGATCGACAAGCTGATGGACCCGAGCGATCTGTGGGCGCTCTTCGCGCTGCTGCCCAGCGCGTGGTGGCTGCGCCGCTGCCGCACGGCGTCGACGGCGCCGGCGACGCTGCCGTGGGGCCGCTGGCTCGCGCTCGCGGCGGTGCTCTTGGCCTGCGCGGCCACCCAGCCGCCGCGCCATCCGCGCGCCTATGCGGTCTGGCAGCTGCCCGAAAAGCACAGCGCGCGCGTCGGCGCCGCCACCGTGCAGGCGTGGGTCAGCAAGTCGGGCAAGGGCGGATGCGGCGTCACGCTGCGCGTCGAATCGCCGCGCCCGCTGAAGCTTGTCGACGCCGCGCTGTCGGTGCAGGGCGGACCGCGCGTGCGGGCCGATGGCACGCTGCCGCGGCTCGTCGCGCAGGGCGGCGCCGCGGTCGAGCACGCTTACGTGGCCTTCGTCTTCGACAACGAGGCCGCCTGGAACGCCGGGCTGCGCCGCGGAGCGCTCGAGCTCGAGCTCGAGATCGACGGGCAGCGCCAGCGCCTTCGTATCGCGGCCGAGCACGTGCGCCCCGCCAACCACCGGCGCGTGCCGCGCCGCGGCGACCCCGGCATCCAGCCGCGCGACCTCCGAGGCAGGCGATGAGAGCGCTGGCGCTCGCGCTGCTGCCGCTTTGCGTGCTCGCCGCCGCCAGCGGCTGTCGGCCGTTTCACCTGCAGCGCAACGCGCCCGGGCGCGTCGACGTGCGCACGCCGCCGCGCGCGATCAAAAAGCGCGGCGTGGAGGTGCCAGACGATCCGGGCGAAAACTGGTTCACGCTCTCGGGTGGCGGCTTTGTCGGCGGCGGCGGGCGCTGGGGCGGTGGCCGCGGTGGTCGCGGCGTCTACGGCGTCGGCCTCGAGCTGACGGCGCAGATCGGTCGCCGCAAGCGCAGCCACAACGCCGACGACTTCCTGCTGTTCTTTCCCTTCGAGGCCATCGGGCTCAACGTCGGCTGGACGCTCGCCGAGCCCGAAGGCGGCGGCATAGGCGCCGGCTATGTCGAGCTGCAGGTCTTCTATCTGCTCGGCGGTCTCGCCGCGGGCTACGCCTTCGACCCCGGCGACGGCGTGCACGGCCCGCAGTTCACCGCCTACTTCGGGCCGATCTACGTGCGCGTGGTGCACCTGTTCGATCGCGGCACGGACCTGCAGGCAGGGCTCTTCGTCAAATGGCCGCTCAGCTGGGTCTGGAGCCGTTAGCGCGAGGGCGCCCGAACGCGCACGTGCTAGCATCGCGCGCGATGACCGATGTGCCTCGCTTCGTGCGTCGCGATCTCTTCGGAGGCCGCGGCGAAGTCGCCATCAGCGACCTGCTCGGCGCTGACGCCGCGCCGCCATTTACCGCCGTGCTCGACTGCGAGCTCGAGGCGGGTGGGCGTGTGGGCGTGCACTTGCAGGAACACTACCCGGAGATCGTCGTCTGCACGGGCGGCGCGGGCTGGGTCGAGCTCGATGGCGCGCGCCACGCCTTCGCGCCGGGGCAGATGATCTATCTGCCGCTGGGCAGCACGTTGGCGCTCGAGTGTGCCGAGGGCGCGCCGCTGCGTTACCTGATCATCAAGGCCGCGCTCAAAGCTTGATGCCCTGCAGCACGTCGCGCAGCTTGCCGATGGTCGTGTGGTGGTCGGCCATCGGTGCGTAGTAGGTGTTCTCCATGTCTCTGCAGCGCGCGTGGTCATCGCTGCCCTGACCGTCGCCGGTGGACAGCGCGCCGAAGATCGCCCACTGGTAGCGCCCGTTGACGCGGGTGTAGGCCACCACGGGGCCGCCGCTGTCGCCCGGGCAGGCCACCGTCGAGCGCGCGGGTGGCGGCGTGTAGCCGGGCGGCCAGGGGCCGTACTCCTGCGTGCTGTCCGCGCGGTACTCGTCGAACGTGGCGCCGCTCGAGTTGACCAGCTCGCGGCCGGTGTAGCGCACGTAGCCGCCGCGCTGGCGCGTCGCGGCGGCGGCGTCACCGTTGGACCCGTAGCCGAGGATGAAGTGCTTGGTGTTGACGCGCGGGCGCACAGTGGCGAGCGGCAGCGGCTTGCCGCTGGCAACGTCCGCTTCGAGCTTGAGCACGGCCCAGTCGCTGGCGCGGCTGCCGTAGCCCGCCACGACCTTGTAGGGGCGCGACATGCCGGGCGCTTGGAACGTCACCGTCGTGCCGCGGCAGTGATAGGCCGTCAGCACCACCGACGGCGCGATCAGCGTGCCGGTGCAGATGCCGTTGGTGTCGACGCGTAGCAGGCCGACCATGTTGAACGCCGTGTCGAGCCCTTGCCGAACGAACGGCTCGCGCTCGGTCTCGTCCTCCGGCGCGCGCTGCTCGCCGATGACGCCTTCGCCGCATGCTGTGATGAAGAGCAGCGCGGCGACGAGTAGAAGCAGGACCATGAGCTTGGCCTTCATAAGACACTCCCTGGGCTGGTGATGCTTGCTAGGGAGATGCAGCCGCGCGCGCCGCGTGCGCTAAAAAAGTACCACCACCTATAGTGAGTGGCAGACGTAGCGCAGGTCGGTGTTTTCGCGCCACAGCACGTGCAGCCTGCCGGCGTTGGCGATGGCGCGCACCCGTGCGCCCGCGGTGATGGTGCTCGCGACGAGCTTGGTCGACGACCAGGTCATCCCACCATCGATGCTGCGCGCGATGCGCAGCTCGTTGCTGCCGCGGTCGCCGTAGACGATGACGGTCGATCGGGTGAGCTGATCGTAGGTCACGGCCAGCATCGAGGAGGTCACCTGCGTGCCGGCAGCGACGGGGCTGTAGCTCGGCAGGTTGGCGCCTGTCACGTCGTAGCGCGCGTGGGCCAGCTGCGAGGTGGAGACATCGACATGCGCCAGGTGCGCGATGGTGCTCGCGGGCTGGAAGGCGACGGCGTCGAGGTTGCCGTAGGCGCGGTTGAGCTTGGCTGCGGTGTCGTTGGTGCAGTGCGAGGCGAGCGGTTTTATCAGCAGCCACGCCTGCGCGGCGGTGTCGCGCACCTCGAGCAGGTCAGTGCCTTGCGCCACGGCGAAGAGCCGCAGCGATTGCTGCACCGGCGCGGGCGCGCAGATGAACGGCACCGAGCTCTTGGCCTCCAGCGAGAAGCGCTGGATCGCCGACTCGAAGAGGCTGCGCCCCGAGACGGCGCCGTAGACCGTGCCCGTCGTGGTGTCGGTCGTCAGCGAGACCGAGTCGGTGCGAATGAGCTGGTCGTCGAGCGTGTCCACCACCGACCAGGCGGCGGAGGTCGCGTCGCGTACGCGATAGACCGGCCCGGAGCTCGCCGCCCCATATAGAAGGTGCAGGCGGTCGGTGCCATCGACGATGCCAGCCAGGCGCGTGAGGGTCAGCGAGAGCCCGATATCGGCCGTGTTCCAGCTCGAGGAGGTGCCCACGCCGTGGTAGATGCCGGAGGCGATCAGCAGATCGCTGAGGTAGACGACGTGCGGCTGGCCGAGGGAGTCGAGAGACAGATCGAAGCTCTCCTCGTTGAGCGATTGCCGGAAGATCTCGGCCGGCGCGCAAGGGCCTCGCGGCAGCTGCGCGTCGAGTGGGCCGTCGGGGGTGGGCGGACCGTCGGGAATGTCCGGCCCGTCGGGGCGGGTTGCATCGCCCGCGTCGTCTGCGCCGGCGTCGTACAGCGGCGAGCCGCCCGGTGCAGCGTCACCGCCGAAGTAGGTCGCGACACTCTGGCAGCCGACGAGGGCGGCGCACAGAGCGAGCGTGGCGAGCGCGCGCAGCATGGCTTGAAGGATAGCCGCCCCAACGTGGGATGAAAGCCGACACCTGACGCGTAGGTATGGGTCCCTTGACACGCAGAGGTCCTCGCAAGATGAATACCCGATGAAAGCTCGCTCTGCCCTCGCTCTGAGTTATTCCGTCGCGTTGCTCGGCCTGCTCGCAGCCAGCGCCGCGGCGTCTCCGATCGCGATCCCGAAGCCGCTCGGCAAACGCCTCGACAAGTCGATCACGCTGGCGGAAGCGATGCAGATCGCGGCCCGCCGCAACCTCGAGGTGCTGAGCAACGACCTGGAACGGCGGCGCGTGAGCTACGGCTACAAGGCTGAAATGGCAGCGTTTTTGCCGGAGCTGAGCCTCAGCGGGACCTACCGCAAAGACCCCACGCGGCCCACGATCCAGACCCTCAACAACACGCCGACACGCATCGACGTGCCCGGTGTGCAGCGCCTCTACTACGGCGGCGCGGTCGGCTGGAAGTCGCCCATCGGCAGCGAGCTCTCGGTGGGGCTCAACTTCGCGCAGAGCCTCACCACCGGTCTCAACCACGACTCGGAGCTCGCCGTGAGCGCCAAGCAGCCGCTGCTGCGCAGCGCCTGGCTGTCCGGCGCCTCCAACAAGCTGCGCGAGGCGAAGCTCGACATCGGCATCCAGCGCGCGCTTTTTCGCCAGCAGCTCAACGACCTGCTGGTCAAGGTAGAGAACGCGTACTGGACGCTCGCCTTCGCGCAGATCGACGTGCGCAACCGCATGCGCACGCGCGACCGCGCCAAGCAGCAGTTCAAGGACACGCAGGAGAACATCCGCCGCGGCATCCTCGCCAAGCCCGAGATCCTCGTCGTCGAGGAGAACCTGGTGTTCTTCGAGCAGCAGCTGGTGACCGCCAAGCAGAGCTTGGCGCTGGCGCGCCGCGAGCTGTCGGCGCTGCTGATCGTCGCGGGCGACTCGAAGATCACGGCCACCGACGATCTCGGCAAGCTGCCCGCGAGCATCCCCGCGCGCGACAAAGCCGTGCGCCAAGGGCTCGACCACAACGCCACGCTGCGCGCCGAGCTGCTGCGCGTCTCCAAGAACCGCGTCACGCTCGCCTTCGAGAAGAACCAGACGCTGCCGGCGCTCGACCTGGTGGCGACGTTCAAGCTCAACGGCATCGATCCCGCCTACGGCCGCCACCTCGGAGAGATCTTCGCCGCCGACCGCCCCGAGGGCACCATCGGGCTGACCTTCAAGCTGCCGCTCTCGTGGATGGCCAACCGCGCGCGCGTCTCGCGCGCCAAGCTGACCCTGCAGAAGCAGCTCGTGGCGCTCAAGCAGCAAGAGGCCAAGGTGCGCTACGAGATCGGCGACGTGGTGACCAAGCTCGCCTTCCAGCGCAAGCGGCTGAAGCTCTCCGAGCGGTTGCGCGCGCTGTCGAAAGGAAAGCTCGACTTCGAGGTCAAGAAGTACAAGAACGGCCTCTCGACGCTGGCGTTCATCGTGCGCTTCCAGCGCGAGTACGATCAGGCGATCCTCGCGGTGCGCCGCGCGCAGCTCGAGGTGCGGCAGACGCGCGCGCAATTGTACGGTTTGTACGGGACGTTGCACCGCACCTATGGCATCACCATTGGCGGGCGCACCCGAGGCGGCGGCGGCCAGGGCTAGCAATGCAGCAGCGACCGAGCACAGCGCTGATCGAGCTGACGGGGATCTCGAAGACCTACCACATGGGCGAGGTCTCGGTGCCGGTGCTGCATGGCGTGGATCTGACGATCGATGCCGGCGAGCACGTCGCCATCGTCGGGCGCTCGGGCTCGGGCAAGTCGACGCTGATGAACATCCTCGGCTGTCTCGACCAGCCGTCGACGGGCAGCTACCAGCTCGACGGTCGCGAGGTGGATACGCTCGACGACGACGAGCTGAGCGACCTGCGCGGCCGCATGGTCGGTTTTGTCTTCCAGTCGTTTCATCTGCTGCGCAACCTCACGGTGCTGCAGAACGTGGCGCTGCCGATGGAGTATCAAGGCGTGGCCACGCCGGAGCGGCACGCGCGCGCCAAGGAGCTGCTCGAGCGCGTCGGGCTCGGCCACCGCTTCGACCATCGCCCCAATCAGCTCTCGGGCGGCGAGCGGCAGCGCGTCGCCATCGCGCGCGCGCTGTCCAACCAGCCATCGCTGCTGCTCGCCGACGAACCTACCGGAAACCTCGACAGCAAGGCGCGCGAAGCGACCCTCGGGCTGTTCGACGAGCTGCACAAGCAGACCGGCGTCACGCTGGTCGTCGTGACGCACGATGACTCCATCGCCGAGCGCACGCCGCGCGTGATCCGCATCGCGGACGGGCGGATCCAATGACGGCTCTGCACGCGCTGCGATCGTCGCGCCCGCTGGTGCTGGCACTACTACTACTGCTGTGCGCCGCGCCGCTGTTGTCGAGCGCCGGCTGCTCGCGCCCCGCCGCCGCGCAGAAGCCGGGCAGCGCCAACAAACGCAAGCGGCGCACGAGCTCGGCGCGCGCCGGCACGCTGCTCGGCTTCATCATCGCGCGCAAGTACACGACCCTGCGCGCGCCCAAGAACGTCTTCATGCTGGGCGGCTGGCGCTCGATCTCGCACTGGACCAAGCTGCTCTACCTCGCGCCCGAGGGTAAGAAGGTCAAGAAGGGGGCGCTCGTCGCGCGCTTTCAGTTCCGCCACGAAAAGGCGCGCTCGTGGATCGAAAAGCGCATCCGCAAGGTCGAGGCCGAGGCGCAGACGAGTGAGATCGCCGAGGACAAGAAGCTCTCCGATCTGCTCTCCGAGCGTAACAAGGCGGTGCTCTCGGCCACGACGGCGCGGCTCGACACGCTCAAGGGCGCGCTGGTCAGCAAGAACCAGCTCGAGGTCTTCAAGATCATCCACAAGCAGGCGCTGTTCGAGATCGACGCCGTCACGCAGCGCATCAAGGCGCAGCGCAAACAGATGCGGCTCGCGCGCGCCTACTACAAGAAGTCCATCGAGCGCGAGCGCTCGCTGATGACGCGCTATCACGCCTACAAGAACAACTACGTGCTGCGCGCTCCGCACGACGGCGTCGTGCGTCACGCGTATCACCGCCGCCGGCGGCGCAAGGTGCGCAAGGGTGACGGCATGCCTGCGGGTCTGCCGGTGCTGCACCTCGGCCACGACGAGCGGCTGGCCGTGCGCTTCTTCGTGCCCGAGCACCGCCTGCGCGAGGTCAGGATCGGCGACACCGTCACGGTCGTGGCCGGCCGCAAGGAGCTCGCCGGCAAGGTCTTTCGCATCGAACGCTTCCCGCAGGAGATGGGTTTTCTGCAGAGCATGGACTCCGACGAGCTGCCCAACGCGCGCGAGAAGGCGTTTGTGGTGGTGGCCGAGATCGGCATCGCCAAGCTGACGGCGGGCAACGAGGTGCGCGTGCGGCTGAGCGCGCCCGACGAGACGTCGGCGCCGCGGCGCGACAACAAGCGTCGTCGCGGCGGCAAGCGTCGCAAGCAGCGGAGCGCCAAATGAAGGACGCCCGCAAGAGAAGCCTGCGCCGCGCGGCGACGGGCATCGGTCGCGCGCTGACGCAGAGCCTGCAGCAGTTTCGCTCCAACGCGCTGCGCACGTTTCTGACGCTGCTCGGCATCGTCTTCGGCGTGGCGTCGGTGGTCGCGATGCTCGCCATCGGCGAGGGCGCGCAGCGCGACATTCTCGCGACCATCGAGACGATGGGCGCCGACGTGGTGCACATCAAGGCCACGCCGGTGGCCAAAGAGAAGATCGGCGCCATCGTCAACACCAGCCGCGGCCTCGGGCGCGCCGATCTCGAGGACATCCGCCAGGTGCTGCCGGACCTCAAGGCCGCCGCCTACCGCGCGCGCATCGAGCTCGGCGCGACGAACCTGGCCAACACCAACGCCACGACGCTGCCGGTGCTGGCGGTCGGGCCGGGCTACATGACGCTGCACAAGCTGAGCGTCTCGAGCGGGCGCACCCTCTACGACGCCGACCACCACTACAGCCAACGTGTCGCCGTCATCGGCGACAACCTCGCGGCGCGCGCCTTTCCCGACGGCAAAGCCGTGGGCAAGCGCATCCGGCTCGACTACGCCTATTTCGAGGTCGTCGGCGTGCTCGACACCAAGCGCGGCGGAAAGAAGGTCAAAGACCTGCCGGTGGATCCGACCGTGCACGCCGAGGCCGTGCTGGTTCCCTATCGCGCGGCGCGCGAGGCGCTGCGGCCGCTTCCGCCGTACGCCGAGCTCGACATGCTCTCGCTCAAGGTCTCGAGCACCGAGGCGACGCTGCGCGCCAAGCGGCTGCTCGACCCGCTGCTCGCGCGCCTTCACGGCGGCTACGACGACGTCGAGATCGTCGCGCCGGAGGAGCTTCTGCGCCAGAAGGCGGCGACGCAGGCGGTGCTCAACATCGTGCTGCTCTCCATCGCCGCGATCTCGCTGCTCGTGGGCGGCATCGGCGTGATGAACATCATGCTCGCCAACATCATGGAACGTATCCCCGAGATCGGCCTGCGGCGCGCCATCGGCGCCCGGCGCGCCGACATCCGCAATCAGTTCCTGCTCGAGGCCGTGCTCATATGCGCCATAGGCGGCGCGGTGGGCGTGGCGCTCGGCTTCGCGATCTCGTTCGGCGTCGGCTTTTTCGCCGGCATGCCGATCGCGTTTCCCTGGTACGCAGCGCTGCTCTCGCTGGCCATCAGCGCGCTTGTCGGCGTGACGTTCGGCATGATGCCGGCCCTGCGCGCGTCCAACACCAACCCCATCGAGGCGCTGCAGCATGGCTAATCGAAAAGCGAAAGCTCTGCTCGTCGTGGCGCTCGTCGCCAGCGCCTGCGGCGCCGAGAAGGCCAAAGAGGCGCAGCTGACGTTCACCGTCAAGAAGGGCGACCTGGTCTTCGGGCGCAGCTTCTACGGCGAGCTGGAGGCGCGCAAGAGCATCGCGATCCACACCCCCGAGCTGCCCGGCATCTACCAGCTGACCGTCGAGTGGCTCGCCGAGGACGGCACCAAGGTCAAGAAGGGCGACAAGGTGCTGACCTTCGAGACCGGCATCATCGAGGGCGAGCTGACCGATCTGCAGGCGCAGCTGTCGGTGGCGCGTGCGGCGCACACCAAGCTCGTCGCCGAGCTCGAGAACGAGCGCATCGAGGCGAGCCTCGCCGTGCGGCGTGCCGTGCTCGGCGTCGAGCGCGCGCGGCTCGACGTGGTGGCCGGCGTGGGCTTGATCTCCAAGGTCGAGCTGGAGAAGGCCAAGATCGGTCTCTCGCAGGCCAAGCTGGCGCTCACGTTGGCGCGCAAGGCGGTGGTCACGCTGGGAAAGAAGCGCAAGGCGGCGCTCGAGGTACAGCGCCTCAATGTCGCGGCCATCGACGAGAAGGTCAAAGAGAAGCAGCAGCAGATCGCGGCGGCCGTGCTGCGCTCGCCGGCGGACGGCGTGCTCTACGCGCCATACACGCGCCTCAACTGGGTGCGCGGCAAGGCGGCGGCGGGCAGCGTGACGCGCCCCGGCGATCGCATCCTCGAGATCCCCGATCTGTCGGCCTTCAACGTGGCGCTATACGTGCGCCAGCGCGACGCGTCGCTGCTCAGCGTGGGCGACAAGGCTGTCGTCGTGCCCACGGTGCTCCCCGATCGCCCCATCGAGGCGACGGTGATCAGCAAAGACAGCTTCGCCGCCACGCGCAACGAGCGCCTCGGCACGCGCGAGTCGCAGGGCAACCTCAAAGAGGTCAAGATCCTGCTCAAGCTGTCGAAGAACTTCCCGCAGCTGCGTCCCGGCGGCACCGTGCGCGCCGACGTCAAGAGCAACGTCGCCCAAGGCGTCACCGTCGTGCCGCTGGTAGCGCTCGAAGAGGTGCCGGGCGGCTATCGCGCGCGCGTCGTCGGCAAGAAGGACCCGATCAAGGTCAAGATCGGCCGCATCACCGCCACCCACGGCGAGGTGTTGTCCGGCCTCTCGGTGGGCGACAAGGTGATCCTGCCCAAGCAGAGCGCCGCCTCGGCGGGCGCAGCGGGCAAGGGCAAAGGCAAGAAGGGCGCGGCGGGTAAAGCCGGACCGGGCGGCAAGATGGGGCACGGCAAGAAGGGGCGGCGTGGCCGGAGCGGCGGCAGCAAAGCAGGCCGGCGCAAGCGCGGCGGCGGCGGCGGCGGCGGCGGCGGCGGACACTAGCGCGCCGTGATCGATCGGCCGGCAATGAACGGCGGCGGGCGCGCGGCCCCGCTCGTGCTCGTGCTCGCGCTCGCGTTCGTGCTGGTCCCGTGCGCCTGCACCACGTCGCAGACGCCCCTGGCGCCGGGTGCTGCATCCGCGACGCCCAGCTCCTGCTTCGTCGGTCGTTTCTTCGGTCGCGTGCACAGCACCGATCGCCGCTGGGTGCCCGAGATCCGCGCAGCGATCGTCGATGCCCTGCGCAGCCGAGGCTGCCGGATCACGCCGCGCCGAAACCAAGCAGAGGTCTCGGTAGTGCCCGAGATCGTCTATTCGGCCTACAAGACGGCGCTCGCGCTGCGACTGCACGACGGCGGCGGGCGAGCGCTCGTACAGTCGAGCTTCGGCGCGCGCGTCGACACGATGGCGGGCGGCACCAAGGCGGCCGTCGACCAATTGCTCGCCTGCTTTGGAAAGCGCCGCCACGGCGCCGGGCGCCGCCTACAGCGCTGCCGCGTCCAGTACTACTAGCCGTCAGCTCATCGCTTGATCTTGCGATCGCTGAGGAACATGTCGCCTTCGTCGGTGGCGCCGATCACGAGCCGACGCCCCATGTCGCGATACATGTGTTGCGCCTCATCGGCCTCCCAGTAGCAGCCGCCCATGACCGTGATGGTCTCGCCGGCCTCGAGCACCCCTTCGCGAATGCAGACGCACTCGGGGTCATCGATGGTGACGTCAGGCAGCTGGTCGAGCAGACGTTGCACGCTGGGGGGCCGCTTCTTGAAGAACTGCGGCACCACCTTCTCGTCGATGTCGAGCATGACGGTCGGTGAGCTCGGACAGACGCGGGCGCGGGCGGTGCTGTCGCGCACGAAGAAGTCCTTCATTTCGCGGCCGACGTGCCGAGTGACCCAGCCGACACCGTCGGGCGGCCCGAACTCCTCGACAGTGACCTCGTAGTAGGCGCACTGACGGCCGCTCAAGGGCGCGACGAGCGGCGCGGAATCGATGTATTCGAGGGTTCCGCAGATGCGCTGTACGCGATGGGCTACTGCGTCTGCGATGTCTATGCGTTTGTACGATCGCCAGCGCTCTGGCGGCACGTCGCCGCGCAGCGCGTAAAGCCGTGCGATCAGCGCGGAGGCCGACGCGAAAGCACCTGCCCCTAGGTAGACCAGTGTCGGCTCCATAGCGCATGCTACCACCGCGTTGTCATCGACGTGGCCGCGACCAGACCGTCTGCCCGGCGAGGATCACCTCGGTGACGCGCCCCACGTTGTCGATGTCGTCTAGCGGGCTCTTGTCGAGCAGCACCAAGTCGGCGCGTGCGCCGGCGCGTAGCACGCCGCGGTCGGCGTCGTCGCCCAGCAGCGCGCGCGCCGCTGCGCCGGTTGCGGCGGCGATCGCTTCGTGGGCCGAGAGGCCGGCGCGGCACAGCAGCCGAAGCTCGCGCTGCAGGCTCGCACCGGGCGGCACGAGGTGTCGCGGCGTGTCGGAGCCGGCGATGATCGTGACGCCGCGGCGATGCATTTCGCCCACCAGCGCGAGCGCCGTGTCGAAGGCGGCGCGCAGGCGATCGATGACGTGTGCCGGTGCAGGCGCCGCGAGCGGATCGAGGCCGACCTGCTGGCGATAGCGTGCGTCCGCGTGAAGCAGCGCCGCCTCGAGCGCGACCAGCGTCACGTCGAGCGGCACGGCGCGCGCGGCGAGCACGTCGGCGGTGCGCGCGACCTCGTCGCCTCGCACCTCGAGCAGCTCGAGCCAGTGCAGATACGCGGGCCCTTTGCCCGTCGCGCAGCGCGCGGCGTAATCGGCGCGTCGCGCCGCGGGCAGCATCTCGGCGTGGCGTGGCACGGCGTGGCAGAGGCCGTCGACGCCGAGCTCGGCGCCCTCGCGCCAGCTCGTCGCCACCAGGTCGCCGAGCACGCGGCGGCCGGCGTGGTGGGCGGCCTCGATGCCGGCGGCCACCATCTCGGGCGTGAGCCCGTTGTAGAGCTTGATCCAGTCGAAGCCGGCGTCGACGTGGCGCGCCACCGCGCGGCGTACGGCGTCGGCGTCGGCGGCAGGGCAGATCGAGGCGATGTCGGCGGCGCGCGCCGCGTGATCGATGGCCGGCCCTGCTGCGATAACGTCGGGCCCGCGCCCTGGCGCCGGTCGCAGCGGTCGCTCGCCCGCCGTCGCCGGGTTGCGGATGGTGGTCACGCCGTGGGCGAGCAGCGCTGCGAAGGCCTCGTCGCTCTCGGCGTGGGCGTGGGCGTCGACGAGCCCCGGCATGACGACCAGCGCGCCTTCGCCGCCGCGCGCCTCGCCGACCTCGCCGACCTCGCCGACCTCCACGACCTCCACGAGCCGGTCGGCCTCGATCACCACGCGCGCGCGTCGCGCGGGAGCGCCGCTGCCGTCGATGATGATCACGCCGTCGAGCGCGCGGCGCACGGCGTGCTCTCTAGGCGAGCTGGTCGATGATGACCGGCGCGATGCCGTAGGGCGGAAGCTGCGGCACGTCGTGTGTCGTGTCGCCGGCCGCCGCGTCGGCCATGTCCACGCCCGAGTCCGCCGCGGCGCTCTCGCGCGCAGCGTCACTCGCCGCGGCCTCGTTCGCGCCGTCGGCGACCTTGATCGTGTCGGTCTTGCCGCTCGTGCTGTCCGAGCAGGCCGTCATGCCGCCGGCGGCGAGGCCGAGCAGCGCGCCCGCGAGCAGGCCGCCTCGCGTGGCGCGTCCGAGGCGCGCGACCAGGCAGGAAAGACACAGGTGCGTGTGCTCGTGGTGTTTGGACATTCGCCGATCATAGGACAGCCCGCGAGCCGGCGCGAGCGCCTGCCCACAGCCGGTTGCACTACGCGCTCACCAGGCTGGGGCCACAGCCACCACGGCGCGCGCGGATCTGTTGGGAAAAGTCTCGGCACCACGGTTGCATCGCACACGCGCTGACACCACCGGCTCGCAGACCGATGAGGGGTAGAACGCGATGAACGCAGCGCGGCGTGCTGACTCGGCGCCATGCGACACCACACTGCCGACCCGACCCCACGAAGAAGAGGGCGGCGCGGCGTGCGCACACGCTGATCACGACCTGCGCGTGATGCGCTCGCTCGGCGAGGGCGGCATGGGCGTGGTGGAGCTCGCCTATCAACGCTCGCTGCGACGCGACGTGGCGATCAAGCGCCTGCGCACGCCCGCGCCGCACGACGCCGCCGAGGCGATGCTGCGCGAGGCGATGATCTGCGGCTCGCTCGAGCACCCCAACATCGTGCCGATCCACGCCGTGCAGCACGACGGCGACGGCAAGCCGCTGATCGTGATGAAGCGCATCGAGGGCCGCCGCTGGACCGACTCGCTGCCGCGCGAAGGGGCGGCCGCCGACGAGGGTGGCCTCGAGCTTCGCAGGCACCTCGACATCTTCATGCAGGTCTGCCGCGCCGTGGAATACGCCCACAGCCGCGGTGTGATCCACCGCGACCTCAAGCCCGACAACGTGATGATCGGCAGCTTCGGCGAGGTCTACCTCTGCGACTGGGGTGCGGCCTACGAGACCGGCGGCGGCGGCGGCTCGCTGCGCGACGACGTCATCGTCGGCACGCCGGCCTACATGGCGCCCGAGATGCTCAAGGGTGGCGGCTCGCACGTCGACGCGCGCACCGACGTCTATCTGCTGGGCGCGATCCTGCATCAGCTGATCTGCGGCGTCGCCCCGCACGCCGACGACGACCTCGACCACAGCCTGCGCAAGGTGCGGCAGGCCATACGCCCGCGCTTCGACGAGCGCGCGCCCGGGGAGCTGGCGCACATCGCGGGCCGCGCGCTCGAGCCGCGCCCCAAGCGACGCTATAGCAGCGTCGCGTCGCTGCGCCGCGCCGTCGAGCGCTTCGTCGAGCACGAAGGCTCGCGCCAGCTCGCCGAGCAGGCGCAGTCGAGCCTCGAGCTCTTGCGCCTGCTCATCGACAGGTCCGACGCCGACGAGCAGCTGCGCGAGATCTACCAGCGCTTCGCCGAGGCGCGCTTTGGCTTCAACCAGGCGCTCTCCTCGTGGCGCGAAAACGCCGCCGCCCAGCGCGGGCTCGACGAGGCCCTGGGCTTGATGATCGAGTACGAGCTCGGCCGCAACAAGCCGGGCGCCGCGCGCTTGCTCGTCGAGGAGCTCGGCGAGCGCGCGCCCGAGTCGCTCGTGGCGCGCGTCGCGCAGCAAGAGGCACGCGCCGTCGCCGCCGAGCAGAGCGCCACCGAGCTGGCGCAGATGCAGCACGACGCCGACTTCAGCATCGCCGCGCGCCGCCGCGCGCTGATGGTCGGGCTGTCTCTGATGACCACCGTGCTGTGCTCGCTCGGCGCGGCGCTGCTGCACAGGCTCGGCGCGCTCGAGCTGACGCATCAGACGCTGATCGCCTTCTACGTCGCCCTCGGCCTGCAGCAGGTGCTGTTCGGATTGCGCTGGCGCAAGGCGCTCTTTTCCAACGCGGCCAACCGCGGCTTCATGATCGCGCTGCTGTTCGTACCGCTGGTGCACATCGCCAACCACTGCGTGGCGATCTCGCTCGGCCTCGACGCGCACGCGGCGCTGGTCTACTGCTTCTTCGCGCTCGGCGCGATGGGCGTGGTGGCGTCGGTGTTCCAGCGCGAGGCGACCTACGCCTTCGCGGCGATGATGCTCGTGCCCTTCGTCTCGGCGATGGTCGCCTGGCCGCAGTACACCTTCGAGCTGGTCGCTTGCACCAACGTCGCGCTGGTCATCCCGGTGGGGCTGCGCTGGGGGCTGTTCAGCTTCCGGGCGCCGGCGTCGTCGTCGTCGGCGGCGGCGGGGCAGCCGCGGCCGCGGGCTGAGGCACGTACAGCGCCACGGGTGCGAAGTCGTCCAGCTCGCGCGAGAACGCAGCCCGCAGGAAGCTGTTGACCCACCAGAACACCGAGGTGCGCAGCACGATGCGCCGCGCGCGCTGCATCAACGCGCGCCGCTCGGCGGGCTCCATGGTGTAGGCGCGATAGATCGCGTCGGCGACGCCGTCGATGTCGTAGGGGTTAACGAGCAGCGCGGCGTTGTGCAGCTGCGCCGCGGCGCCGGCGAACTCGCTGAGGATCAGCACGCCGTTTTCCTCGAGGCTGCAGGCGCAGTACTCCTTGGCGACGAGGTTCATGCCGTCTTTGAGCGGCGTGATCAGCGCGATCTCGGCGGTGCGGTAGTACGACAAGAGCTCGGTGCGATCGAGCGAGCGAAAGATGTAGTGGATCGGCGTCCAGCCCGAGACGGTGAAGCGGCCGTTGATCTCGCCGACCAGCCGCTCGATCTCGCCTTTGAGCGCGCGGTAGGCGGGCACGTCCTCGCGGCTCGGCACCACCACCTGCACGAACGTCACGTTGCCGCGCAGGTCAGGGTGTCGCTCGAGCGCGGTGGCGAAGGCGCGCAGCCGCTGCGGGATGCCCTTGGAGTAGTCGAGCCGGTCGACGCCGAGGATCAGCTGTTGCCGCGGCAGCTTCTCGTGGATGTACCAGGCGCCCTGGGCCACCTCCTCGCTGGCGGCGTCGCCGGCGAAGGAGCGGTAGTCGATGCCGATGGGAAACGCGCCGACGCGCAGCTCGCGTCCGTCGCGCGCGGTGACGGTCTGCACCTGCTTGCTGCCGCCCGCGACCTTGACCGATGGCACCAGCGCGCGCAGGCACTGGATGAAGTTGCGGCGATCGCGCACGGTCTGAAAGCCGAGCAGCTCGAAGCGCCGCATCGCGCTCAGGATCTGGAAACGCCACGGCAGCTTGAGGAAGATGTCGAGCGGCGGAAAGGGGATGTGAAGAAAGAAGCCGCACTTGCGCGGCGCGCCGAGCGCCTCGAGCTCCTGCGCGACCAGCATCAGGTGATAGTCCTGCACCCAGACGTAGTCGCCTTCGGAGGTGGTCGTGGCGATACGTTCGGCGAAGCGCTGGTTCACATCGCAGTAAGCTGGCCAGTAGCTGGGGTCGAAGTTGCAGCGGTCGACCATGTCGTGAAAGAGCGGCCACAGCACTTCGTTGGAGAAGCCGTAGTAGTAGAGGTCGACCTCTTCATCGCTGAGCGTCAGCGGCTCGAGCCTGTAGCCCGTGTCTTGCGCCGACGTTTCGCGCAGCGCGGCGAGCGGCGACGGGTCGCTGGTGCCGGCCCAGCCGATCCACATGCCGCCGCGGCCACTCAGCACCGGGCCGAGCGCCGAGACGAGACCGCCGCTGCCCGGTCGCGCGCGCCAGCTGCCGTCGTCCTCGCGGCGCAGCACCACGGGCAGTCGGTTGGAGACGACGACCAGGCGCTGGTTGTTGCCTTCGTGCTCTTCGGTGCTCTGCGGCTCGGGAAGCACGTCGACGAGGCGCGCCAGCAGCCGCTCCACCGCTGCGGTGTCTTCGAGGTGGTAGCGCGCCGCGCTGGGCTGGCCGTGGTCGCCGACGAGGATCGCCACGCCGTCGTCGCCGAGCGCGGCGAAGGCGTCCTCGTCGGTGAGGTCATCGCCGATGTAGACGGGCAGGGCGTCGTGCAGCGAGAGCTTGTCGATGAGCCAGCGCACGGCGCGGCCCTTGTTCCACTCGACCGCCGGCGTCAGCTCGAAGACGCGCTTGCCAAAGCGCATGCGCAGGTTGGGCTTCTGCGAGAGCACGCTGCGCACCACGTGCTCGACGTGGCCGATGTCGTGGTCGGCCACGCGCCGGTAGTGGATCGCGATGGCGAAGCGCTTGCGCTCGATCTGGGCGCCTTGCACCGACGCGAGCGCGGCGCCGAGCTCGGCCTCGGCCGCGTCGAGGTCGGGCAGGCACGCGCGGCCGAGCTCGTGCTCGAAGCGCAAGAGCTGCCCGTAGCCGCGCCGGATATCGAAGCCGTGGCTGCCGGCGAAGACGATGCGCCCGAGGTTGACGAGCTGCTCGACGTCCTCGCGGTCGCGCCCGCTGACCACCGCCACCGTGGTGCGGCGCGCCAAGGCCTCGAGCGTGGCGCGCGCCTGCGGCGAAAGGCGCGCCAGCTCGGGGCGCTCGACGATCGGCGTCAGCGTGCCGTCGTAGTCGACAAAGAGCGCCAGCGGCCGCTCGCGTGCCGCCGTCGACAGCCGCTCGAGCACCGCGTCAGCACCTTCGAGCTGCTCGATGGTCCGAAGGTTTTCTGACATTTGTCATTACCTCCCCACCTCCACTGCTGGCGGAATATGGGCGACAATAGCAACGCCAGGTGACAGGGCCGAACCCGGCCCGTAAGCCCAGCTCCAGCCTGATAGACTTTTGCACCCCGAGCTGATAGACCCGGGCGAAGATCATGCAAAGAACACTGCCGAAATACCCGCCGCATGGTGCGCTGCGCAACGAGCTCAAAGCCGCAGTACAGGCCTATCTCGACGGCGCGCCCCACGACTCGCCCGGCGGCTGGCGGATCTTCCGCAAGAGCCTGGTCATCGGCGGCATCGCCGTGGGGTCGTACCTGCTGTTGCTCTTGGTGGCGACGGCGTGGTGGCAAGCGATCCCGCTCTCGGTGGTGCTCGCCTTCGCGCTCGCCGGCATCGGCTTCAACATCATGCACGACGGCGGGCACGGCAGCTACGCGAGCCATCGCGCGGGCAATCGCATGGCGGCGATGACGCTCGACATCCTCGGCGGCAGCTCCTACGTCTGGCGCTTCAAGCACAACTTCTTGCACCACAGCTACCCCAACGTCGCCGGCGTCGATGACGACCTCGAGGCGGGCGCGTTGCTGCGCCTCTCGCCGCACCAGCCGCGCATGCGCATCCACCGCTTCCAGCACTGGTACGCCTGGCTGCTCTACGGGGCGCTGGCGGTCAAGTGGCACGTCGTCGACGACTATCGCGACGTGATCACGGGCAGGGTCGCCGGCCACCGCATGCCGCGCCCGCGCGGCTGGGACCTGGTGCAGTTTCTCGCTGGCAAGCTGATCTTCATCAGCTGGGCGTTCGTGATCCCGATCTGGATCCACGGCGTGTGGCTCACGCTGGCGTTCTACCTGCTGTGCTTCGGCATGATGGGCGTGATCATGGCCGCCGTGTTCCAGCTGGCGCACTGCGTGGAAGGCGCCGACCAGTTCGACTGCCCCGAGTCCACCGAGCGTCTCGAGCACGACTGGGCCGAGCAGCAGCTGGCGACCACCGTCAACTTCGCGCGCGGCAGCCGCCTGCTGACCTGGTATCTAGGCGGGCTCAACTACCAGGTCGAGCACCATCTGTTTCCCAAGATCAGTCACGTGCACTACCCGGCGGTCGCCGAGGTGGTGCGCGAGGTCTGCCTGCGCCATCACGTGGCGTACCGCGAGCACGTCACGCTGTGGGACGCGCTGACCGCGCACGCGCGACATCTACGAGACATGGGTCACGCCAGCGCCGTCGCTGCCAGCGCGGCTGCTGCCTGAGCGGGGCGAGAGCTGCGCCAGCGCCGCGGTCGCGTCGGCGCCGAAGTCGAGCGTGCGGATGGGAAACGGGATCGTGATGTCGGCCGCGTCGAAGGCGCGCTTGATCGCGATGATCGCGTCGCTGCGCGCCGCCAGGTAGGCGCTCTCCTCGGGCGAGTCGATCCAGAAGCGCAGCTGAAAGTCGATCGAGCTGCCGCCAAAGGCGCTGTAGAAGACCTCGACCTCGCGCGCGCCATCGCGCGCCTCGATCGCCTCGACGGCCTCGCGCGCGCGAGCCTGCGCCTCGACGAGATCCTCGTCATAGGACACGCCCACCACGACGTCGACGCGCCGCTCGTCGGTGAGGCTGTAGTTGACCAGCGGGCTCTGAAATACGCTCTTGTTGGGTATCAAGACCGTCTCTCCGCTGAGCGTGACGATGATCGTGTTGCGCAGGTTGATCGCCTGCACGTGACCGAAGTAGTCGCCGGTCTTGACCAGGTGTCCGACGCGCAGCGGCCTGCGCACCAGGATCAGC
The DNA here is from genome assembly GCA_020431405.1 of Myxococcales bacterium. Classification (GTDB taxonomy): domain Bacteria; phylum Myxococcota_A; class Polyangia; genus JAGQIK01. The sequence continues at coordinate 47,341 of JAGQIK010000298.1, forward strand.
ACGCCTGACATGAAGTTGGCGGCGATGTCCTGAAACGCGAAGCCGAGCGCGAGGCCGATGACGCCGACGCCGGCGAGCACGGACATGACGGTCTTTTCGAGATGGAGGATCTCGAGCGAGACGACCACGCCGACGCACAGCACGCCGACGTTGACCAAGGTGCCACCGAGGCCCACCAGCGCCGAGCGCTCGGAGATGCGGCCGAAGAGGCGCAGAAAGCCGCGTCGAAGCAGCTTGGCTGCGACGACGAAGACGCCCATGACCAGCAGCGCGGCGACGAAGTTGGGCAGGATCAACACCAGGTCGTTGAACCAGCCCTGCAGCTTGCCGATCAGCAGCTGCCAGGTTTTTTCGAGCTTCACTGTCGACTAGTCCGCCAGGTGGCTCTCGAGAAACCACATGTCTTTTTCGACCTCGCGCAGCTGGCCGCTGAGCAGGTCCTCGCTGGCGGGGTCGCCCATGGTCTGCGATGTGCCGATGGCGATGCGCAGGCTCGCCGAGTGGGCGGCGTAGCGCGCCACCAGCGATTGCACGTGCGCCTGTCCGTTGACAGCGCCGAGGTCGTGCTCCTCGAGCGTGCTGTTGTGCGCTGCGAGCCGCACGGTGCCCTGAGCGTAGCCTCCGAGGGCGCTGGCGCGCTCGGCGAGGTCGTCGGCGTGCTGCTGCAAGTGCTCGGCGAGCGCGTCGAAGAGCTCGTGGCGGGAGATGAAGAAGCGCCCGCGCAGGTTCCAGTGCGCCTGCTTGAGCTGCGACCAAAGATCGAGGGCATTGGCGAGCTGGGCATTGAGCACGTCGACGAGCTGCGAGCGGTTCTTCTCCGAGAGGCTGATGTGGCTCGGGAATCTAAGGTTCATGTTGGTAGCGCTCCTTTGTGTGCTTCGCTTCGAGCATCGGTCGTGCAAGCGCTGATCCGCGGCCAAGCACACGCCTGGCGACCGTCGACGCGCGCCGCGTGTGTGTGGCGATCTGCCACGCTGTGCGATCGCGGACGAAACTTCGCCGCCGCGGCGGCGTCAGATGCGTCATGCACGCACGTCGCCGCCGCCGCCGCTGCCTCATCTATCCCATCGGTCTCGTCGTTGCCGCGCTGCTGCTGACCAGCTCGGTCGCCGCCGCCTCGAAGCGCCCGTCACCGTCGGCGCTGAGCCGATATCGCGAAGCCCAGGAGCACTTCAAGGCACAGCGCTTCGACGACGCTTACAAAGGTTTCGCCGCCGTCGTGACGCACTGGAGCGGCCAGGCCGTGGCCGGCTACAGCGCCGACCTGCTGCTCGACTGTCTCAATCGGCTCAAGCGCTACGTCGAGATGGAGCGCTGGGTCGACCGGCTGCTGCGCATGCAGTCCATCGCCACCGGTCAGCGACTGATACGTCTTCACCGCCTCAAGGTGCAGCTGCTGCGCCACCGCGCCGAGCAGCTCGAGAAGCGCAAGCAGCACAGCGCCTGTGCCGCGACCTACCTCGGCGCCTACCGCAAGCACCGCCGCTACTCGCGCGCCCCCGCCGAGCTGCTCTACAACGCCGCTGTCTGCCTGCGCATGGCCGGCCAATCCAAGCGCGCGCTCGTCCCGCTGACGATGCTCGTGCACCGCCACGCGCGCTCGCAGCTCGTCGGGCGCGCGCTGCTGCGCATCGCCGACGCCGAGATCGTGGCCAAGCGCCCCGCGCGCGCGGCCCGCGCCTTCTTCCAGTACGGCCAGCGCTTCCCTGGCGAACGCGACGCGCCGAGCGCGCTGCTGCACAGCGTGCAGCTCTACATGAAGGCCAAAGCACGCGCGCGTGCACGCGCTGCGTTTCGCTTGATGTCCAAGCTCTACGCGCGCCGCGAGCCGCGCCTCGTCGCCCGCGCCCGCGCGGCGCTGTCGCGCTAGCGGCGACCTGGAGGCCGCCGCTCGTCGGGCTCTAGCGTTTGCGGCTGAGTGGCCAGAGCCTGGCGCGCTGGCGATCGGCGTCCTCACGCCCACGAACGATGGCAACTTCGCCCCACCGGGCTTGTTCTCGCTGGACGCGCCCTTGCCAGCCCTCAACGCACCACCCAACACCAGGACAAAGAGGGCCTCGGCATTCCCGCGCTTCTGTCGATCGTCAGACGCGGAAGAGGAGGCGAATCGTCGGCAGAACCGACCGCCTCGTGCGTTGGTGGTTAGTGCGTGTTCGGGCGCGGCTGGGCGCGGCGCTGATGGACTGTCGTCTTGGCGCGGCGGGCCGAGTTGCGGGCTTGGGGCGTGGGGGGACTGCGTTAGTGGCGCTTGCCTGGGATGTCGTTGACGCTGAAGCGGCCGCCTCGACCGCGACGCCAGCCGGTGGTCAGCAGGAAGGTGCGTGCCGTGGGCCAGGGGTTGGCCTCGTTCGGCTCGCGGTCGCGATAGCCGTCGAACCAGCAGGCGGTGGAGAGCGGGTCGA
>JAGQIK010000299.1 GCA_020431405.1 Myxococcales bacterium
GGTCCGCTCGCTGCTCTTCGAGCTGCCCGAGCAGTCCGGTGACGGAGTCCGCCATGTCGTTGAACTGGCGCTCGACGCGCGCGAGGGCGTCGTCGCCTTCGATGGGCACGCGGCGTGTGTGCTCGCCGCGGGCGATGGCGCGCGCGGTGCGTTCGAAGCGCACGAGGCGGCGGATCACCAAACGCCGCACGGCCACGCCGATGCCCACCAGCAGCGCGAACGCCAGCGCGCCCGCCCCCAGGCTGATGCGCTGCATCGACGCGGCGATGGCGCGGCGCGTTTGACCGACGGGGATGTCTACGATGATCACGCCGTTGATGCGGTGCTCGGCCTCGTGGCAGCCGTGGCAGGCCTTGCGGTTGCGGATCGGCTGCACGCAGCGCAGCACGGTGCCGCGCGCCAGCTCGAGCAGCGTGCTCGTCATGCGCTGCTTGGCCGGGCGCTGGTGGCAGACCTGACAGGTTGGTGAGGTCGCGGCGAAGTGGCGCGTGCGCACGGCGGGGTCGCTGCTGTAGCGGACCTCGCCTTTGCGGTCGAGGATCATGACGCGCTCGACGCCGTCGCGGCTAGCGAACCCGGCCACCATGCGGCGGATCAGGTCGCTCTCCTTGTCGAGCATCTGGTGCTCGAGCGCCTCGCGGATAAGACGCGTCTCGCGTTGCGCGTCGCGCCGCACGGTGGCGACGACCTCGGCGTCGAGCGTGCGGTGCGCGAGCGTGACGCCGCCGAGCAGCGCCGCCACCACCAGCAGGCCAACCGATACTCCGAGCTTCCAGCTCAAGCGGTCGATCTTCCACCAGCCCATCGCGCCCCGACACCCTACCTGGCACCCTAACTGGCGCCCCAACTGACAGCTATCACCCTATGGCGCGCGCTATTCGCCTATCGGCCACGCCCTCGCTTTCATCTTGCTGCATCTCGATGGGCCTTGCTAGCTCGCTGTCGCGCTGTGCTCCGCGCTCGGCGCATCGGCCTTGGCCGGCGGCTCGCGCGAATAGACGAGCTCGCCGCGCATGATCGGGATCGCGACCTTGAGCATCAGCGTGAAGACAAGAAAGCCGACACCGAAGATGCCGACTGCGACCTCGACCTCGGTGCGGCTAGGGCCGTACTCGTAGATCTCGCCCAGCGTCGACGGCGTGAAGCCGGGGATGACGAGGGCGATACCCTTCTCGATATAGACACCAGCATAGATGGCGAGCGCGCCGAGGTTGAGCGTGAGCGGGTTCCTGCGAGTGGCGGGCATCAGAAACAGGACGAACGCGCCCACGCTGAGCACCACCGAGAGCCAGCCGTAGACCACGACGCCGTCGTGGCCGTGTAGACCGCTAAAGAGGTACTTGGTGAACAGCAGGTGGTGCGTGTTGGAGTAGTACTCGCGAAAGACCTCGGCGGCGAGCAGGAACAGGTTGATGAACATCGCGTAGGCCATCAGCTCGGCTATCTTCCAGATGGCGCTGTCCTTGATGTCGAGCTTGGTGTAGTGGCGCAGCGTCTGCAGCAGGATGAGGATGATCGCGGGGCCCGAGCAGAACGCCGAGGCGAGGAAGCGCGGCGCGAGGATCGCGCTGTTCCAGTAGGGGCGCGCGGGCAAGCCGTTGTACACGAAGGCCGTTACGGTGTGGATCGCGACGGCGGCGGGAATGGAGATCATGATCAACGGAAGCGCGAAGCGCTTGCTGTATTCGCGCTTGGTATAGGCGCGATAGAGGATGTGCGTGACGATGGCGAAGTTGAGCACGCCGTAGAAATTGAGCACCAGCACATCCCACGCGAGGATCGACGACGGGAAGTTCATGTGGCCGATGAACGGGATGAGGTGCCAGAAGCGGTCGGGGCGCCCGATGTCGACCGCGACAAAGAGCAGGCACATCACGATGGCGCTGACGGCGAGCAGCTCGCCGATGATCACGATCTCCTTGATGGGCTTCCAGTTGTAGATGTAGGCGGGGATGACGAGCACCACGGCCGCGGCGGCGACGCCTACCAGGAAAGTGAAGTTTCCGATGTAGAAGCCCCACGAGACCTGGTCGCGCATGTGCGTACGGATCAGGCCGTGCTGCAGCTGATCGCTGTAGCCGACGATGCCGACGATGATGCAGACGAGCAGAAACGCGCACCACGCGAAGTAGGCTTTGCTGCCGCGCGTGATCTGCCGGAGGCTGCCCAGCAGGAAGCGGTAGAAGAGCATCGCGCGCCTCCTATACGCCGTAGAAGTAGTAGAACTTCGGTTGGGTGTTGATCTCTTCCTTGAGGATGAAGACGCGCTTGTTGGCGAGCACGTAGCGGATCTCGCTCTTCGCATCGAGCAGGTTGCCGAACTTGCGCGCGCCGACCGGACAGATCTCGACGCAGGCCGGATAGCGCCCCTTGCGCACGCGCTGGATACAGAAGGTGCACTTCTCGACCACACCTTTGTAGCGCGCGCGGTTGCCGAGGTAGTGGGTGTCGGGGTTGAAGTCCTTGGCCGCGACGTGAGGCTCGCCCCAGTTGAAGCGCCGCGCGCCATATGGACATGCCGCCATGCAGTAGCGGCAGCCGATGCACCAGTTGTAGTCGATGACGACGATGCCGTCGGGCTCCTGCCACGTGGCGCCGACGGGGCATACCGAGACGCAGGGCGGATTGCGGCACTGCTGGCACTGCACCGGCATGTAGAACTTGTCGCGGCTCGGCACTTGGTCGGGGTTGTAGTAGGCGTTGGATTCGGAGAGGTCGACGCCCTTGGCCTTGTCCATTTCGAGCACGCGGATCCAGTGCACCTGCGGCGAGCGCGACTGGTTGTTCTCTTTGACGCAGGCGTAGACGCAGCGACGGCAGCCGATACAGCGCGAGAGGTCGAGCCCGTAGCCGAACAGCACGCCTTCCTGGGCGGGCTCCGCGCCGACGGTGACGCGCTTTTTGTACGTGGCGCTGTGCTCGCGCTCGAGGCGCGCGAGGATCTGCTTCAGCTCGTCCTTGGATAGCTCTTTGAAGTGCGCCTGGAAGAAAGCCTCGCGCGCCGACTCGCTGCAGGCGGCGAGTAGCGCCGCGGAGGCCGCCGCCGAGGCCTGTTTGAGGAATCGTCGTCGCGAGCTGCGACGGCGAGGGGAGCGTGTGCCAGTGTGCTTCGAGTCCTCGGGTGTGCCACTCATGGTCGTCTCCTCTATCTCCACCGGCACGGTCATCGGATGTCTTTCGTTCGCACAGGCGGCGGCATCGGCTTGATCGGCTTGAAGCGCGGCGAGTGCGGGTTGTGGCAGTGCGCGCACAGCAGGTAGCGCTTGCGGCCGCGCCACGAGCCGGTGCGCTTACCGTGCACGCCGACGCGCCAGTCGCGCAGCTTCGGTCCGTGGCACTGACCGCAGAGCTTGTAGGACTCGGTGAAGCTGATCAGCCGGCCGCTGGCGAGGCGCAGCTTGTCGCGGTTGTTCGGGTTGTGACAGTCGAAGCACCAGCGCTCGCGTGGGCCGTGATGCAGCTTGATCTTCTCGTGCTGGTCGCTGAGCACGCGGCGCTTGGTGTTGGGGGTGTCGCTGGTGTCGTGACACTCGGTGCAGGGGAAGATGCCTTTGCTGAAGGGCGGTTTGGGCACCGGGTAGACGTCGCCCGAGACGGCGGCGATGGCTCGGGCGCTGTTCTTGGCTGTGCCGCTGGCGCTTCCCTTGGCTGTGCCGCTGCCGCTGCCGCTGCCGCTGCTGCTGCCGCTGCCGCTGCCGCTGCCCGCCATGGCTGCCGAGCAGCCGACGGCTGCTGACAGCAGCAGTGCGGCCAGGGGCGCGCTGCGCGTGAAGTCTCGTTGGCGCATGGGGCTACCCGAACCTCTCGACGACCCAGCGTTGCAGGTCGCGCATCAGCAGCGCCTCGAGCAGCGCGACGCGGCTGCCGATGACGTGGCAGAGGTTTTCGATGGTCTTTTGATGGATCACCGGATGCTCGTGAAAGAGCGCGTGCAGGTCGTCGCGACGCAGCGCGACGAGGGTCGACCGAGCGAGCGTGCGTGCGCTGAGTGTCAGCTTGTGCGGCGCGACCAGCGCCGACCAGGCGATGACGTCGCCGGGGCCCTTCTCCTCGATGGTGATGTCTGCACCCTTGCCGCGGATCGCCACTGGCAGTTGCAGCGCGACGCCGCCATCGGCGATGACCAAGACCTCGCTGGCCTCCTGACCGAGAAGGAAGATCGGAGCGCCTGCGAGCAGCGTCCTAGCCTCCGCGACCTTGCAGACGAGGTCGCGATGGGCGTTGTCGAGGCCCGAGAAGAGGGCGCACTCGTAGAGCGCGCGCCGCACGAGCGCGCCGTCGTCGTCTTTCATGATGGCGCCTAGTCGAGCCAGAGCGTGCGAGCGGACGGATCTCGAGCGAAGCGCTCGGCAACCGCGCGCTCTTGCTTGAGGTGGTCCTCGATGCTCGCGACGAGGTCCTCGAGGGGCACGTTGTCGAGCTTGGCGGTCCAGCCGGTGGGCTGAAAGAGGACCAGCGTTGGCTTGGGCGCTTCGAGCGCCTCGGGTGGACGTTCCTGCGGCTGCTCCGCGTCGAAAGTAAACGCGAGCGAGACGCTCCCCAACACGACCATCACTCCGAGCCCGATCAGCATCGCCGTCAGCATTCCCATCCCTCCTGTTGTGCGAGAAGAGATAGCGAGCGCCGTGCCAGCTCCAGGAGCCTTCGAACCGCGCGCCACAAGGCGTGTTTTGCGAGGGCGGTGCTCGCGCCTACCTGACGAGTTGGCGGCCGCGCGCGGCGATCGCGAGCATGCGAAGCGAGTTGTCTAGTTGCGAAGCGTAGTTGCAGGCCGCCTGACAAGTTGTCCGGCGACTGCCAGGCGCGTCAGGTCTTCTGTCAGGGGGCGCGCCGCGCGTGCGCGCCGTAGCTGCCGAGCTGCACCGTCTCGCCGTCGCGCAGCGCGACGAAGGGGCGCTCTTGCACGCGTACGTTTGCGCCGTCGAAGTGGATGATGCGCAGGCTGCCCA
>JAGQIK010000037.1 GCA_020431405.1 Myxococcales bacterium
GCCGCCGCCGCCGCCACCGCTGCCGTCGTCCGACATCATCGTGTCCCCCGCGGCGCCCAGCGCTTGCCGATCACGTCGTCGGCGCCAGGCGCGGTCAGCGCGCGATAGACCAGCCACGCCGCCACGTAGGCCGAGACCTGCTTGACGCGGTCGCGCTCGCCGTAGCGGAAAACGCGATGTACGTGGCGCATCAGCCCGTCGGGGCCAGCGAGCGCGAAGTGCACCGTGCCCACCGGCTTTTCGGCGCTGCCCCCGCCGGGACCCGCGACGCCCGAGATCGCCACCGCGTAGTCACTGCCAAAGCGCTCGCGCGCGCCGCGCGCCATCGCCTCGACGCAGCGCTGGCTCACCGCGCCGTCGCGCTGCAGCACCTCGCTCGGCACGCCCAGCAGCTGCTCCTTGGCGCTGTTGCTGTACGTCACGAGGCTGCCCAGAAACACGTCGCTGCTGCCGGCGGCGTTGGTGATCAGATCGCCCGTGCGCCCGCCCGTGCATGACTCGGCGAACGCCACGGTGGCGCCGTGCTCGCGCAGCGTCGCGACCAACGCGTCGGCAAAGCTGGTCGCCGCGTCGCGCGCGAAGACGTTGCCGGCGAGCCGCTCGGCCATCGCCTCGGCGTAGGCGTCCGCGACCTCACCGGCCGCCCCGCCCTCGCCGCCGCGCACCACGACGCTGGCGTGAATCTCGGGAAACGTGGCGCGGTAATGGATCGTCACGGTGCAGCCGCGCCCGTCGATCCCGTCGCCGAGCCCGCGCAGCATGTGATCGACCTGCGCCTCGGCGAGGCCGAAAACCTTCACGCGCCGAAGCTCGGGCCGCTGTCCGCCGAGCTCGCTTTCGAGCACCGAGGCGACATGACGGTCGAACATGCGCATCAGCTCGCGCGGCACGCCGGGCATGCAGAACACGCGACAGCCGCCGATCTTCACCGAGAAGCCGGGCGCCGTGCCGATATCGTTGTCGAGCACCAGCGCGCCGTGCGGCAACCACGCCTGCTTGGCGTTGTTGTCGGTGAAGGGCAGCGAGACCGCGGCGAAGCGGGCCTTGATCGCCTCGAGCTGCGCCTCGTGCAGCTCGAGCTCGACGCCGGCCGCCTGCGCCACCGCCTGGGCGGTGCGATCGTCCTCGGTGGGTCCGAGCCCGCCGCTGACCATCAGCGCCGAGCAGCGCCCCGCCGCGCTGCGCAGCTGCTCGACGATGTCGCCGAGCTCGTCGGAGGCGGTGCTAAAACGGCTCGCTGGTAGCCCTAGCTCGCCCAAACGGCCGGCTAGCCAGGCGCTGTTGCTGTCGACGAGCTCGCCGCGAAGAAGCTCGTCACCAATGGTCAGGACCTCGGTCGTCGCGGCGGTCGACGGGGCGTTGGGCATCGCGCGTAGGCTGCCTAGCGCCGCGCGCAGCGTCAAGGGATCTGGCCCCCTGAGCCCGTCTTTTCGGGGGTATGGGCTTGTTTTCTGTACGAGGTTGTTTCTGCTATCATCCGAGGCTGTTGAGCGCTTTGACGACCACGCTGTAGCTGACGAGCAAGACCACACGATGAGAATTCGGTACGCGGCCAAGACCGACGTGGGTATGAAGCGCACCCACAACGAAGACTACTTCAGCCTGATGGAGGACGAGCAGCTGTTCATCGTCGCCGACGGCATGGGAGGTCATAGCTCCGGCGAGGTTGCCAGTCGCATGGCAGCCGAGACGCTGAGCGAGTTCTACCAGCGCACCAAGGACGAGGAGGCGACGTGGCCCTACAAGATGGACCGCAGCCTCAGCTACATCGAGAACCGCCTCGTCTGCGGCATCAAGCTGGCCAACTACAAGATCTACGAAGCGGCGTCGAAGGACATCCGCTACAAGGGCATGGGCACGACCATCGTCACCACGCTGATCCATGGTGACAAGGTCTACGTCGCGCACGTTGGCGACAGCCGAATGTACCGGCTGCGCAACGGCTCGCTCGAGCAAGTCACTCGCGACCACTCGCTGCTCGAGGACTACCGCGACGCCAAGCCCGACATGACCGAAGAGGAAGAGCGCAACTTCCCGCACAAGAACGTCATCACGCGCGCGCTGGGCATGCGCGACTCCGTGCAGGTCGACATCAAGACCGAGGACGTGCAGGAAGGCGATCTCTATCTGCTCTGCTCCGACGGCCTGTCGGGCATGGTCACCGACGACGAGATGGAAGAGATCCTCAAGAAGAATGAGGACCTCGAGCGCGTCGTGGCCGAGCTCGTCGACGGCGCAAACCGCGCCGGCGGCACCGACAACATCACGACGCTGGTCTTGCAGCTGACCAACACGACCAGCGGCAAGAAGAAGGCTGCCGACGAGAAGGCCCCGGCCGACGCCCCCGAGGACAAGCCCACCGAGCGCGTCGAAGCGACCACCGCCAAAGAAGGCGAAGGCGAGTAGCCAAGCGCTGCGCGTGCGCGCCCCGTTCATCTCCATCTCTTGCCTGAGCTTGGCGGCGTGCACGCTCGGCGCGTGCGTGCCTGCGTCGTCATCGAGCTCGCGGCGACAAGCCGCGCGCGGACAACCGCCAGCGATCTGTCGAGCCAGCGCTGGCGGCGGCGCGCCTGCCACGCCAGCAACGACGCCAGCCACGACGAGCCCGACCTCGCGCCCCGCCGATAACGCGGCGCACGCGGCGACGCTGATCCGCGGCGCGACCGTGTGGACCGGCACCGGCAAGATTCTGGCGAACCACGACGTGTTGGTCCTGCGCGGTCGCATCGCGGCGGTGGGTCGCGCGCTGCGGCCGCGCGGTCACATCGACCGCGTCATCGACGCCAAGGGCCGGCATCTGACGCCCGGCATGATCGATCCCCACAGCCACCTCGGCGTCTACCCATCGCCGTCGCTCGCCGCGCACAACGACGGCAACGAGATCGTGCGCGCCTCGTCGCCCGAGGTGCGCGCCCGCGACGGGCTGTGGCCGCAGGACCCGGGCTTTTCGCGCGCGCTGGCGGCCGGCGTCACCACCGCGCAGATCCTGCCCGGCTCGGCAAACCTCGTCGGCGGCCGCGGCTTCATCGTCAAGCTCGCGCCCGGCCGCACCCCTGGCGAGATGCGCTTTCGCGGCGCGCCCGACACCATCAAGATGGCCTGCGGCGAAAACCCCAAGCGCATCTACGGCAAGCGCGGCGGCCCCAACACGCGCATGGGCAACGTGGCGCGCCTGCGCCAGCTGCTCGCGCGCGCCCAGCACTACCAGCGCTCGACGCGCAGCGCTCGCCGGCAAATCGCGCGCTGGCAGGCGCAGCGGCGCACCTATTGTCGAAGCTTCGGCGCCGCCACGCGCGGTCGCCCCAAAGCGCCGGGCAAACGCCCCAGCCCACCCAAACGCGACATCGGCCTCGAGACCCTCGCCGGCGTCATCGAAGGCCGCGTCAAGGTGCACTGCCACTGCTACCGCGCCGACGACATGGCCAACGTGATGCGCGTGGCACGCGAGTTCGGTTTCAAGGTGCAGGCCTTTCACCACGCCGTCGAGGCCTACAAGATCCGCGACAAGCTCGCTCGCGCCGGCACTGCCACGGTGACGTGGGTCAACTGGTGGGGCTTCAAGATCGAAGCCTACGACGCGATCCCCGAGAACGCGGCGCTGGTGCGGAGCGCTGGCGCGCTCGTGTCGCTGCACAGCGACTCGCCGCAGGTGATCCAGCGCTTCAACATCGAAGCTGCGCGCGCCTACTACCACGGTCGCGCCATGGGGCTTTTGTCGCCGCGCGCGCGCGCCCTCGACGTGGTGACCTCCAACGCGGCGCGCGTGCTCGGCATCGAGCAGCACACCGGCAGCGTGACCGTCGGCAAGATGGCCGATCTCGTGCTCTGGAGCGGCGACCCGCTGAGCGTCTACAGCCTCGTCGACGAGGTGCTGGTCGACGGACGTAGCGTCTATCGGCGCGCGCAGGGTCGGCGCGCGAGCGACTTCGAGCTGGCGATGGTGCCACGACCCGTGCCGCTGCCCGCCGCCAAGCCGGGCGCGTCGTTGCCCGCCGCCGAGCGGCGCTGGCTCGCCGGCTGGCCGCAAAAGACGGCCAAGCCCGAGCGCGGCGCTGGAACGCTCGCCATCGTCGGCGCGCGCGTCTTTCCTCTCACGGGGCCCGCCATCGACGGCGCGACGGTGGTCGTGCGCGACGGCGTGATCAGCGCCATGGGCAAGGGCGTCACGCCGCCGCCCGGCGCGCGCGTCGTCGATGGGCGCGGCAAGGTGTTGACGCCGGGCCTCTTCGCGGCGGGCTCGACCATCGGACTAGTGGACATCTGGCTCGAGGACAGCGCGCGTCGCGACAAGCACAAAGGCGGCAACAAACGGCGCGACCTCGTGCGGGCCGACTTGCGCGCTGTCGACGCGCTCGATCCGGCGAGCAACGTCATCGGCGTGGCACGCCTCGCCGGCTTCACCAGCGCCATCGCGCGCCTCAGCGGCGGGCTCGTCAGCGGACAAGCCGTCGCCTTCGACCTCGCCGGCGACGCCGCCAGCGCCCGCGACAGCCAGAGTTCGGTGGCGATGTACGCGGCCCTCGGCGCCCACGGCGCGGCGGCCGCCGGATCACACGCTGGCGCCCTGGCGCGACTGCGTGCGGCGCTCGATGACGCGCGCTGGATCAAGCGCAACGGCGCGCGCATCGAGCGCGGCCAGCACCGCGAGCTCGCCGCCAGCGCCAGCGCCTTGCGCGCCCTCGTCGCGGTCACCGATCGCAAGCAGCCGCTCGTCGTCGCCGTCGACCGCGCCGCCGACATCCTGCGCGCCGTCGAGCTGGCGCAGAAGCAGCGCATCGACCTGGTCCTCAGCGGCGCCGCCGAGGCCTGGCGCGTGGCCGACAAGATCGCCGCCGCCAAGGTCCCCGTGCTCGTCGAGCTCGACGCCAACCTGCCGCGCAACTTCGCCGCGCTCGCCGCGCGCTGGGACAACGCCGCGCGCTTGCACCGCGCCGGTGTGATGGTCGGCTTCACCTCCAACGGGCGCGCGCATCACACGCGCAAGCTGCGCCAGCTCGCCGGCATCGCGGTCGCGCACGGTCTGCCCTACGAAGCGGCGCTCGCAGCGCTCACCGCCGTGCCCGCGCGCGTCTTCGGCCTTGGCCACAAAGGGCTGATCAAGCCCGGCCAGCGCGCCAACCTCGTGCTTTGGAGCGGCGACCCGCTGGAGACGTCGACCATGGTCGACGCCGTGATCATCGGCGGCCGCAGCTTCGCGCTCACCTCGCGCCAGACGCTGCTGCGCGATCGTTACCGCACCCTGCCCGTGCGGCGTGGCGCGCTGCCATGAGCGAACGCGCGCAGATCCTGCTGTTCGATCTCGACGGCACGCTGATCTCTGCTGGCGGCGCCGGTCGCAGCGCGATGCAAGGCGCCATCGACGAGATGTTCGGCCGCGACGATCTGCTCGACTTCGACTTCAGCGGGCGCACCGACCGCGCCATCGCGCGCGCGGCGCTGCACAAGGCCGGCGTCGACGCAGACGAGATCGAAGCAGCCATCGGGCGCTTCCTCGACCGCTACGTCGAGGTGCTCGCCGCCGCGCTCGATCCGCCGCCCGAGCGCTACCGCGTGCTGCCCGGCGTGTTGGCGCTGCTCGACGCGCTCGAGTCGGCAGGCGGCGCGGGCGTGGCGCTCGGCCTCGGCACCGGCAACATCGAAGCCGGCGCACGCATCAAGCTCTCACCGGCCGGCCTGGCCAACCGCTTCGCCTTCGGCGGCTTTGGCAGCGACGCCGAAGATCGCGCCGCGCTGCTCGAGATCGGCGCGCGCCGCGGCGCCGCCCGCCTCGGCGTGCCGCGCGAGCGCTGCCGCGTGGTGATCATCGGCGACACGCCGCTCGACATCGCCGCTGCCCACGCCATCGGCGCCGAGTGTCTCGCCGTCTCCACCGGCAACTTCGCCGCCGAGACGCTGCGCGACGCCGAGCGAGTGGTCGAGACGCTCGACGCGTCGCTCTGGCAGTGGTTGCTGGACCGCTAGAGATCATCGTCGGGCGGCATGTAGTCGCTGCGCAGCAGCGGCGACGAGACGATGTGATCTGCGGAGGCGCGATTGCAGGCCACGGGGATGTTGCAGCGCACGGCGACGGACAGCAGCTCCTGCACTTCGACACTGGGCGACTGTCGAGCCAGCGGGTTCCAGAGCAAGATCAGCACATCGATCTCGCCGTCGGCGATCAGCGCGCCGATCTGCTGCGCTTCGCCGCCCTCGAGCACGCTCACCTCGACGCCCACCGCCCGCAGCGCACGGCCGATGCGCTCGCTGCCGACGAGCTCGTGATCAACGAGCAGCCCCTTGTTCCACAACGCCCACTCGCGAATCGCCTTCTCGCGCCCGTCGTGAGCGACGAGCGCGATGCGTTTGGGCGGCTTGTCGGCCTCCTCTTCGATGAGAGGCATCGTGTCACTGCCGAACACCATCGGGGTCTCCTACTCGGGTTCGCCGCCATCGCCGGGCGCGTGGCGAGGCAAGCGGATCATGAACGTGGTCAGCTCGCGCTGGGGCGCCAGCGACAGCTCGCCGCCAAAGGACTCGACGATGGAGTGCGAGACGGCGAGGCCCAGGCCCGTACCCTTGCCCGGGTCCTTGGTCGTAAAGAACGGATCGAAGACGTGTTCGCGATGATCGTCGGCGATGGGGTCGCCGTCGTTGGCCACGCCGAGCGAGACGCACTCGTCATCCTGCTCGACCGAGAGCGTCACGCGCTGAGCCCCGGCGTCGGCGGCGTTGAGCAGCAGGTTGACGATCACCTGCACCAGCCGTGATTCGTTGGCGTCTACCAGCGGCGCCTTGGCGATGCCTTTGTCGACGACTTCGACGCGCTTGAATCGCTCCTGGGGTCGCACCAGACGCACCGCCTGGTTGACCACGTCGTCGTAGCGCACCGCGCCGCGCTCGCCCTCCTCCGTCGGCCGCGAGTAGTCGAGCATCTGGCGCACGATCTCGTGGATGCGCTGCGCCTCGCGCTGCAGCCGCTCGAGAAAGTCGCGCTGCGTGTCGTCGAGCTCGCCGGCGAGCAGGATGTCGGCGAAGCCGATGATCGACTGCAGCGGGTTGCCCACCTCGTGCGCGACGCCGGCGGCGAGCCGGCCCACCGACGCGAGCTTCTCGGAGCGGATCAGCGAGCGTCGCTGCTGCTCGATGTGGTGCAGCTGCTCGCGCAGCGACGAGGTCATCGCGTTGAAGGACAGCGCCAGCGACGCCAGCTCGCGCGGCCCATCCTCGTCGAGCTTCACCTCGAGATCGCCGCGTGCCACCTGCGCCGCAGCGCGCTCGAGCGCCGTCAGCGGCCGCGCCACGTAGCGCGTCACGACGAAGGCAACGAACAGCAGCAGCACCAGCGTGTCGACGGCGACGATGACCCACACCACGGTCGAGCTGCCGACGACCGCCCCGCTGAATCGCAGGCGCACGGCTCCCACGCGTCGCACCGCACGGATCGGCGCGGCTGCCTCGACGACGCCGCCGCGCAGCACGCCGGAGACGGCTCGGCGCTGGCGGATCGCGCGACGCAAGATGATCGTCGAAGGCCGCGTGCCCTTGCTCGGCGAGCGCGCTACGACGCGCCAGGCGACGTCGACCACCTCGAGATAGCGCAGCACGCGCTGCGCGCCGATGTGGGCCACCGCCCGCTGCACCGCCACGCGATCGAGCGGCCGCTTGCTCATCGCCGGCGCGAGCATCGACGCGAGCGCGCCGACGAGCGCCTCGGCATGCTGCTTTTGCGCCTCGTAGGTGTCGCGCCCGACGTTCCAGCGGGTGATGACACCCACCGAGACGGTGGCTACCAGCATCATCAGCGACAGTCCGATGACCAGCTGGCTGCGAAGACTGGCCGGGGCGGGCACCACGGAAGTGTAACAACGGCCAGGAATAATTGCGAAATCACTGCTGGCGAGCGCCCTTGCATTGACCCGGCCACGAGCCGTGGGCTAGAAGCGCTGGGTGAGCGACAAGCGCGAGCAGGCCCCGGACAAAACACCGTCATTCGACGAGATCCTCGCCGAGCTGCGTCAGATCGTCGAAACCCTCGAGCGCGGCGAGCTGCCGCTGGAGCGGTCGCTCGGCGAGTTCGAACGCGGCGTCAGCCTCTCGCGTCGCGGACAGCACATCCTCGACGAGGCCGAGCAGCGCGTCGAGGTGCTGATGCGCGACGGCACGACGCAACCGCTCGAGCCCTAGTACGGACACGCGAAAGCTGCACGACCACCCGGCACCCTGAAGGTGAGCCATGAGAGACAGTGGACAGGCCGCTGCCCCGAAATCTGACAGCGCGTTCGACCTCGAAGGGTACCTCGCCCGCGTGCGCGCGCGCATCGACGCCGCGCTGGGCGAACGCCTGCCGGGCGGCGCCGCGGCAGTCTCCGACCCGCTGCACCTGCACGAGGCGATGCGCCAGGCAGTGCTGGCCGGCGGCAAGCGCTTGCGACCGTGCCTCACCGTCGCCGCCGCCGAGGCGGTGGGCGGCACCATCGAGCACGCGCTCGGCGCCGCCTGCGCCGTCGAGATGATCCACTCCTACTCGCTGGTGCACGACGACCTGCCGGCGATGGACGACGACGACCTGCGTCGCGGTCAGCCCACTTGCCACAAACGCTACGGCGAGGCGACCGCGATCCTGGCCGGCGACGCGCTGCTCACGCTGGCTTTCCAGGTCCTCGCCGACGAAGCGCTGGCGCGCCCAGAGGCGCAGCGCGCCTTCGTGCGTGCGGCGGCTGAGCTGGCGCGCGCGGCCGGCCGCGCCGGTATGGTTGGCGGCCAAGCGCTCGACATGAGCCTCAAGGACACCGAGCCAACCTTCGAGCTGCTCGAGTCGTGCCACCTCGGCAAGACGGCCGCGCTCTTTTCGGCCGCCACCGTGCTCGGTGCGCTGGCCGGCGGCGGCGACGACGAGCAGGTCGAGCTGCTGCGGCGTTTCGGCGTCGACATCGGCCTCGCCTTCCAGCACGCCGACGACCTGCGCGATGCCGAGTTCGTCAGCCACCGCGAGCGCGCGCTCGAGCGCGCCGTCGAGCTGTCGCGCAGCGCGGCGCGTGCCGCGCAAACCCTCGGCGATGCAGCTGCGCCTCTCGCCGCCCTGGCCGCCCTCGTCGAGCGGCGGGCGACGGAGGTCCTCGATCGTGGCGCACCTGCCTAGCATCGAGGGCCCTCACGACCTGCGCAGGCTCGACCTGGGCGAGCTCGCCGAGGTCGCGCGCGAGCTGCGCGAGCTGATCCTCGAGACCATCCTGCGCAACGGTGGCCACCTCGGCGCGGCCATGGGCGCCGTCGAGCTCACCATCGCCGCGCACTATTGCTTCGAGTCACCGCGCGACCGCATCGTCTGGGACGTCGGCCATCAGGGACACGCGCACAAGATCCTCACCGGTCGCCGCGATACGTTCGATAGCATCAAGCGCGAAGGTGGCCTCTCGGGCTTTCTCAAGCGCAGCGAGAGCGAGCACGACATCTTCGGCGCGGGTCACGCCTCGACCTCGATCTCGGCCGCGCTCGGCGTACGCGAAGGCATGCGCCTGGCACAGGCCAGCGGAAGCGTCGTAGCGATCATCGGCGATGGCGCGCTCACCGGCGGCATGGCCTTCGAGGCGCTCAACAACGCCGGCGCCCTCGCGCGCGATCTAATCGTCGTGCTCAACGACAACGGGATGTCGATCAGCCCCAACGTCGGCGCCGTCTCGGAGCCGCGCGCGCTCTTCGAGAGCATGGGCTTTGCCTACCTCGGCCCTGTCGACGGCCACGACATCGCCGCGCTGGTGCGCGCCTTCGAGCAGGCCAAGACCTTCGACACGCCGGTGGTGGTGCACGCGTTGACACGCAAAGGCGAAGGTGTCCCCGACGTAGACGCGGATCCGCAGCGCTTTCACGTCGTGCCGCCAGCACGCGCCGCCGCCACCTCCTCAGCAGCCGCCGCCGACACGCCGCCGAGCGCGCCAACCTACACGCAGATATTTGCCGAAACGCTCTGCGACGCCGCTGCGCGCGACCCGCGCGTCGTCGCGATCACCGCGGCGATGCCCCACGGCACGGGCCTCTACAGCTTCCAGCAGCGCTTCCCCGGCCGCTTCTACGACGTCGGTATCGCCGAGCAGCACGCCGTGACCTTCGCCGCGGGCCTCGCGGTGGAGGGCTTTCGCCCGGTTGTCGCGATCTACTCGACGTTCTTGCAGCGCGCCTTCGACCAGGTGATGCACGACGTCTGCCTGCAGCGGCTGCCCGTGACGATCTGCATGGACCGCGCAGGCATCGTCGGCGCCGACGGGCCGACGCACCACGGCGTGTTCGACATCGGCTACCTGCGCATGCTGCCCGAGCTCGCGCTGCTCGCGCCCAAGGACGAAGACGAGCTGCGCCACATGCTGCTCACCGCCATCGAGTGCGGTCGCCCGGTGGCCTTGCGTTGGCCGCGCGGAAGCGGCGTCGGCGCGAGGCTCGAAGGCCCTGCGTGTGCGCTGCCGTGGGGCGGCGCCGAGCTTTTGCGCGAGAGCGGCGACGATCTGCTCGTCATCGCGGCCGGACCACTGGTCTACGAGGCGCTCGCCGCCTGCGAGGCGCTCGCGACGCGCGGCGTGGGATCGACGGTGATCAACGCGCGCTTCATCAAACCGCTCGACGAGGCGCTGCTCTGCGAGCACATCGCCCGCGCCAACGTCGTGCTCACGCTCGAGGACAACGCGCTCGCCGGCGGCTTTGGCTCGGCCGTGCTCGAGCTGTGCGAGACGCGCGGGCTGCGCCCCAAGCTGCGGCGCCTCGGAATCCCCGATCGCTTCGTACCCCACGGCGACGTCGCGAGCCTGCGCCGCCAATGCGGCCTCGATCGCGCCTCGATCATCGAACGCTACGGCGAGCTTTGCACCTCGGCGCGCGTCGTATCGCTGGCCTAGTGCTAGCACGCGCGCTGCTCGGCGCCGCCGTGCTGCTCTGCGGCAGCAGCGGCTGCTCGTCACGCAGCCTGCTTTCGCCGCGCGCGATCTTCGACCGCCGGAGCTTCGCCTTCGACGTCGCCACCACGCCCGGCGGCGACGTGGTGTGCGCCCTGCTCGAAGGTGGGCGCTACCGGCTGGCGCGTTTCGCGCGCGGCGGCGCCCGCCGCGCCACCATCGACATCGCCGCCGCCGAGGCCTGGGTCTACGACGTCGCGGTCAGCGCCGACGGCAAGCGTGCAGCGTTGGCGGCGCGCCAGCTGGGCGGCATCAACGAGCGTCCGCGCTCCAAGCTCGTCGCGTCGGGGCTCGTCGTGCGGGTCGACCTCGAGCGGCGTCGCGTGCTGGCGCGCCATCGCCTCGCCCGCCCCGCACGCGCCGTGCGCTTCGCGCCCGACGGCGCGCTCTTGGTCGGGCTCGAAGCCGGCCCCGGCGAGCGCGGGCTCTTGTGCCGCATCAGCGCGCGCGGCGAGCAGCGCTGCGTCTCGGCCCACGACGCGACGGTCAGCGCCCTCGCCACGACGAGCACGCAGCTGATCTCCGGCTCGTGGGATCGCACGGTGCGCCTGTGGCGCTTCGACCTGACGCCGGCGCCGCAGCGGGCTCGCCTGACGACCGGCGGCATCGTCAACGCCCTCGACGCGCGCGATGATCTGCTCGCCATCGCCACCAGCGACCAGCCACCGCGCCGCAGCCAAGCGCTTGTCGACGCCGAAAAACGCGGCGACCACCGGCGTGGGCCGCTGCGCGGCGCCGTCGAGCTGTGGCAGCTCGGCAGCCGCACGCGCCGCTACCGCACGCCGCTGCACCACGTCGCCGCCAGCGCGGTCGCCCTGCTAGACACGCGTGACGCGCCTCGAACCCTGCCTCTTGTGGCCAGCGGCGGCTGGGATTTCCGCGTCGTCGTCTCGCGCGGAGCACGGGTGCTGGGTCGGCTCGAAGGCCTCAGTCAGATCGTCACGGGCCTGGCGGCCGCTACACCCCACGGCCTCGCCCTCGCCGCCTGGAGCGAGAGCGGCTCCAAAACGCCGTCGTGTGCGTTGCTGCGCGTGACACCCTAAAGCTACGGTGATGTCCGTCGTTGTAAGGTAGCGAGATTGCGCGTCGCACCGAGTTAGACGTACGATTAGAAGAGTCGTGTAGGCATGGGCGATAAGGGCTTCAATAGCGATGAGATAACCGTCATCACCACGATGACGGCTACGCCGCGCGAAGTGGAAACCGCTCGCTGCGCGCACCTGATCGTGCTGTCGGGGACCAACGTCGGTCAGGTTTATCGCCTCGAGGCCGACGAGGTCACCATCGGTCGCGAGGACGGCTCGACGATCCAGCTGATGGACGCGGGCATCTCGCGGCGCCACGCCAGGCTGCGCAAGGACGGCGAAGGCGGCTACCTGCTCGAGGACGCCGGCAGCCGCAACGGCACCTTCGCCAACAACCGGCGCGTGGAGCGCCGGCACACCCTCGAGGACGGCGACAAGATCCAGGTCGGCGTCATGACGATCCTCAAGTTCAGCTACGACGACGAGCTCGAGGCCGACTACGCGCGCAAGATGTACGACGCCGCGCTGCGCGACGGGCTCACCGGCGTCTTCAATCGGCGCTACTTCGACGACCGGCTCGCCTCGGAGCTGGCCTTCAGCTCGCGCCACAACAAGGCGCTGGCGCTGCTGCTGATCGACCTCGACCACTTCAAGAGCGTCAACGACACCCACGGCCACCCGGCCGGCGACAAGATCCTGATCGGCTTCGGCAAGCTGCTGCAGTCGATCATCCGCGCCGAAGACGTGCTCGCGCGCTATGGCGGCGAAGAGTTCGTGATCCTCTGTCGCGACACCGACGTGATGAAGGCCTCGATCCTGGCCGAGCGCATCCGGCACGCCGCGGCGTCACACTACTACCACGTCGAAAGCGCGCGCCTGCAGGTCACCGTCAGCATCGGCGTCGTGGCCGTACCCGACCAGGGCATCGACTCGCCCGCCGAGATGGTCGACGCCGCAGACGGGGCCCTCTACCAAGCCAAGTCGAAGGGCCGCAACTGCGTGATCACGCGGCGGCCGCGCAGCTAGCGCCAGCGCGGCTGGTGGCAGCTAGCGGGCGCGCGCGGCCGTGCGCCGCCCGCGTTTCTTCTTCGCCCCGAAGGCCCCCATTCGCCCCACGCGCGGCACCTTGAGCGCGAGCCGCGGCAGCTGCGGCCGTCGGTTATGCAGCACCGCATAAGCGAAGAGGCTCGCCAGAACACGCTTGGTGTAGCGCCGCGTCTGCCGGTAGGGGATGCGCTCGACCAGCTCGTCGAGCGCGAGACCGCGAAAGCGGCGCAGCCACTTGTTCACCGCCCCGCCGCCGGCGTTGTATCCGGCGATGGCCAGCGGCGAAGTGCGCCCGAAGCGCTTGTATAGCCAGCCAAGAAAGTACGCGCCGAGCTTGATGTTGGTCGCCGGGTCGTGCAGGGCACGACGATCGACGCGCAGCTTGAAGCGCCGCGCGGCGCGCCGTGCCGTGGGCAGGATCAGCTGCATCAGCCCCACGGCGTTGGCATACGACTCGACGCTCGGCCGAAAGCCGCTCTCCTCGCGCATGATCGCGCGCACCAGCTCCGGCGGCAGCCGATTGGCGTTCGCCTCGCGCTCCACGTAGGGGGCGAAGGCGCGCGGGAAGGAGACCTTCCAGCGCCGATAGTTCTCGCCCAGCGGATAGTCGCGCTGGTAGCGCCGATCGCGGCTGCGCGGCACCTGGTGCGAGCGCGCCCAGTCGCCAGCGCGATCGAAAAGCACGGCGGCGAACCACATGCGCTTGGCCGACACGCCGCGCGTGCGCAGGCCCGCGCGCGCGAGCTCGCTGGCGGCGATGTTGCCGAAGCCGAGCCGCAGAAGCTCGATTCCGCGCTTGAAGTACGGGCTCGCGACCAGCTGGCGATCCACCGAGAAGCGCCAGCGGCCAGCCTTGCGCCCCGTCCGCGCCACCAGCTGACGCCACAGCTTGCCGTAGGTGCCGGCATGGCGCTCGCGCAGCCGGTTGAACGACTGCAGCGCGTAGTAGGACAGCGGGTACTCGCGCGCCGCCTTGGCGTAGAGAGCTCGCGCCTGCTTGCGCTTGCGCAGCCGATCGAGGATGCGCGCCTTCCAGTAGAGCGCGCGGCCCTCCTCGAAGTAGTAGCGCGGCGGGCCGAGCTTCTGCAGCGTGGTGTCGAGATAGCGCAGGGCCTCGGCGTAGCGTTTGCCGAGATAGGCTTCGCGCGCTAGCCGCCACAACGCTTCGCGCGCCATATCCCCGCTGGGGTGCTTTTTGGGCAACACGCGCAGCACCGAGCGGAACAGCGGCAGCTTCTTGGCGTCCTGATAGGCCAGCGCCGCGTAGAGGCGCGCGTCGTCGGCGAAGCTGTGCTTGGGAAACGCCTTCTCCAGCGCGAGGTACTTCTTCGCCGCCTCGCTGTAGCGTCCCTTCGCCGCGTAGCCGCGCGCCTCCTTGTACAGCGCGCGAACCTGCGTGGCCTGATCCTTGGCTTTGCGGCACAGCGCCGCCGCGCGCGCGAACAACGGTGCCGCGCGCCAGCGCTTGCGCGCCTTGAAGACGCTGTTGGCGCGCCGGAAGGCCGCGGTGCAGCGCCGGCGTGCGTCGAGCGTGCGGCTCTGCAGCAGCTTGGCGTACGCGAGCTCGCTGCGGCGATTGCGCATGTTCCAGTAGAGCGCGTGCGCTCGCAGCCACTGTTCCTTGTCGGTGAGCCGCGCCGCCGCGGCACCGCCCTTGACGCGGCGCGCCAAGAGGCGCAAGCGCTGCTCGGCGCGCGCGGCGAAGCGTGACAGCGGCGCACGCACCAGCACGCGCTTGTAGGCCTGCAGCGCGTCCATGCCCTTGGATGGCCCGAGCGCCTCGAAGGCCTCGCCGATGCGGAAGCTCGCGCGCCCGCGATAGGCGCCGCCTGGCCAGCGCTTGAGATACTCGAGCCACAGCGCCGCGACCTCGCTGTGATGCGACAGCTCGCGCATCGCCTTGGCGCGCGCCACGATCGCCTGGGCGTGCAGCACCGAGCCATCCGTGATCAGCGCCGCCACGCGGGCCGCGTCGGCGTGCTTGCCCAGCCCGGCTAGCGCACGGGCGCGATAGAGCCGATGGTAGTCGACCAGCAGCGGGTAGCTCTTCTCGAGGCGGGCGAAGCGCGCCTCGGCGCCAGCGTAGTCCTTCTGGTCGAGCAGCGCCCAAGCCAGCACGAAGGAGAGCTGGTTGCGGTGCGCGACGCGCCGGCGCCGCAGGTGCTTGCTCAACACCGCCACCACGTCTGCGCTGCGATCGCCGACGAGCGCGGCCCGCGCCGTGCGCGCCGCCTTGCTGCGCGACAGGTAGCTCGAAAGCGAGCGCACGTCGAATGTGACCTGTGCGCCGCGGCGAGCGCGCGCTACGCCCTCCCCGCCCGCCACGGCGGCGGCGAGCGGAGCGAACAACAGCAGCGGGGCAAGCGCGAGACGTCTCACGAGCACTACCTTAATACGCGCGCTCGCGGAGCGTCTGCCTCGGATGTGGGGTCGTATCGGGGAGAGTATCGCGGGAGAGGGGCTTTGCTCGCGCGCGCGGTCCAGGAGCGAGTTGCCTAGAGCGAGTTGCCTAGAGCGAGTTGCCTAGAGCGAGTTGTCGGTCAGGCAGCGCAGCGAGCCGGAGCCCACGCCGCAGCAGGCGAGCGGCTCGTCCTGCGGCAAGCCGCACGCATTGGTCGTGTACTTCGGCACGTCGGCCGGATCGACGTTGGCGTCGAGCGGACAGGGCGTGACGTTCTGCACCAGACAGCCATTGCACAGCTCCACCGCGTAGACGAACTCGGCGCCCTCGATCTCGGAGCTGGTGCCGAGGCGCACGGCGATGGCCTGCACCGTCGCGACGATGATCGGCGAGGCTTGCGCCGGGATCGTCACGTTCTGCACGAGCGAATCGGGGATGATCTTGACCGCAGTCGCACGCTCGGGCGTGTTCGGCGCCAGCAGCCCCGACGTGGGTACCGAGAAGTTGGTCACGTTGGCCGGCAGGTTGCCGGTGGCCTCGGCCGGCAGATCGCTGATGTCGAGCTTGACGCGAAACTCGCGCAGCATGAACGAGTTGGTCTCGGGCTGCGCCGCGTTGGTCGCCTGGCTCGACAAGATCGTCGACCGCACGAGCGGATAGAGCGTGTAGCCACGCCCGAGGCTCACATCGAGCAGACCCGAGGGTCTGAACAGCGCGTTGGCGCCAGTGCTGACGGTGCACGTGTTGTCCGGCACCTGGTTCTGCACGATGAAGAGCGAGTGGTCGTCGACGCAGCCACTGCTGCTCGCGACGAGCGCGACCAGGAGCGCCGCCCCAGGAATCAGTCGCCACAACGCCGCGGCGGGACTTGCAGTGCGCCCTCGCGTCATCGCTTCCTCCTGTGTAGTTCTAGATCGTAGCATAGCGTTAGCGCCCGATGCTCTGCGCGCGGTTGATGATGCGCGGCGTGATGAAGACGAGGACTTCTTCGCGGTCGCTGGTGTCGCGACGTTTCTTGAACAGCCAGCCGAGGATCGGGATCTCCGCGAACCACGGGACCTTGTTCCAGCTGCGGCCATCGCGTGTCGTATAGATGCCGCCGATCACCGACGTCTCCCCATCCTTGACCAACATCTCGGTGCGGGCCTCCTTGGTGAGGATCGTGGGGTCGCCGCGAGGACCGGTGTTGACGAAGTCCGGCTCGTTTCGCGTGACGTTGATCTTCATGATCACGCTGCCATCGGCGGTGACGTGCGGACGGACGGTGAGGTCCAGTCGCGCGTCGCGGAACTGCGTCTGCACGCCGTTGGCGCTGACCTGCGAGAACGGGATCGTGACGCCCTGAGAGATACGCGCCTGGACGTTGTCGAGGGTCGTGATCTTGGGCGCGGAGACGATGCGGATCGTACCGGTGGCCTCTGCCGCGGAGAGCCGCAGGTTGAGGTTGAAGTTGCCCGACAGCGAGCCGAGCGTGAGGCCGAGGGCGGCACCGGAGTTGAGGCCCGTGGCCGCCGGCATGTTGACGACGAAGTTGGGGTTGGCAGCCGAGCCGAGCAGCAGGCCCGCAGTCGGCGTGTTGCCGTCGGTGGTGCCGCCGCCGATGCCGATCTGGTTGGGGAACACCAGGCCGGTAGAGTTGCCGTTGGCCGGCGACGCCGTGAAGGCGGCGCCCCACTGGATGCCGAACTCCTGCGAGAAGTTGCTGCGAGCCTCGACGATGCGCGCCTCGATCAAGACCTGCGGGGTCTGCGTATCGAGGTTTCGGATCATGCGCTCCATCAGGTTGAGGTTCTGAGCGATGTCGCGCGCGATGACCATGTTGGTGCGCGCGTCGTAGGTCAGCTTGCCGCGCGGGCTGATCGTGTAGCGCAGCTTGGCCAACACGTCCTGAGCCTGCGCGTAGCTGAGCGGGATCAAGCGCGTCTCGAGCGGCTGCAGCAACAGCACCTGCTTCTGGCGCGCGAGCTCGGCCTCGCGCTCCTTCTCGAGGTCGGCGCGCGGCGCGACGCGAAGCAGGTTGCCTTCGCGGACCATGCCCATGCCTTTGGCGCGCAGGATGACGTCGAGCGCCTGGTCCCAGGGCACGTTCTTCATGCGGATCGTCACGCGGCCCTGCACGGCGTCGCTGGTGACGATGTTGACGTTGCCGACGTCGGAGAGCAGTCGCAGGATGTTGTGGATGTCGGCGTCCTTGAAGTCGAGGTCGATGCGGCGACCGCGATAGCGGCGGCGGCGGAAGCGGCGCGCGCGCGTGCGAGCGCCAGCGACCTTGGTGCCGCCGTACTCCACGGTGCGGCTGCGAACATGCGCCGCGCGCTTGTCCGCCGGCTGCGCGTCGGCGCTGGCGACCTTCTTGGCGAAGCGCCAGATCAACGTGTCGCCCTTGCGGTAGACGCTGTGAGCAGGCGCGCCGTCGAGCGCCACGCGCACGCGCACCACGCCGTTTTCGTCGGCGGCGTACGAGCTGACGCGCGTGACCGGGCCGTGGAAGGCGCTCGTGTCGAGCGTGCGTTGCAGGATGCGCGGCAGGCTGGCGCCGCTGAGCAGCAGCTCCGCGCCCTTGCTTCCGCTGAGGATGCGATGCGAGACGGCCCCGTCGAGGCGCACGACCACGCGGGCGTCGCGCCGGCCGTCGACGAAGCTGACGTTGCGCACGCGCGCCGTCGCAGCCTTGGCCTCGCGGCGGGCGGGCGGCGTCGCGCTCTGTCCGGCGGCAAACTTGGCGGTCTGACCGCGGCTGTAGCGCTTGGCCAGACGCGCCAGACGGCGCGCGCGCTGGTCGAGCGCCTCTTTGCGGGCACGCCACGTCGTCAGCTGCTTGCGCGCGCTGCGCTGGCTGCGACGAAGCGCGTGGCGCGTGCGGTCACGCCGTCGCTTGAGCAGCGCCAGCTTGTGAAGCTCGGCCTTGCGCGCAGCGCGCGCCGAGGCGAGCGACTTGCGCGTGGCGCGAAGCTCGGCCTGCGCGTGCTCGCGCGCCTTCTCGGCGCGGGCCAGCGCGTCGCGCGTCTTGGAGAGCTTGGCCCCCGCGCGACGGCGGGCAGCGTCGGCAGCGCGGCGCTTTTTCTCGGCGAGCAGCAGCCCGCGCTCCTCGGCGCGGCGCTTCTTCTCGGCGACGGCGCGGCGTTGCTCTTCGGCGCGACGGCGGCGCGACGTGCTAGCAAGCGCGCCGCGTGCCGAAGCCAGCTCTCGATGGGTCTTGTCGAGCAGCGTGCGCGCGGCGAGCTCGGCCGCGCGTGCGCCGGCGAGGCTGCCACGCGTGCGCGAGAGCGCTTGGTCGCTCTGACGCTGCGCCTTCGCCGCGCTGCGCAGGCGCTTGCCGAGCGCCAGTCGGGCGCTCTCTGCCCGCGCTTGCGCCTGGCGAGCCTCGGCCAGCCGGCGACGCGCGTCAGCGAGCTCGGCCTCGGCGCGACGGCGGGCCGTGCCGCGCTTGGCGGCGACCTTCGCGCGCGCGCGTTTGACGGCGACGCGCATGGTGTTGACCGCGAGGCGCGCCTGCGCGGTGATCGTGCGCTGCTGCTGCAGCTCGTGCTTGACGGTAGCGAGCGCCTGCGTGAGCTGACGCTGCCGCTTGCTGGCCTGTGCCACTTCGGCACGCAGCCGAATGGTCGTCGCCTTGGCCTGCTGCGCCACACGGCGCTCGCGCTCGACGCGCTCGCGGATGCCGCGCATCTTCTGCGAGAGCGCATGCTCGCGCCGCTTCGAACGGGTCAGCGCGTTCTGCAGCCGCGCTACGTCCTCGGCCACCGACGCCAGCTTCTGGCGGCGCGAGGCCACCAGCGCCGCAGCGCTCGCCAGCCGGCGCGCCTTGCGCTGCGCCTCGATCTGCGCCCGCTCGGCCGCCACACGACGCTTTGCCTCTTCGCGCTGACGGCTCAGCGCGCGGCCACGGGCCTTCTCGGCGAGCACACGCTGGTGCTCGGCATGCTTGCGGGCCACCTCGGCTTCGCGCGCCTGCTTCTCGGCGGCCGCGCGGGCACGCACGGCGACGCGACGTGCCTGCTCGGCGCTGTCGCGCGCCGCTACGGCCTGCGCGCGCGCCTTGACCGCGCGGTCGCGCTCGCTCTTGGCCCGATCACGCTCGGCCTCGGCACGCTTGCGCGCCGCTTCGGCCGCGCCCAGCCGCGACTGGACGCCGTCGAGGGCCGACGCCGCGCTGCGCTGCGCTCGGGCAGCACGCGCGTGACGCGCACGCGCTTCCACCAGCGCACGCGCCAGCTTCTTCAGCCGGCGGCGCGTCGCCTCGTCTACCTTGGGTCGCTTGGCAGCGGCCGCGCGCGCCGCGCGCATCGCCGACTGCATCTTCGCCAGCTCGACGCTCTGCCGCTGCGCCGCGACACGAGCGTTCTCCAGCCGGCTCTTCATCGTCTGCGCCCGCGCACGCGCCTTGGCTTCGGCGGCGCGCTGATGCTCGAGCGCCTGCCGCGCCCGCGCCAACGCCTTCGACTGCATCGTCAGCAGCGCGCGCTGCTTTGCGGCCTCGGCCTGGTGCGCTTGCGCCGCGCGCTTGGCCTGCTCGGCAGCTTTTCGCGCCGCGAACGCAGCCTGGCGCGCCCGCGCCGTCTCGCCGCGCTGCGCCAGCGCCGCCTGCTTCGCCCGCTCGGCCTGCGCCTTGAGGGCCTCGGCGGCCTTCTTGGCGCGCTCGGCCTCGTCGCGCAGCCGCTTGGCTTCCGTACGCGCCTTCGCCACCTCGTCATGCGCCTTGGCGGCCGCAGCGAGGGCGCCCTTGGCGGCCTGTCGCTGCGACGCTGCATCCGCGCGAGCGCGCGCCTCGGCAGCCTTCGCGCGAGCCTCGGCCTGCCGCGCCTGCGACGCCAGCACGCGCGCCCGCTTGGCCTCCGCGCGCGCCTTGCCCGCGGCCGCCTTGTTCTGGTCCATCGGCCGCGGCTTGTGCGGCGTGACCGTCACCATCAGCTTGCTGCCGATGATGCGCGCGTTGTAATGGCATCCACGGCGGAAGTTGATCATCACGCGAGCGATCAGCTTCGAGTTGGTGCGGAACGATGTCGTGGCGATCTGGCTCACGGCCCACGAGTCGACGTCGCGCAGCTCCGGCACGCCCGAGAATCGCCCGTTGGCGATGTCGAGCGTCAGCCGCGGCGGGCGTTCCAGCTTGAACACCGAGAACATCGGTCGTGACGAGCCCGTTAGCTCGATGATCGTCTCGTCGCCGCGCTCTTGCACCTTCAGCGTGCTGATGGTGTTGAGCGAGCGCGCCTGCGCGCTGCTCGCGAGCAGCGCGACCGCTGCGATCATACCGACCCGCGTCAAGCGCTCTCTGCGCTCTCGGCCTCGGCGTCCCTTCGCCACGCTGGCGAATTGCTCTCGACTCATTGCCGAATCTCCTTTGCCCGCGGGTCGTGACCCGCGCGCGAACGAACCCGCACACGCGGTCTCGCTTCGCCCGGGCGGCAGGCGCACGCCTCCCGAGACGATGGCGACACCATCGTTAGCGCTCGACTGTGAGCGCTCGACTGAGCGCACCGGCGCTCAGCCGCTTGCTTGTCCTTGCTGCCGACCGTCGCTACGGCTGACGGTCACCACGTGTCGCTCGCCGTCCCCGGCGAGGTATCTAGTCCCGATCCTCGGTGGCGCTCGCGTACGCCGTTCGAGGCTCGGTTGGCCCGTGACACGCTCGCTACCGTTTGGTCCCGAGCGGCGCGCCCGTGGCGCTCTGCGCTGCCGCGGAAGACGTCTCCGCGGCTTCTATCTTTGCCGCGGTAGAGCTCCGCGTCCGATCGAATGTGCCGCGCATATTTTCCGACTGAAGCGCGGCCGAAGAAAGTTTTCTTAGATCCTCACACCGTTCTAATTGACGCGCTGCTCGCGGACCGCTTTCGAGTGCAGCTCGATCACGCGGTCTGCCGTACGCTGCGTGTCTTCCGACTGCTCCTGGATCTGCACGACAACCTTGTCGGGCAGGATCTGTTTGACCCTCGCCGCGTTCTTGCTGATGTAGTCGCCGCGCTTGACCGAGATGCCCAGCCCCTTGGGGTCGCGGAACATCGCGCGCGCGCGCACCCGTCCCGTGACCACGGCGATGAGGCGCAGCTCGTCGAGGCCGTAGCGCGGCAGCAGGATCTTGCGCTGCAGCCGCACCGTGCGGCGGATCGGGTTGGCGAACTCGCCGAGGTACGAACGGAACGGATCGCGGTTGGTCTGGATCGATTCGGCGAAGTCCTCGTCGCCCAGCGTCGACTTGCGGCGCTTCACGCGCCCTGGCGCTTGCGGCGGTCTACGCGGCGGAGGACGCTTGGCGCCGGGCTTGCGCGGCGCCGCCTTGCCGAAGGGGCTGCTCTTCTTGTCGTCACAGCCCTGCACACCAAGCAGCAGCAGGGCCGCCACGCCGAGCACCATCCTCGTAGTCTTCATCGCGTGGCTCCTCACACCGGTCGCTTTCCGACGAAGCGGAAGGTGCTGATCACGAACTGCGCCCGCAGCACGACACCTTGCTCGGTCTGCGCTGGTGACGTCAGGAGCAGGTCCTCGATCTTGACGATGCGTTTGAGGTCCTTCTCCATGTAGTAGAAGAATTTAGAGAGCTGGTGGAAGCTGCCGGTGATCGTCATTCGCACTGGGATCTGCGCGTAGAACGACTGCCTCACCTCGGGCCGCTGATCGTAGGTCAGGATGTTGACGCCCGCGGCGGCTGCCTGCGCGTGGATCGACTGCAGGAACGTCGAGATGTTGGCGTCGTCGGGCAGGACCTTGAGCAGCTCTTTTTGCTCGTCCAGCAGCTTGTTCACTTCTGCACGGAACGCGCGGTATCTCTGTTTTCTGTCGAGATACTTGGTCTTCTCTGCTTCGAGCTGCTTCACGCGTGTCGACAGTGATTTCGCCTTGTCCGCGAGATCCGAGTAGAACACGAAGTAAAAGACTGCGCCAATAAACGCGCTGATAGCGAGCAAGGCGATGACCTTGACCCGCGTAGGCGTCCTGACGAATCTTTCCATCACATCGGAGAGCGCCATCGCTTATCTCCTCTAGTACTTGACCGTCGCGGTCATCGAGAAGCGCACGACCTTGAGGCCGAGCCTTCCATCGACTACCTGGTCGTTGCGCTTGAGCTGGACGTTGTCGAAGTACTTCGAGATGTTGAGCCGCTTGTGGAACTCGGCGATGTCGTCGTAGTCCTTGGCCTTGCCGATGATCTCGAGTGAGCG
The DNA here is from genome assembly GCA_020431405.1 of Myxococcales bacterium. Lineage (GTDB taxonomy): Bacteria > Myxococcota_A > Polyangia > JAGQIK01. The sequence goes on from JAGQIK010000037.1 coordinate 22,553, forward strand.
CCGGCGCTCGTTGAACTGCTCGATCCACAGTCGGCGCGGGTTCCAGTTGCGGTTGATCCGCGAGCTCGGGTTGCGCCGCACCTTCTCGTCGTAGGCCTTCTGGTCGTAGGTCGGCCGGCCGTTGGCGCTCAGGATCGAGCTCATCTCGCGCATCAACCACACCGGGCCGGTGCGCGCCGAATTGAGCTGGTTGATGATGTTGCGCTGGGCGATCAGCCGCTGGCGCTGCGCCTGCAGCCGGTCATAGTCGCCCACTTCCTTCTTCAGCGCGTCGATCTCGGTGGTCAGGCCGGCGACGATGCGGTTCTTCTCGGCGACCTCGTCGGACGCCATGTTGTAGAGGAAGAACATCGCCACGATCTCGACAGCGAACAGCAGCACGAACAGCAGCAGCTGCCGCTGGCCCATCTGGACCTTCTTGACCTGACGAACCGGCAGTAGGTTGATCCGGATCATAGGCTGTCTCCCTCCGCGCGAAGGGCCAGGCCCATGGCGACGGCCGCCATCGGCGCTTGTGCTCGCACGTAGTCCATGTCGAACGTCTCCTCGTCGACGGCGACGCCGCGGAACGGGTCGAGCATCTCGACGGGGATGCGCGCCCGGTCTTCGATCGCCTTCTTCAGCGCGGGGACGCGCGCGGAGCCGCCGCTGAGGTAGATGCGGTCGATCTGCCCATCCGCCGTGGTGGCGAGGAAGAAGTCAAACGAGCGCTGGAACTCGCCGGCCATCACCTCGGCCTGCTGCGTGAGGATGTCGTCGACCTCGCGCGGGATGACCTCGTCGCCGGCGGTGCCGCCGCACTTGTAGGCCTCCGCCTCCTCGTAGCCGACGTTGAGCTGCTTCTGGATCTCTTCGGTGAAGGTGTTGCCGCCGATGGTCACATCGCGCGTGAACATGCTCTGGCCGTTCTGCGTGATGTTGAGCGTGCTGATCGACGCGCCGACGTTGAGCAGCGCCACCGTCTCGGGCGGCGTGCCGTAGTTGACCTCGAAGCAGTTCTGCAGCGTGAAGGCCGCCACATCGACGCAGACCGGATTGAGCGACGCCTCGCGCGCCGTATCGGCGTAGTCGGCGACGACTTCCTTCTTGGCAGCGACGAGCAGCACCTCCATCTGGTTGGCGCCCATCTGCTGCCCCAGCACCTGATGGTCGACCTCGACGTCGTCCTTGGCGAAGGGGATGTGGTGCTCGGCCTCCCAGTGGATCTGCTCTTCGAGCTCGTCGGCCGTCATCACCGGGACGCTGATCTTCTTGATGATCACCGAGTGACCGGCGATGGCCAGCGCCACGTCCTTGTGGCGGATGCGCAGCTGCCCGAACAGCGACCGCGTGGCGTCGGCGATGGCCGTCGCGTTCATCACCGAGCCGTCGACGATGCTCTGCGTCGGGACGGGCTCGATCCCGAAGTTGACCAGTTGCACGCCACGCTTGGTCTGCTTGACCTGCACGACCTTGATGGCGCTGCTGCCAATGTCGAGACCGATACAGTTCTTCGCCATCCACTCACCTCCGCTGCGGCCGCAGCCGCGCCGGTGAAGGCACTTGAGTCACGTTCCGAACCAGCGATGTCAGATCAAAAGTGATCTTAACGCAGGTGCGGCGCGTGTTCCTGTTTGTGACGTGAATCGACTGCCGCGGGCTGTCTGCACGCCTGCGTTACAGCTACAGGCGCAACAACTGCCGCAGTCTCTTGACGGCCGCGTCTAGTCTTCTTCGCCGAAGACTGCGACGCGATCGGAAGGCGTTAGACCCAGAGCCTCGAGTATCTTGCGCTTCGTATCCATGCGACAGGGCATTCCCTTTTCGACCCTGTCGATGGTCAACGTCGAAAGTCCTGCGCGTCGAGCGAGCTCGGCCTTGCTCATCATGCGCTCGGTACGCAGCTTGCGAACGTTGTTCTTGCTGACTCGCGGCTTCTTCTTGACCGTGCCCTTCTTCGTCGCCGTCGCTACCTTCTTGGTAGTCGGTGACGAAGACGCATCAGCACTCGCCGAAGCGGCGTCGGGTGTATTTCGACGCTCGTCCTCGCTTGCGCGCTGCTGTTGCTCGGTCTTCCGGGTCTCCATCTCTGTGCCGTTCTTCAGAAGCGCTAGGCCGTAGTGGATGCTTCTAAGATGGCACGATTATGAAATCGCCTCCGTGTGGCTGTCAAGAGCCACGTCACCTAAATTAGATATAATTAAGTTAAATTTACATATTAAGTAGCACTCAATTTGATCCCAGCGGGACAGGCATGAAATCGGCCGAATGCGCGGTGCGCGGTGCGCCAGCGCCACTCGCGCGGACTCGAAAAAGCCCTAGCGAATCGAGCGCGCACCTCCATCTCAACGGCCATCCTCAGATGGCACCAGCAGTGATGAGGCACCATGAGAGTCGATGAGAGGTGATTGTCGGCGATTAGCTCTCCGACGATGTCGCTTTCCGCGCTGCGCTCGATCGGTCATCTGCGTACAGTTACCTACCTTGGAGCACAAGCTACCAACACCCGCCAGAGGGGGCAAAAAAACGCGCGCAGAAAACAGCGAATGGGTGCTCGAGCGTAGGAGGTCAGGCGTGACGGCAGCAGAGCGGCGCCTGGCGACGCCTACAGGTCCGTGATCTCGTAGGCTTTGATCTTGTAAAGCAGCGCTCGGTGGCTGATCTCGAGCAGCTTGGCGGCGGCGGTGCGGTTGCCGCCCGTCTGCTCGAGCGCCCGACGGATCAGGCGCTCTTCGATGATGCGGCTGGCCTTCTTGATGCTCAGGGTGTCGCCGAGCAGGGTGTCAGCGCGGTTGCCGGCCCCTTCGCGAACCTTGGCTGGCAGCGTGTCGACATCGATTTGGTCGCCCTCGGCGAGCACCATCGCGTGCTCGATGGTGTTCTCCAGCTCGCGCACGTTTCCAGGCCAGCGATAGTCGAGAAGCAGGCGCATGGCGTCCTGGCTGATGCCCTGGATGTTGATGCCTAGGCGCACGTTGGTCGATTTGATGAAGTGGCTCACCAGCGGCGGGATGTCCTCGGCGCGCTCGCGAAGCGGCGGTAGCGTGATCGGAAGGACGTTGAGCCGATAGAACAGGTCCTCGCGAAACCGCCCGGCCGCGACCTCCTCTTCGAGGTTTTTGACGGTGGCAGCGATGACGCGCACGTTGACTTTGCGCCCGACGGTGTCGCCCACGGGCCGAATCTCTTCTTCCTGCAGGACGCGCAGCAGCTTGACCTGCAGGTTGAGTGGCAGCTCGCCCACCTCGTCGAGAAAGAGCGTGCCCTCGTGGGCTTCGTCGAAGAGCCCCTTCTTGTCCTGCGTCGCGTCGGTGAACGCACCCTTCTTGTGACCGAACAGCTCCGACTCGAGCAGGTTCTCGGGGATGGCACCGCAGTTGACAGGCACGAATGACAACAGCGCGCGCGGGCTGTACTTGTGCGCAGCCTGCGCGACGAGCTCTTTACCGGTGCCCGACTCGCCCTGGATCAGCAGCGTGGTCTTGTACTCGGCGATCTTGCGCACCGTCTTGAAGATGCGCGCCATGGCGTCGCTGCGCGCCACCATGTTGCCCACCGCGGGCGCCTGCAGCGTCTGAATCTGCGTGCGCAGCGCCTTGTTCTCTTCCTTGAGCCGCTCGCGCTCTTCGGCCTTGCGCAACAGCAGCGAGACCTCCGCTGGCTTGAACGGCTTGGCGATGTAGTCGTAGGCGCCGCGTCGCATCGCCTCCAGCGCGGTGTCCACCGAGCCGTAGGCCGACATCATGATCACCACCAGCTCGGGCACCGCGGCGTGCGCGCGCGACAGCAGCTCGAGGCCATCCACATCGGGCATGCGGATGTCGCTGATCATCACGTCGAAGGTCTTGCTCGAAAGCTCGTCGAGCGCTTCGTCGGCGGACGCGGCGAGGGTCACGCGCCGCCCCTCTTGGCGAAGCACGGCCCCGAGCATGTGTCGGATGTTCTCTTCGTCGTCGACGACGAGAACGCGCGAGAGGCGAAGTTCCATCGAGCAGCCCGGATCCTACGCTGCGGCTCAGTTGGGCGGCAAGTTGCAGCGTTCGACGACAATCACGTTGACTGCACGCGCAACCGACGTTGGCGACCGCGACGCTGCGCGCACGATGTAACGGCTGCTTAGCGCGCTGGCACCGCCCTTGCTCATCTCACGCGTAGAACACGACTGGCGCTCTACGCTCGCTTTACCTGGAACCAGCTCTCGCAGCGCAGGCACCGGTGCATTGAACGCTTGCTGCGGAAGACCGCGCCGCGGCGCGACAGAAAGAGGAAAACGATGTTTCGCAAGTGCCTCGCCCCAGCGCTGCTGTTGGGCGTGGTCGCGCTGGCGTCTGCCTGCGTGTCACGCCCGCTCGACAAACCCGAGAAAAAGGACACGCTCGAAGACAAGCTCGTGCTTCCGCAGAACGTCGAAAAAGAGCTCGACCTGCTCTTCGTCATCGACAACTCGGGCTCGATGCAAGAGGAGCAGGAAAACCTGATCAAGAACTTCCCGCGCCTCATCGAAGCGCTGCGCGCCAAGTCGCTCGGCTCGGACGGAACCGGCAAGCCCTGCAACGAGGGAACGCGCGAAGGCTGCCGCATCCCCAACGTGCACATCGGTGTCGTCTCCTCCGACCTCGGCGCGGGCAACTACGGCTTTCAATCGTGCGAGCAGCAAGGCGGTGACGCCGGCAAGCTGCAGCACGCGGCGCGCGTCGCCGGCTGCCAGCCGCCTAGCGATCCGTACATCAGCTACACCGAAGGGCAGACCAACATCCCCAACGCCGGCAAAGACACCGTGCAAGCGGTCAAAGACGCCTTCAGCTGCATCGCAAAGCTCGGCGTGCAAGGCTGCGGCTTCGAGCAGCAGCTCGAGGCGGCGCGCCGCGCGCTCGACAACGGCGCCAACCCGGGCTTCCTACGCCCCAACGCGTTTCTCGGCATCGTCTTCATCACCGACGAGGACGACTGCTCGGCGCAGAAGCAAAACCTCTTCGACCCGAGCCAGCAGGGTTTGACCGATCTGCTCGGCCCACTGACCTCGTTTCGCTGCTTCGAGTTCGGCGTGCAATGCGATACGCCAGACATCCGCTCGCCAGGCGCCAAGACCAACTGCGTGCCGTCGCAAGACTGGCTCTACAACGTCAAGGGCTACATCGACTTCTTCAAGAAGCTCAAACCCGAAGGCCGCGTGGTCGTCGCCGCCATCGCCGGACCGACCGAAAAGGTCGAGGTCGGGCGCGACGGCAACAACCCGACGCTCAAGGCGAGCTGCCAGACCGCAGCCGGCATCGCCGTGCCGGGGCTGCGCATCAAGTCCGTCGTCGACGCCTTCGAGGGCGACGGGCAGTACAGCAGCATCTGCGACGCCGACTTTGGTCCCGCGCTCGAGCGCATCGGCAAGAAGATCCTCGGTCGCCTCGGCGGGCAGTGCATGCCGCGCCCGGTGCTGACGCCCAACGGCGGCGTCGCGTGTAAACAAGGCGACCGCTTCGGCGCCGGCGCCGGCGGCGTGTGCACGACGAGCTGCCTCGACAAGGTCTCCTGCAACGTCAGCGAGGTGCTCGCCGGCAAGACGACCCCGGTCAAAAAGTGCCCCGTGGATCTCTGGTACCCCAACGATTGGCGCAAGGATCGCGCCTGTGGCGATGCCTGCCCGTGCTGGCGACTCGTCAAGAAGGACAAGGACGACTGCGATCCAGCGATCAGCGGCTCGCCCTACGCGCTCGACATCCTGCGCGTCGGTGAGGCGCCCAAGGGCACCATCGCCGAGGTGCGCTGCCTCGGATCCGCCAACGACTGGGGCAGCCAGGCGTTGGGCGAGACCCCTCAGTGTCTCTGAGGGGTTAGGGCCTCCCGCGAGGCCTGGCAACGTCGTTGACAACATCGTTGACGACGTTGCCAAGATCCAGCGTCTCACGCCCATTAGATCAGGCACTTAGGAGGTGCTCGGCCTGGCCTCTATCTTGCGACAGTCGTCTGCGACAAGCGAGTTGCTGTCCTCGGGGCTAGCGGCTTATAGTCCCGCGACCATCAAGGAGACGACATGTTGCGTAAAGTTCTGCTCTCTGCCTTCGCGGTGAGCCTGCTCGGACTACTCGGGGCCTGCGTGTCGCGCCCGCTCGACGAGGCGCCGCCCAAGCAATCGGTCGAGCTCCCTCGCTTCTTCCCGCAGAGCGTCGAGAAGGACGTCGACCTGCTCTTCGTCATCGACAACTCGGGCTCCATGGGCGAGGAGCAGCAGAACCTCGTGCAGAACTTCCCGCGCCTGATCGAGGCCCTTCGCGCGGACTCGCTCGGCGCCGACGGCACCGGCAAGCCCTGCAACGAGGGCACGCGCGAAGGTTGCCGCATCCCGAACGTGCACATCGGCGTCGTCTCGTCCGACCTCGGCGCTGGCACCTACGGCCTGCCCTCCTGCGAGCGTCAGGGCGGCGACGCCGGACGGCTGCAGAAGGACGCGCGCGTGGCTGGCTGCCAGCCGCCCGCCGATGCGTACATCAGCTACATCGACGGCCAGACCAACATCCCCAACGCCGGCTCGGACACGGTGCAGGCGGTCAAGGATGCCTTCACCTGCATCGCGCGCCTCGGCACCGACGGCTGCGGCTTCGAGGCTCAGCTCGAGTCGGCGCGCCGCGCGCTGCAGCCCAACGCCAACCCGGGCTTCCTGCGTGACAACGCCTTCCTCGCCATCGTGTTCATCACGGACGAGGACGACTGCTCGGCCCAGAAGCAGAACCTCTTCGATCCGAGCCAGCAGGCGCTCAGCGATCCGCTCGGTCCGCTCACCTCGTTCCGCTGCTTCGAGTTCGGCGTGCAGTGCGACATCAACGACCGCAACCAGATCGGTCCTCGTCAGGGCTGCGTGCCGGCGCAAGACTGGCTCTACAACGTGCAGACCTACGTGCAGTTCTTCAAGTCGCTCAAGAACCCGGGCCGCGTCGTCGTCGCCGCCATCGCCGGTCCCACCGATCGCGTCGAGATCGGCAAAGACGGCAACAACCCCGTGCTCAAGGCCAGCTGCACCTCTGCCGCCGGCAACGCCGTCCCCGGCATCCGCATCCGCGCGGTGGTCGACGAGTTCCAGACCGACGGCCAGTACACCAGCATCTGCGAGGCGAACTTCGGTCCCGCCCTCGAGGCCATCGGCAAGAAGATCCTCGGCAAGCTCGGCGGCCAGTGCCTGCCGCGCCCCGTGCTGACGCCCAACGGCGGCGTTGCCTGCCAGCAGGGCGACCGCTTCGGCGCCGGCAACGGCGGCGTGTGCGCCACCAGCTGTCTCGACAAGGTCTCCTGCAACGTGACCGAGATCGTCGGCCAGGGCACCAACAACTCTCAGACGACGAAGATCGAGAAGTGCCCGACCAACCTCTGGTACCCGACCGACTGGCGCAAGGAGCGCGACTGCGGCGCGGCCTGCCCGTGCTGGCGCATCGTCAAGAAGGACACCAAGGACTGCGACCCGACCGCCTCCGGCTCGCCCTACGCGCTCGACGTGCTGCGCAACGGCGAGGCGCCCAAGGGCAGCGTCGCCGAGGTGCGTTGCCTCAGCTCGGCCAACAAGTGGGGCTCGCAGGCGCTCGGCGACACGCCGCAGTGCATCTAGCAGCAGTGCATCTAGCGAGGCTGTTTCTCTAGCGCTCTGGTGTTAGACGCGAGCGTCTAGCGCGAAGGCGGCGTCGGGTGACCGGCGTCGCCTTTTTCTTTGCCCGCTCGAGCGTTGACTCCCTGCGCGCACGCGTCGACAATGGGAACCTTCTCGTCAACGTAGCGTATCGCCGCAGGAAACCGGACGCCAAAGCGTGGCAGCCGACAAGACGCGCATCACCAGCGTCAAGCCGCCGCAGGTCACTGACAAGGCCGCGTGCCTGGTCTGGATCTATCCGCCCGGCCCCGACATGGGACGTCGCTACACGCTCTCGCGCCGCCGGCAGATCATCGGGCGCGGCAGCGACTGCGACATCGTGCTCGATCTCGACTCCGTCTCGCGCCAGCACTGCCGCGTCGAAAAGCGCGCCGGCACGACCATCGTCGTCAAAGACCTCGACAGCACCAACGGCACCTACGTCAACGAGATCCAGATCAAGGAGAAGCCGCTCGACAGCGGCGACCTCGTCGGCGTCGGCAACGCGATCTTCAAGTTCCTCGCCGGCGGCAACGTCGAGAGCTCCTACCACGAAGCCATCTATCGCATGACGATCATCGATGGCCTCACCGAGGCGCACAACAAGCGCTACCTCAAAGACTTCCTCGAGCGCGAGCTCGCTCGCTCGGTGCGCTACGGCCGCCCGCTGTCGCTGGTGATGTTCGACCTCGACCACTTCAAGCGCATCAACGACACCCACGGTCACCTCACCGGCGACCACGTGCTGCGCGAGCTCGCGCGTCGCCTGCACTCGCGCATCCGCAAAGAGGAGCTGCTCGCGCGCTACGGCGGCGAGGAGTTCGCCGTCGTGCTGCCCGAGGCGGGGCACGGCGGCGCGATCAAGTTCGCCGAGCAGCTGCGCAAGCTCGTCAAGGCCGAGCCGTTCGAGTTCGAGGGCGACGTCATCCCGGTGACCGTCAGCGTCGGCGTCGCCACCATCGAGGGCGACAGCATCGATGTCGCCGAGTTCATCCGACGCGCCGACCGCAACCTCTACCGAGCCAAGGAAAGCGGTCGCGACTGCGTGGTGGGATAGCAGCCGAGGATCCTTAGGGGCATGTCCGTTACCAATAAAGACGTCGCCGGCATCTTCAGCGAGATGGCCGACCTGACCGAGCTGCAGGACGGCAACGCGTTTCGCATCCGCTCGTTTCGTCGCGTCGCGCAGGTGCTCGAGGACCTGCACGAGTCGGTGACCTCGCTCTACGAGTCCGGCGCGCTGAGCGACATCCCCGGCGTGGGCAAGGGCACCGTGCGCCGCGTCGGGCAGATCATCGAGACCGGCACCTGCGACGACCACCGCGAGCTGCGCGAGAAGATGCCCGCGGGCCTGCTCGACATGCTGCAGATCTCGGGCATGGGGCCCAAGACCGTCAAGCTCGTCTACGAGCGCCTCGGGGTCTCGAGCGTCGACGAGCTCGAGGCGGCGTGCAAGGCGGGGCACCTCGCCGAGCTGCCGCGCATGGGCGAAAAGACGCAGGACCGCATCCTCAAGTCGATCGAGTCGTGGCGCAAGCGCTCCGGGCGCATGCCGCTCGGCGAGGCCATCCCGGCTGGCAAGCGTTTCCTCGACGCCCTCGGCGCGCTCGGCTGCGTCGAGCGCTGCGACCTCGCGGGCAGCTCGCGCCGGCGCCGCGAGACCATCGGCGATCTCGACGTGCTCGTCGCCTCGCGCGAGGTGGCGCCGGTGATGGACGCCTTCGTCGCGCAGCCGCTGGTCGCCGAGGTGCTGCTGCGCGGCGACACCAAGTGCAGCGTGCGCCTCGAGTCGGGGCTGCAGGTCGACCTGCGCGTGCTCGAGCCGGAGAGCTATGGCGCCGCCCTGCACTACTTCACCGGCTCGCAGATGCACAACATCGCCATCCGCGATCGCGGCAAGCGCGCCGGGCTGCGCATCAACGAGTACGGTGTCTACCGCGAGCCCACCGAAGAAGGCCAGGAGCCCGTGTTGATCGGCGGCGCCAGCGAAGAAGAGGTCTTCGCCGCGGTCAAGCTGCCGTACATCCCGCCCGAGCTGCGCGAAAACCGCGGCGAGATCGAAGCCGCCGAGAAGGGCACGCTGCCCGAGCTGATCACCGACGCCGACCTGCGCGGCGATCTGCACGTGCACACCGACGCCGCCGAGGGCCAAGACAGCCTCGAGGCGATGGTCGACGCCGCGATCGAGCTCGGCCGCACCTACCTCGCCATCACCGATCGCATCAGCAGCCCCGAAAAGCTCGCCGAACAACGTACGGCGATCGCCATGCTGCAGGAGAAGTGCGACGAGATCCGCCTGCTCGCCGGCGTCGAGGTCGTCATCGGCCCCGACGGCGAGCTGTCGCTCGACGAGGCGACACTGCGCGAGGCCGAGTGGGTCATCGCCTGCGCCCACGACGGCTTCGACCAGAGCGGCGAGAAGATGCTGGCTCGGCTCGAGCGCGCGATGAAGAGCGGGCTCGTCGACTGCATCGGACACCCCGCCAACCGCATCCTCGGCGGGCGCCCTGGCGCGCCCATCGACCACGACAAGCTCATCGCGCTGGCCAAAGAGACCGGCGTGTTCATCGAGCTCGACAGCGACCCGCGCCGCCTCGACCTCGACGCAGCGCACTGTCGCCAGGCACGCGAGCACGACGTGATGGTGGCGCTCTGCAGCGACGCGCGCAGCGCCGCCGAGCTCGCGCGCACCGAGTACGGCATCTACACCGCGCGCCGCGGCTGGCTCGAGGTCGCCAACGTGCTGACAGCTCAGCCCGTCGAGGTGTTGCTCGAGCGACGCGCGGCGCGTCTATCCGGCTAGCGCGCAACAGGCCTGTCCAGGCCCAACGCGCGCGCGAAAGGCACCCCCATGACCAAGCACGTCCTGTCCATCGACCAGGGCACCACCGGCACCACCGTGATGATCGTCGACGAGGCGATGCGCGTGGTGGCCAAGGTCAACAACGAGTTCCCGCAGATCTACCCCGAGCAAGGCTGGGTCGAGCACGACCCGCACGAGATCTGGCGCTCGGTGGAAAAGAGCCTCGCCCAGGCGCTCTCGAGCGCCGGCGTGGCGCCCGACAGCATCGCCGGCATCGGCATCACCAACCAGCGCGAGACCACGCTGCTGTGGGAGCGCGACGGCGGGCGCCCCGTCCACAACGCCATCGTCTGGCAGGATCGCCGCACGGCCGATGCCTGTCGCGCGCTGCGCGAGCGCGGCCTCGAAGAGACATTTCGCCTGAAGGCCGGCCTGGTGCTGGACCCGTACTTCTCGGGCACCAAGCTGGCCTGGCTGCTCGACCATGTCGACGGCGCGCGCGCGCGCGCGGCGCGCGGCGAGCTGTGCTTCGGCACCGTCGATAGCTATCTGATCTGGCGGCTCAGCGGCGGCGCGGCGCACGTGACAGACGTCAGCAACGCCTCGCGCACCCTGCTCTTCGACCTACACACGCTCGACTGGAGCGACGAGCTGTGCGGCCACATCGGCGTGCCGCGCGAGATCCTGCCCGGCGTGCGCAGCTCGTCGGAGGTTTACGCCGAGACGCGCGGCGTCGCCGGCCTGCCCGACGGCATCCCCATCGCAGGCGCCGCCGGCGACCAGCAGGCCGCGCTCTTCGGCCAGGCCTGCTTCGCGCCGGGCGATGCCAAGTGCACCTACGGCACCGGCGCCTTTTTGCTGGTCAACACCGGCGACCGCCCGGTGGCCTCCAAGAGCGGCGTGCTGACCACCGTGGCCTGGCGCGTCGGCGACGAGGTCAGCTACGCGCTCGAGGGCAGCGCCTTCATCGCTGGCGCCGCCGTCCAGTGGCTGCGCGACGGGCTGCAGATCATCGGGTCGGCGCCCGAGATCGGCGAGCTGGCGGCGCAGGTGCCCGACAGCGGCGGCGTCGTCTTCGTGCCGGCGCTGGTCGGGCTCGGCGCGCCACATTGGCGCGATGACGCGCGTGGCCTCATCAGCGGTATTACACGTGGCACCACACGCGCACATCTCGCACGCGCGACCCTCGAGGGCATCGCCCTGCAGATCGTCGAGCTCGCCGACGCGATGGCGAGTGACGCCGACCACGCGCTGAGCAGCTTTCGTGTGGATGGCGGCGCCGCGGCCAACGATCTGCTGATGCAGCTGCAGTCCGATCTGCTGCAGATGCAGCTCGTACGCCCCGAGGTGATCGAGACGACGGCCCTCGGCTCGGCGTTTCTCGCCGGCCTCGCCACCGGCGTGTGGCCTGATCGCAGCGCGATCAGCGCCACCTGGAAGGCCGAGCGCACGTTCTCGCCAGCGATGGACGACGCCGCGCGCGCGCAGCTGCTCGAGCGCTGGAAGGCCGCCGTCAAGAAGGCTTGAGATCCGTCGCCTGATGGCACGTACAGCCGCCTGTGCGCCCCGTCACACGCCCCGCCCCCTGCCACGACATCGCCACAAACTCTCCGTCGCCTCGCCCGCCCAGCTTCGTCAGGTCGCTCGCCGCGTCGCCCAAAGTGATCTCCATGGCGACGCGAAACCAGGCAACCGAAGCAGCGACTAAGCAGCCGTTGTGTCATCGGTGCCAATCGCCGGTGGTCGATTTCGCCACATTGGCGCGACCGATCTGCCGTCGCGACTGTAACTCCCGAAGAACAGGCGCGTTAGAAAAAGCGATCGCGCCATAGACCCTTGGCATTCGGGTTGCGTTGGTACTTGCGCGTCCAAACAGTCCGTCTGCCTCGTGGCGAGGACTCCAAGGAGTCGTCGCCGAGAGGGAACCAAAGACGCGAGCCGTAGTCGAAGAAGGGGATGCCCATGAAGCGAGCGAGTAGCAAAGAGCTGATCAACTTCGCCGACCTTTCCGACCTCGAGCTTCGTGACGCCGTCCTCGCGCAGTCCGAGGGCGCCTGGCGCGAGCTGCTGCGCCGGTTCCGCGGTCTCATCTACCGCTGCATCACCAAAGCCCTTTCAAAGTACGAAGCGGTCCTCTCCAGCGAAGATGTCGACGAGATCTTCAGCGAGGTCTGCTTCAACCTGCTGCGCAACGACATGAAGAAGCTGCGCGTGTACGACCCCGAGCGCGGCAGCAAGCTCGGCAGCTGGATCGGGCTGATCTCGATCAACACCGCCTACGATCACCTGCGCGGCATCGCGCGCCAGCCGATCCTCGACCGCATCGAGGGCGCGCCGGAGCGCACCGACGCGGCCCCTGGCCCGCTCGATCAGCTGCTGCGCAAAGAGCGCTACGACCGCCTCAACGGTCTCGCCGAACGCTTCTCCGCCCGCGATCGCAAGTTCATGGAGCTCTACTACGGCCGCGGCATGGCGCCCGTCGAGGTCGCCAAGCACATGGGGATCTCGGTCAAGACCGTGTACTCCAAGAAGAACAAGATCCGTAAGCGGCTCATCGCGCTGGCCGAAGGGCAGCCGCAGGCGCTGGCGGCGTGACGATGGGCATCCGACTCGTTCCCGATGTAGGGCAGCTGGTCGCGCCGGCACCGCGGCGCAACAAGCGCCCCACGGTGATCCCACTGAAAACCAGGCGCGAGCGTTGGCGAGAAGAACGCGTCGCCGCGCCCGTAAGACCGAGCACACCCCTTCGTCGACGCGAGACCAGCGAGCTGCCCTTGGTGGTGGTGGCTGCTTCGTAGCCGTCGGAGAGTGTTTGCTGGAGGGAGTAGATGAGATACGCGCCCGCTACCTTCTCCGTCTGTCCCACCTGCATCCGCTCGTACCCCATCGATCCGCGACTCGCCGACGACGCCAAACGCGGCCACAGCAAGTGTCGTGGCTGTCCGCATTGCAGCGTCGACAGCACGGTTGGCAGCGCGTCGCGTGCACGTCGCGACACGGCCCGCGTGCCCACGCTGCACGTCGATCAAACGCAGCGTATCCCCGTGGCGCCGGTCCGCGAGGAGCAGGCCGCCAGCGCGGCCGCCGCGAAGGTGGGCTTCAACGGGCGCGCCTTCGCCCTCGGCGCGGCGGTCAGCCTCGCGCTGATTGTCCCTGCCGCATGGCTGTGGCTTCTGTAACCACACCCCACGTCACCGACAAGCTGCCGACCTGACATTGCGAGACGGGCGCCAGCCCGGACTCGAGCAGCAGCGCCGCCACGTCCTCGCGGTCCATCGCCTCGCTGCCCATGCGCCGCATGGCGGCGAGCACGCCCCCGCCCGCGCTCGGCTCGACGAGGATCAGCCGCGCTCCGACGTGCAGCAGCCGGCACCACGATCCCACCAGCGCCTCGGGCTGCTCGGCGCGGCAAGCGACGCGCAGCGAGATCAGCGCCGAGAGCGAGGCGGGCGCCAGCGGCAACGCTGCCGCCAGCGCCGCCACGCGGCCGAAGACGGGCGGCTGCTTGCGACGGCGTCCGAAGCGCTCGCTGATCAGCAGCGCCGAGCGCGCCGCGCTCGCGACCTGCCGTGCCAGCTTGGCGTCGCCGACGAAGGCCACCGGGCTCGCCTGCGCGTCCGCGCCGGATTCGGCGAGGATCGCCTGGAGTTGCTCGCTGAGGTTCACGTGTCGTAGGGCTGGTGGTCAGAGCGCTAGTGCGAGCGAAGGTAGCGCATCAGGTTGCGCTTGGCGCTCTGGATCGCCGCGCGCAAGGCGTGATCTTTGAGGCTCGACTCGCCGCCGCGCGAGCGCGAGGAAGCCTCCACCGTGGCGCCGCCGCTGCCCATCATCACGATGTTGCCGGCCTTGCCCGACAGCACCATGCTGACGCGGCACGTCGTGGAGATCGTGCCGCCACGCCGGTGCTGCGACAGCTGCGTGAGCGCGGACGTCAAACCGTAGATCTTCTGGTGGCGGCGCGGGCGCCCCTGCCCCATCACGGCGGCGCTCGAGCTGCTGTTGATCTCCTGCTGCCACACGTCGCGCATGCGTTGCGCGAGGCTGCGCGAGCCCATGCGCTGACGCACCGACATCTTGCCGAGCTTGAGCAAGTAGCGCGCCGAGCGAAGCCGTTTGGCCGGCGCCGCGCGCGCCTCGCGGATGTGCTTGAGCGCCGCACGCGCGTGTCGTCTCACCTGTGCGCTGCGGTCGTGCATGCTGCGGCGCAGCGCGCCGTTGGCTCGCGCGTCGCCGATCTGGCCCAGGGCGTAGGCGGCCAGCGAGCGCACCGTCTCGCTCTTGTCGTCGAGGGCCTGCACCAACGCCGGGATCGAACGATCGTCGCGCAAGCGGCCGAGCACGAACACAGCCTGCAGGCGCAACTTGAGGTTGCTCGACTTCAACGCGCCGATGATGCGCTGAAGACGGCTCGCCGGAAGTCGTGCGGTCGCCGAGGCGGATACGGCAATGCACGCGGCGAAGCAAACGACGCGGAGCTGTCGGTGCATGGGACTCTATTCGAAGTATCAGCTCAGCGGCGCCAGCGTCAACGCGCTTGCGCGGCCTAGCAGCTCGGAGATACCGTAGGTTGATGTCAGATAGGCTTGCTAACCGTCTCTGCGAGTCGGGTGGTGCAGCGATCAGCGGCGGGTGCCGGTGAGCTCCGTCCAGCCCGCGGTGTCGCCAAAGGGGCGCGCTCAGGCCGTTTCAGCGCTGATGCTCGCCGTGGGCCTCGCGCTGCTGTCGCTGGTGCTGATGATCAGCGTCACCATCTTCGCCTTCTCTCCCGGCGAGTTGCCGCCACCCGGCCCGCCGCCCAAGCCAACCAGGAAACAAGCCGCCAGCTACCGCTACCTGCCGACGTTCTTTCGCTCGCTCGTCGAAGACGACGTCAAGAAGGTCAAGATCAAGAGCTTCAAGCTCAACGAGCTTCGCGTCGTGCGCAGCTACACCAAAGAGCTCTCCGAAGAGACACCGCTGGCGCTGGGCAAGAGCTTCGAGACACCGACGATCAAGCTCACGCTCAAGCGCAAGAAGCTGTGGGTCGGCGGCGAGGGGCGGCGTTTCCGCGCGCAGCACGTGGTGCTGCGCATCGAAAACCGCACCGACGAGCCCATCGCCTACCGCGTACGCACCACGATCAGCAGCAAGGGACGCAAGTCCCCCACGCGCAAGGGCGGCCCCTGCAGCACCAAGGCCGTGCTGCCGCACAACGCCATCGCCCTCGACCCTCACGGCAGCGTCGAGCGCACCGAGTGCCTTCAGCGCTCGCACGACAAGTTCAAGGTGATCTCGGTGGAGGTGCTGAGCGTCGGCCGGCTGGGTTATCACTACGTCTCGCGCCTCGAGCCGCGCGCGCTGCGCCTCGACCCGCGGACCTCGGAGGGCCACGACCCGGGCAAGCTCAAGGCCTGCCGAATCCTGCCCTGGGACGCCATCGACCGCGCCCTCACCGAGTCCGACGGGCACTGGTACGACGTGGCCGACTTCTACGCGCGCCACAACTGCGACGAGTACTCGTTCTTCTCGACCTATCGCATGCCCAAAAAGCCGCTGCAGAAGCTGCCGCTGCAGCCGCCCTCGTCGTCCAAGAGCTGATTCGCTGGCCGCGGAGCGGTCGTCCGCGGCGACCTCACGCCTCGGCGTTGATCTCGAGCACGATCTTGCCGACGTTTTCGTTGCGGCGCATCGCGGCGTGCGCCTCGTTGGCGTCGGCGATGGGCAGCACGCGGTCGATCACCGGACGGACGGTGCCGGCGATGACGTGCGGCCAGACGCGCTCGGCGAGCTGGCGCGTGATCTCGGCCTTCTCCGCGACCGAGCGGCTGCGCAGCACCGAGCCGATCACCCGCTGACAGTTGATCAGCAGGCGCTGGATCGGGATCTCGCTCTTGGCGCCGCCGAGCAGGCCGATGATCACCAGCCGCCCGCCGCGCGCCAGCGCCTGCAGGTTGCGCGCGAAGTAGTCGGCGCCCACGCAGCAGAGGATCGCGTCGACGCCGCGCCCCTCGCTCGCGGCGCGCACGCGCTCGACGAAGTCCTCCTCGCGGCGATCGATGGCGAGCTCGGCGCCGAGCTCGCGCAAGCGCTCGAGCTTGGAGCCGCTGGCCGTGGCGTACACCGGACAGCCCAGCGCGCGGCAGATCTGGATCGCCGCGGTGCCCACCCCCGACGCGCCAGCGTGCACCAGCGCGCGCTCTCCGGGCTGCAGGGCCGCTTCCATGAAGAGGTTGAGGTAGGCCGTGTAGAGCGCCTCGGGCAGCGCAGCGGCGTCGCTGTAGGGCATCTCGTCGGGCACGCGCAGCATCACGTCGGCGTTGCAGACGACGTATTCGCCGTAGCCGCCGCCCTCCACCAGCGCGGCGACGCGATCACCGGGGGCCCACGACGTCACGCCCTCGCCCACCGCCACCACGCGGCCGGCGACCTCGAGCCCGAGGATCTGCGAGGCACCCGCAGGCACCGGATAGGCGCCGATACGCTGCAGCAGGTCCGCGCGGTTGATCGCCGTCGCGCCGGCGCGAACGAGCACCTGCGCGGCGCCGGGCGCGGGCGTGGGCTGGCCCTCCTGCCAGGCGAGGGTCTTGGCGTCGTCATCGCCGACGACGATGGCCTTCATGGTGTCAGGGATGGAATTGGACATGGCGCGCAGCGTATCGCGCCATGTCCGCGCACACTAGGCGCCGCTGGCTAGTAGTAGCAGCTGCCGTCGTTGGGCTGACACTGGAAGCTGGTGCCGCTCTTGGTCTGGTACGGCATACAGGCCGTGCCCGCCGGGCAGGGCTGCGAGGCCGAGCAGGCCTGACCGCAGTAGGTCTCGCCGCTCTTGTAGTTGATGATGCAGCGCGCGCCCGGGCCCATGCACTCCGACTTCTGCGGGTTGCAGTAGTCGCAGACGTTGCCCTTGCTCGGCGCGCAGACCTGGCCGCTCTTGCCTTCGGGCACGAAGCAGTCGGGCGTCTCGCAGCAGTCGGGGTTGAAGAAGAAGTGGTAGCAGGCGCACTGCGTGTTGGGTCGCCGTCCGTCGGGCAGCTCCTGACAGTCGATGTGCAGCTTGCCGTTGATGAACTTGGTCGGCCACGCGCCGCTGGGCAGACACGTCACCTGACCCCAACCACAGAACTGCAGGCCGTCGCACCAGCGCTTCTTACCGGGCACGCAGGTCTCGCCAGGCTTCGGCGTGAGGCTCGGCGGCGTGGGCGGCAGCGGCACCTTGACGCACTTGGTGCCGTTGAACTCGGTGCCCTTGGCGCACGACCAGAAGCCACCGCCGGGCGGGAAGTCCTCTTCGGGGGTGTCGGGCTTCTCGCAGCGGTACTGATCCTTGCCGTTGTCGCTGCCGGTCTTGACGCAGTTCCAGCCAGCGCCGCCGGGAGGAGGCGATCCGGGAGGCGTCTCGCCGGTGCAGACCCACTTCTTGAGCACTAGCAGGAACGTCTTCTGATGACACTTCCAGTCGCCGCCGCCACCGGGCGGCAGACCGCCGGGCTTCTCGCAGGTGGTCGTGCCGTCCTTTTCCACGCAGTTCCAGCCGCCGCCGGGACCGCCGGGCGGCGTGGTACCGGGCGGCGTGGTGCCGGGCGGGTTGGTGCCGGGCGGCGTGGTGCCGGGCGGCGTGGTGCCAGGCGGCGTGGTGCCGGGCGGCGTGGTGCCGGGCGGCGTCGTCGGCGTGCAGACGATCTTGGCGTTCTCCTTTTCGACGACGCACTTCCAGTGCGCGCCGCCGCCGGGCTTGTTGCTCGGATTGGGCGGGTACTTGCTCGTGCAGTGCCACAGCATCTCGGCCTGGCTGTAGCGACAGTCGAAGTCGCCGCCGCCGTCGGGCTTGTCGCCGGGCGTGCCGGGCTTGCTGCAGACGTAGCCGCTCGACTTCCACGTGCAGTCCCAGCCCTTGCCGCCGGGCAGCGGCTGCTCGCTCTCGCACTTCTGCGCGTTCTTGGAGCAGTCCCACAGGCCGGGGCAGGTGCAGATGACGCCCTTGTCGGGATCACCCGAGCACTTGAGCTTCTCTGCCGGACAGCAGCTCGCCTGATCGGTGCACGGCGCGTACTCGCCGCCGGGCGCCGTCGGCGTCAGTCCGTTGCCGAGGTTGGCTACGTTGCCGGTGCAGCTGATGACGAGGGCGGTCAGCAAGACCGCGCCTGAGAGGCCCGTAGCCAAAGATGCGGGCCGCCACCCCGTGCGATTGCGCTCCATTGAGATGCTCTCCTGCGGGTCCGGCGGCCGCGCAGATATACAGAGCAAAAGCAGTGCCGCTGATCTCAGGGGTCAAGCCGTTGAAATCCCGCGTAGCGTTCTCGCAACTGACCGAAAGCGTGGTGGGACTGCAACAAACAACGGGGGCGACAACCCCCGTAAGCCTGTGCGATCAATCTCGCGTGACGATCCCCGCATCAGATGTGTTGCGCGGCGTGCTCTTCGATCTCGACGGCGTGCTGATCGATTCGAGCCGCGCGTGGCATCGCGTGATCAACCGTGGCCGCGAGCGGCTCGGCTACGCGCCGCCGATCAGCTGGCAGGCGTTCATCGCGACCTTCGGCCAGAGCGTGGAGCGCGATCGCGACGACTTCTTCGCGCGTCACAGCGTCGAGCAGGTCGACGCCCTCTTCGACGAGCTGATGTGCGACGAGCTCGACGCCATCGCGCTCGACCCTCTAGCCCACACCGTGCTCGACGCGCTCGCCGAGCGCGGGCTGGCGCGGGCGGTGGTGACCAACACACCGCTAGCGCTGGCGCGGCGCGTGCTCGCGGCCACCGATATCGCACCGCGGGTGCAGGCGCTGTGCGCTGCCGGCGAGGCGGCGAGCAAGCCGGCGCCCGATCTGGTGCTGCTGTGCCTCGAGCGGCTGGGGCTGTCGGCCAGCGAGGTCGTCTACGTCGGCGACTCGGCGTCGGACCGCGGCGCCACACGCGCGGCCGGCGTCGCGATGCTCGGCCTGCGCACCGATGGCGACGCGCGCATCGAGTCGCTGCAGGATCTGCTCGAGCTCGTCAAGTCGGCTTAGCTGACGCAGCAGGTTCAGTTGAACCCGAAGGCGCCGACGCGCCTGAGCTCGCGCGGATTATGGTTGATTGCGTTTCGCATGGCGCGGCGTGTGATCGCCGCGCTCGCACGTGTCAATGCTAGTCCTGAATCAAGCGCGTTCTGTACGAGCGCGCTCGTTCCGAGCTACTCGTGCGACTGTCCGAAGAAGGACTGGTTCATGCGATGGCTGGCGCTGTAGAGGCGCAGCAGCTGGCGCTGGTAGGCGTGGTACTGGATGGTCGCCTGCTTCTGCCGGGTGTACTGCTCGCGCCGGCAGGAGAGCTTCTTGGTCTCCCAGGGGTCGTTCGCCAGATCGAAGACCCAGCAGCGCCGGAACTTGAACGACAGCTGCAGCTTCACGCCCGGGTGGCTGATCGTCGAGAGCGTGTTCTCGTTGCCGAACAGGATCGTGTAGCGACGGCGCAGCTTGTCCTGGAAGATCGACTCGCCCTGAAACAGCTGTGGGTTGTAGTCGAGGCCCATGGCGTCGAGCAGCGTGGGCAGGATGTCGGGGTGCTGCGTGCGGCGCTTGACGCGGCGAGGCTTGAACAGCTTGGGCTGAAAGAAGATCGCCGGTGTCTGGAAGTTCTCGTTGTAGCTCGCGCGCGAGTGCGTGCGGTTGCGGAAGTGCTGGCCGAAAGCCTCGCCGTGGTCGCCGACGAGCACGACGATAGTGCGGCCAAGGCGCCCCTGGTTGTCGAGCTCGGAGAAGATGCGCTCGATCTGTCGGTCGAGGAAGCGCAGGTTGTTGACGTATCGGTTGAGCCCGCGCAGCGGCGGCACCAGGCGGTACTCCTCGCCGTAGTCGGGGTATGGCCAGTGCGGCACGAAGCTGTAGTAGACCGCGGCGAAGGGCTCCTTGGCGCGCGAGAGGCGCTTGAGGAAGAAGTTGACGGTCGCCAGCTCGTCGCGGCTCGGCGCCTTGCTCTCGCCACGGTAGCGCGGGACGTTGTTGGGCAGCTCGCCGTAGCCATGCGCCTCTTTGAGGCCGGCGTGCTTGAGCCAGAAGCGCGGGAAGAACCAGCCCAGCGGCCCCGGCGTGACGAGGAAACGCTCGTACTTTTCGGGCAGCAGCGAAAACAGCGACGGCAGCCAGATGCGCTTGGTCGAGAACATCTTGATCTCGGGCATCGGGTAGAGCCCCGAGAAGATCGAGAAGATCGAGCGCGCGCTCGAGTTGGAGGGCGAGTAGTGGTTGTCGAGAAACAGCGCGCGGTCAACGATGCTCTTGACGAACGGCATCGGGATCGGCCGGCCACGCGGATCGCCGACCACGGCCTTGCCCTTGACGCGCTCCTTCCAGTGCAGCGGGCGCGTGAACATGTAGCGCGTGCCGGTGCTCTCCATCACGACGAAGACGACGTTCCACGGCACCTTGGTCTTGGGCAGCTTGGGTTTGCTGACCGTGACGTTGCGCGTGTAGAGCGGGTGGATGAAGGCCACCGAGCGCGCCTGCGCGTCGTGGTCGGCGGGGCCGCTGCGCGGGCCGATGACCGTGCGCGTGCTGGCCAGCTTGGGCGGCTTGACCTTGACCGCGGGCAAAAACACCGGCGTGCGGTCGCGCAGCACGTCGCGCACGACGAAATAGAACGGCGCGCGGCTGATCTCGGGGCCGAGCGGATCGCCGTAGGCGGCGAAGCCGAACGAAAACAGCAGCACCAGCGTGGCCACGCTCATCATGGCGATGCCGCGCACGCGCGCGGTGCTGCGCGGCAGCAGCCAGAACAGCCATAGAAAGATCGCCGGCGCGAGCAGGAAGACCCAGTCGGAAAAGCCGATCAACGAGAACGTGTTGCCCATGCCGGGCTGCAGCGTCTCGACCAGCACCTCGTAGGTCAGCCCGCTGTTCATGCTGAAGAGCACGCCGTAGTGCCCGAGGGTGATCATCGCCGACGACGCCAGCACGAGGTTGAGCGCCACAACCAGCACGGCGCCGACGGCGATGCGCAGCACGCGCTTGGGCAGCCGCCGCACGCCACGGGCGCAGGCGTAGACCAGCGCGGTCATGCACACGGCGAGGGCGAGGTCCTGCGTGATGTTGGCGAGCAGCCGCATGGCCAGCGCCCCGCCAGGCCGCAGGCCGAACAGCGGCGTGGGCGAGGCGTGGATGGCGTAGATCAGCCGCACCCAGTAGCTGGCGCCGAGCGTCATGAGCGCGGCGAAGGTGCCGAGGGCGATAGGCTCGTTGGCCAGCCGCTCGAGCAGCCACGCCACGGCACGACGCACACGCGCGAGCACACCGCTGCCGGGCTTCGCCGAGGCCACCTTCGCGCCCGCGTCGGGGGTGGCGGCGCTGGGGGCCGGCAAGCTCTCGGCGTCGGCGGTGGGGATCAGGTCGCTGGAGTTGTCGGCCATGGTCGTGTCGAAAGGAGAAATTATGCACACGAGAAGGGCGCAGGTGCCAGGCCGCGCGAACCTGCTAGGCTGCCCGCGGGTTTTCGCGCACCGTGGAGGAAGATCGTGTCACGAGTACCCGAGATCGACGTTCCGGCCGCACGCCAGCGCCACGGCGCCGGCGACGCGCTGTTCGTCGACATCCGCGACGAGCACTCCTACAGCATCTCGCACATCCCCGGCGCCATCCGGCTCGACGCGACGAGCGCCGAGACGTTCATCGCCGAGCAGGACAAGCGCAAGCCGATCATCGTGTACTGCTATCACGGCATCTCGAGCATCAGCGGCAGCGCCTACCTGATGCAGCAGGGCTTCAAAGACGTGGTCAGCCTGCGCGGCGGCTACGAGGCCTGGGAGACTGCAGGCGCGGTGACTTCGGCCGACGCGCCGTCGGCCGCGCGCGCGCTGGTCGACCACATCGCGTCGCTGCGCGTGGGCGACGACAGCGGGCTCGCGCGCGCGCGCGACTGCTACCACCCCGACGTGGTCTTTCAAGATCCCATGCAGCGCATCGTCGGCCGCGAGGCGTTCCTCGAGATGAACCGCCGCGCGCTGCACGCGGCCAGCGAGTACCGCATCGACTTCGACGACGTGCTCGAGAGCCCGACCCTGCTCTTCGCCAGCTGGCGCATGGTCTACAAGCCCAAGCGCGGTCCGCGGCTGACCATCGTCGGCGCGAGCCGCCTCGTGCTGCGCGACGGCCTGGTCTGCGACCACCGCGACTACTGGGACCTGCTGTCGAGCTTCGCCTCGAGCACGCCGGTGCTCGCGCGCGCGCACGGCTGGCTGATGAAGAAGCTCAGCTAGGCGCGGCTACGTTGACCTCGAGCTAGTAGACCTTGACCTCGAGGTCGTCGATGTACCAGCCGGCGTAGTTGGCGACAGTGCTGGCCACGAGGTGAAAGCTCAGGTCGACGCGCTTTCCAATGTAAGCCGTCAGGCTGACGAAGCGCTTGACCCAGCCGGTGGGCTTTTCGTAGCTGGTGTCGCAGAACTGGCGCAGCAGCTTGCTGCTGCCGGCGCGAACCTCGGCGAAGTCGAACGGCGTGAACACGTCGCGCCACTCGTAGAAGGTCAGGTACGCGCTCGTCTTGCCGGCGGGGATCTCGAACGACAGCGCGAGCACGCTGTCGTCGGTGGTGTCGCCGTTTTCGCAGGTGCTGCTGCTGCTCGTGCCCTTGTTGTTGCCGAGCGGCGAGTAGCAGCCGTCGAGCACGGTGCCCCACACGCGCTCGCCCGAGTGCGCAGCCGGCGGCGCGGTCGCCCCCGCGGAGCAACCGTCGGTGTTGGTGAAGCTCGGCCGCCCCCACTCCCAGTCGCGATCGCCCGACAGGCCGCCGTTGTCCTTTTCGAAGTCGAGCAGGAACGGCGCGATCAGAAGCCCGCTGGCGCTCTTATTGAGGCCGCCGGTGGGGCCGCTCGGCGGCGTGCTCGGCGTCGCCGTCGTGATCAGCAGCTGCAGCTCCTTGACCACCGGCTCGTGCTCGCGGTCGTCGGCGACGAGGCGCAGCACGTGCAGCGGCTGCTTCTTCTGGGTCGCCGAAGGGCACCAGTGAAAGCGCGCGGCGACGGCGGCGGAGGCCGTCGCGCGGCTGCTGTCGGCGGAAGGCAGCGACGGCTGCGTGGCGAGCTGCGTCAGGGTCGAGCCGACGATCGCTGGCGACTGGGTCAGCGAGACGTCGGGGCTGTCGTCGTCGTCGACGGCGATCTCGATGTCGACGCAGGGCCCCTCGGCGAGGTCGATCGCGACGCTGTCGCCGAGCGGCTGCCGGAAGCGCGGCCGCGAGACAGCCATCGGATCGGCGAAGACGCTGATGGTCACCACGCGTCGGTTGACGTGGGCGCCGTCGCTGACGACGAAGGCGACCTGGTGCTCGCCCTCGTCGCCGGGCTGCGGCGTCCAAACGAACGCGGCGCCGTTGCCCGCGCCCGCCACCACGCGCGCGCTGGCGAAGCGCGCCGCCTCCTGCGTCTCGAAGCCGTAGGTCAGCCGGTCGCCTTCGGGGTCGTAGCTGTCGAGCTCGATCTCGAGCGGCGTGCCGACGTAGGCGACGTGGTTGTCGACCGGGCTCAGCTGCGGCGGCAGGTTCAGACCGCAGCCGCCCGCGAGCGCGAGCGCGAGCGCGACCGCGAGCGCGGGTACGGGTGCGGACGCCGCGGCGCGGGAGAGGTGTCGTTGCAGTCGAGCCATCGGCTCTGCTCTAAGCAGCGGCTGTGCCAGCGATCCTCGCTCGTGATGTCGCGGACTTGCGTGCGCGCTCGCGGTGCCTTGCCCATCGCCGTGTGCAGGGCCGGGGCCCCCGTCGCCCACGGTGGGTTGCGATCGCCAGCCGGCCGTCGCTACTGTCGGGCCCATGGCGAAGACGATCCGCGAGATGTCCGAGCGCGCCTGGCGCGGCGAGGTCAACCACGAAGAGATCCACCCGCGCGTGGGCGGCCTCGGCCTCGAGGAGGTCGCCGAGGATCTGGCCTTCATCCACAGCTTCGGCAACAGCGTGGCGCTGCGCACGGCCGAAGGGCTGGTGGTGGTCGACACGGGATCGCCGTTTCACATGGTCACGCTGCTCGACGCGCTGCGCGGCTGGTCCGACGCGCCGATCCACACCGTGATCCTGACCCACGGCCACGTCGATCACGTGATGGGGCTCGGCCTCTTCGAGCAGGACGCCAAGCGCCGCGGCCACGCAGGCTTTCGCGTGGTAGCGCACGAGAACCTGCCGGCGCGCCTCGACCGCTACAAGCTGACCGCCGGCTACAACGGCGTGATCAACGCGCGCCAGTTCGGCCTCGACACGCCGCTGTTTCCCACCGAGTTTCGCTACCCCGATCGCGTCTATCGCGACGAGCTCGTGCTCGAGATCGGAGGCGCGCGCGTCGAGCTTCGTCACGCGCGCGGCGAAACGGACGACGCCACCTGGGTCTGGCTGCCGGCGCAGCGCGCGCTCGCCAGCGGCGACTTCGTCATCTGGGCCACGCCCAACTGCGGCAACCCGCAGAAGGCGCAGCGCTACCCGCGCGAGTGGGCGCAGACACTGCGCGCCATGCACGCGCTCGCGCCGGAGCTGATCCTGCCCGGCCACGGCATGCCGATCTGGGGCGCGGAGCGCTGCGCGCACGTGCTCGCCGACGGCGCCGCGCTGCTCGAGAGCATCGTCGAGCAGACGCTGGCGCTGATGAACCAGGGCGCGACGCTCGATCGCGTGCTCGCCGAGGTCGTCGCGCCCGCCGACCTGCTCGGCAAGGCCTACCTCGGACCGATCTACGACGAGCCCGAGTTCATCGTGCGCAACCTGTGGCGCCTCTACGGCGGCTGGTACGACGGCAACCCGGCGCGGCTCAAGCCGGCGCGCGACGACGAGGTGGCGCGCGAGCTCGCCGAGGCGGCGGGCGGCGCCGAGGCGCTGATGGCGCGCGCCGAGGCGCGTGCCGAAGAGGGGGCGCTGCCGCTGGCCTGTCACCTCGCCGAGCTGGCCGGCCGCGCCGACGCGTCGCTGCGCAACCGCCGCGCCGCGATCTATCGCCAGCGCGCGACGGTCGAGACGAGCTTGATGGCGCGCAGCATCTTCACCCAGGCAGCCGAGCGAGACTGATCCGATGAACTACGAGCAGATCGCACTGAGCCACGACGGACCGATCAGCGAGCTCGTGCTCTCGCGACCCGAAGTGCGCAACGCCATGAGCGAGCGCATGGGACGCGAGATCGCCGACGCCGTGGACAAGCTTGGCGAGCGACGCGAGACGCGGGTGCTGCTGGTGCGCGGCGCGGGCAAGGCCTTCGCCGCCGGCGGCGACTTCAAGTACATCGAGCAGCGCGCGGCCGACGCGCCAGAGCGCAATCGACAGCTGATGATGCGGTTCTATCGGCTGTTTCTCGCCATTCGCGAGCTCGGCGTGCCGTCCATCGCGGTGATCAACGGCGCCGCCGTCGGCGCGGGCCTCTGCTTCGCCGCCGCCTGCGACATCCGCCTCGCCGCGCGCGGCGCCAAGCTCGGCGCCAACTTCGTGCGCATCGGCCTGCATCCGGGTATGGCGGCGACCTATCTGCTGCCGCGCATCGTCGGGCCGGCCAAGGCCAGCGAGCTGCTGCTCACCGGCAAGATGATCGACGCCGACGAAGCGGCGCGCATCGGGCTCGTCAACGCCGTGCACGAGCCCGATCAGCTCGACGGCGCGGCGCGCGAGATGGCGCAGCAGATCGCCAGCGCCTCGCCGCTGGCAGTGGCGCGCACCAAGCACACGCTGCTCGGCACGCTGGAGCGCTCGTTGAGTGCGACGCTCGAGCGCGAAGCCTACGCGCAGTCGCTCGACTACAATGGCGAGGATCTGGCCGAGGGCATCCGCGCCTTCAACGAAAAGCGCGAACCGCGGTTTAGCTGACCTACGCAAGGAGAAGATCGTGAACTGTCCCAAGTGCCGCGAGGAGGCGATGCAAGCCGAGACGTTCGAGGGCGTCGAGATCGAGCGCTGCCCGGTGTGCAAGGGCATCTTCTTCGACAAGGGCGAGCTCGAGGCGCTCGCAAAGGCCGAGGCCGGCACCGGCGACACGTTCGCGTTCTCGCCCATCTCCGACGCGATGGACACCGTCAAGGCGCATTGTGCGCGCTGCGATCGCGACATGAAGGCCGAGGTCGATGACAGCTCGGGCGTACGCATCGACAGCTGCGACCAGTGCGGCGGGGCGTTTCTCGACCAGGGCGAGCTCGCCACGCTGCAGCTGACGCGCGGCTCCGGCGGCGACCTCGAGCTTGGCTAGCGCCGCTAGCGCACCAGCAGCACCACGGCGACGCCCGCACCGATCGACAGCAGCAGCAGCAACACCCAGCCCCACGGCACAGACGTCTTGCGCTGGTCGATGCGGGCCGAGCGCGGCGTTCGCCTCAGCGACACGGGCGGGATCGTCTCTTCGCCGCGCGATCCCATCCGCGGCCCGATCTCGAGCTCCAGCCGCGACTCTTCGGCGACCGCGGGCTCGGGCTCGGGCGCGATGTCGAGCTGTGCGCTGGGCTGCTGCGCTGCAGCGACTGCCGGCGCGTTCGCCATCGGCGTCAGCGGCAGCGTGCCCGGCGGTGGCGGCGCGGCGGCCGCCTGCTGGGCTCGCGCGTTCTGCTCGGCCTCCACGCGGGCGACCGCCTCGCGCGCGACGTGCGCGTCGATGGGCAACGTCGCCGCCTCGTCCATCAGGTCTTGCACCGACCGCCGCTCGAGCCGCGACGTCTCTTCGCTCTCCGCGTCGGCGGCGTCCTCGTGCGGCTGCGCGGCGTGCGCCTCGGCACCGGCCGTCTCGGGGGGCAAGGTGGGCTGGAAGCGCTGCTCGATGCCCGGCGCGAAAGAAGGGCGCTCGAACTCGCGCAGCGTCGGTGGCTCGGCGACCTTGTTGGCTCCAGCCAGGCGCGCGACGGCGCCGGCGTTGCGCGGCGTGATGTTGGTCGGGCCTTCCTCGTCGCCTTCCGCGCTGGCTGGCTTTACGGTAGCGGGCTTTACGGCGGCGGCTGGCTTGACGCTGGGGGTTGGCTTGCGGTTGGGCTGCAGCGGACCGAGACCGATCTGCGTCTTGGGTGGGCCATCGGAGCGCGGCACCGTCTCGAGCTCGGTCCAGCTGTCGCGCGCCGAGCCAACGTCGGCCACCATCTCCGCGCTGGGCGGCACCGTGGCGACCAGATCCTGTGGGACGTCTTTGGGATCGATGACGGTCGGCTCGCCCTTCTTGAGCGACGCGCGGATCTCGTCCGACGACGGCGTATGCAGCGCGGGCACGGGTACGACCCCGGGTGCGAGCTCCTGCTTGAGCGCGCGCACGGCAGAGTCGCTGGGGGCGATGGGGCGCTTGATACGCGCGAGCCGTTCGACGATCGAGTCCGAAGAGACGATCGCCTTGACCGAGTCGATCGTCGTATTGAGCTCGTCGTCGTCGAGCTCGCCGACCACCGAGATCGCTTCCGGTGCGGGGACCGAGACCTCGCGCAGCGGCGGCGGGTGCGCGGTGACGGGCCGCGCGGGCGCGTCGGCAGGCGGCGGCGTGGCCACGCCGTCCTGGCCGGCAGTGGACGCCACCGGCGCGAGCTCGACAGGGGCAGTCCAGCGCTCGGGCTCGACCACCGCGCGCAGCTCGTTGAACAGCTCGTTGGCCGACTGCTGGCGCTTGGCCGGGTCCTTGGCCATCGAGCGCAGGATCACGCGCTCGAGCTCCTTGCTGATCGGCGCGAGCTTCGACGGCGGAGCCGGAGGCTCCTTGATCTGCATCGTCAGCACGCGGATCGCCGACTGGTCGAAGAACGGCTTCCGGCCCGTGACGAGCTCGTAGAGCATCACGCCCATGGCGTAGACGTCGGTGCGCGCGTCGACTTCGAGGCCGCGGCATTGCTCGGGCGCCATGTACTCGGGCGTGCCGAGCACCGTGCCGACCTCGGTGTTGTCGCCGCTGGCCGCAGACCCACGCAGCTTGGCGATGCCGAAGTCGAGGATCTTGATCAGCGGCCGCGGCGGCCGGCGCAGCACGAGGATGTTGTCGGGCTTGAGATCGCGGTGGATGAAGCCCTTGGCGTGGGCTGCCGCCAGCGCGTCGCACAGCTGCTCGTAGAGCGGCACGAGCTCGCCGGGGCTGAAGCGCTGCACCGCTGGCAGGATCTGATGCAGCCCGAGCCCATCGAGCAGCTCCATCACCATGTAGTTGCGGCCGTCGTCGAGCTCGCCGATGGAGAAGATGTCGACGATGCTGTGATGGCCGATCTGATTGACCGAGCGCGCCTCGAGCACGAAGCGCGCGACGGCCTTGGGGTCCTTGGCGAAGCGTTTGTTGAGGACCTTGATGGCGACGCGCTTGCTGATGACCGGATGGATGCCGGCGTAGATGACGCCCATGCCGCCTTCTGCGATGAACCGCTCGACGACGTACTCGCCAATGGTCATGCCCGCGCGCACGGCGGTGTCCATCGCGCGCAGACCATCCGGCGCGAAGTCGTCGGACGGATCGGTCTCCTCGATGGCCGGCTCGCCGTCCTCGCCGTCTTGGCCCACACGCAGGGCGCCGAACGTACGACTGACTTCGATCAACGGCATGCCGTCCGCCGGACAGACATTCTGATCGTTGCCGTATTGCGTGCGGCAGTCGGGGCAGACGCGCATAGAGTTGAGTCGCAGAAAATCCCGAGGGATTTGGCGACGTAACTCTATCATTGCTTTGGGGGGCCCTGGAAGGGCGAGCCGGGAAGAGTGAGGCAAGAAGGATGAGGCGGGGATGGGGCGGCCTGCGCGACCGGCTCCGGGCTGCACCGGATTAAGTGTCCGATTCCAGTTGAACGTGGAGTCCTGGCTGGAGCCGGCGCCTTGGCTCAGTTCCCGCGCCTCGAAACGATTCGGTTACTAGCAGCGGCGCTGCGGGCGTCAAGCGCTCGCGCGCGGCTGGCGCGCGATAAGTGACGCGTAGAGCGCCGTGCCCTCCGCGTCCGCGGTGTCACGCACCAGCTGGCCGCACAACGTCGCGCTGAGCACCGTGCTCAGCTCGAGACCGAGCAGGCGCTCTTCGACCTGCGTCTCGAAGCGCTGCTCCGGCAGCGACGTCAGCGCCTCGAGCACACGCGCGTCGGCGCGCTCGCGACGTGCCTGAAGCGCGCCGCGCAGCTCGCTCCGACGTGTCGCCTCGAGAGGCTGCGCCGGCTGCCGCGCACACTCCGACGCCATCGCCGGCGGGCCGTAGCAGAAGCACGCCAGCGCCGGCCAGATGTCGGCGAAGTAGCGCGCGCTGGGGCACAGCTCGACGCCGAGCAGCGAGGGCGGCGCCGTGCCGTCGTCATACAGCACGACGGCGCCGGTCTGCGCCGGCAGCACCTCGAAGCGGCTCGCCTGCTGCGTC
Source organism: Myxococcales bacterium (assembly GCA_020431405.1). GTDB lineage: Bacteria > Myxococcota_A > Polyangia > JAGQIK01. The sequence goes on from JAGQIK010000037.1 coordinate 52,188, forward strand.
AGCACGGCACGCCGTCCGGCGATGAGCTGCTCGAGATGGCCACGATCACGAAGGCCGTAGTCACGGTTGAGCGCCGCGATGTCGTTCCACAGCTTGCTGTAGCTCTCGACGCCGCGCAGCTCGAGCGCGCGCGCGCGCAGCTCCGCGGGCAGCACGAAGAACCACTGATCGCGTCCCTCGAGGTAGCCGCCCTGCGCGGCCTGCACGCAGCAAGCGTCACGAAACATCAGCGTCTGGCCGTCGGCGAGCAGCGCCGAGCGGCACAGCGCGTGGTTCTGCGCGCGGTCCTGAATCCAGCCGATATGAAGCGGCACGATCGCGACGCCGCCGCCATCGTTGCGCAGCTCGACGTTGCCGTAGCCCTCGACGCGCATCAGCTTGATGCCTTCGCGTGGCGAGCTGACGCGCGCGCCGTGGTCGGGACCGAACAGCGGCAGCACGGCCAGCGCGCCGACGCGCTGGGGCACGCCGACGTTGATCCGCGCAGCAGGCGCCGCGCCGAGCAGCGGGGCGAGCGCGCCCGTGCGCGTGGTGGTATTGGTCAGAGTTGTCATCGTCATACTTCCGTTCGTTCGTTCTCTCTCTCTCTCTCTCTCTCTCAGCAGGCGCGCAGCGACTGCAGGCGACGCTCGAAGAGCATCGCCAACGCGTCGCGCGCGCCGACGCCCGCGACGCCGCTCAGCGTGCGGGCCAGCAGCGCCCACAGCTCGTCCTGGTGCCACAGGCGCATCTCCTGCGCGGGCGAGGCCAGCTCGGCGCGGGCCAGCGCGGCGAGTGGACGGCGCAGGCCAATGTCGTCGTGCGGCGTGAAGGTCACGGTCACCACGACCACCGGTGTCTGCACGCCCACCGCCGGCAGCGTCGCGCACAGCGCGGCGAGATCGCCGGCTGCGCGGTTCTCGTAGCCATCGGTGAGCACGACCACCGCGTCGGGCCGCTGCTCGAGCGCGCCGAGCACGCCTTCAGCGAGATCGGTTCCGCCCAGCGGAAACAGCACACCGCCGCGCTCCGAGCCGCCCACGCGCGTGATCGTCGCCTGACGCGCCACGCGCGAAAGCACCAGCGCTGCGGCCATGCTCTGCGCGATGCAGCAGAAGCGTCGCTCGCCGTAGCCCTCGGTGGAGGCCGACGCGTCGACGACCAGCGCGAGGTGTCCCGCGAAGCGCGAAAGCTGCGCGACCGCCGCCGAGACGTGACCCGACAGCTCGCGCCACAGCGCCGACGTCATGCCGCCGCGCAGCACGTGATGCAGCGTCTGCGCGATGGCGCCGCGGTCGGCGGCGGTCACGCGCTGTGGGGCTACTACCTCGGGCGAGAGCCGCGCCGCGCACTCGAGATGCGCGCTGTGCAGGCGCTGGCGCGCCGCGCTGCGTGCAGCGAGGTCGGCGCTTGCCGTCGCCTCGCCGTAGAGCGCGACGAGCACGCGGGCGGCTCGCTCGAGAGACGTGCGCGCAGCGAGCCCCTCGGCCGAGCCGACGAC
>JAGQIK010000300.1 GCA_020431405.1 Myxococcales bacterium
CGTGCACGTCGCGCAGATCCGCCAGGCCTTCGCGGTCAGCGCGGCGACCGCCGCCTCGGCCTTGCCGACCCGCGCGCGGCGCACCAACTCGGCGAGCGCCTCGGGCCCTGGCAGCCCGCCGAGCTGCTTGGCGACCGCCTGCAGGCCGCGGCCGAGCGCCGCTGCATCGCGCGGGCGGCGTAGCGGGTGTGGCTGCAGCGCTTCGGCGAGCACGGCGTCGAAGACGCTCGCTTCGGCGCGCACGCTCGACGGCGCGCGCGCTGGTGGATCGGCGGCGGCGATGAGCAGCGCCGCGTCGGTCTCGCCTTCGAGGTAGGGTGCACCGGTGACCAGCTCGAACAGCACGAGCGCCAGCGCGTAGAGGTCGGCGCGGCCGTCGAGCGGCTCCGAGCGCACCTGCTCGGGCGCGAGGTAGCCGAGCTTGCCGCGGATCTGGCCGCGCGCCGTGCGCGAGCGGCGCGCGCCACCACGGGCAATGCCGAAGTCAGCGAGCTTGACCGCGCCGGCGTGGGTGACGAAGACGTTCTGCGGCGAGACATCTCGGTGCACGAGGCCGCGCTGGTGCGCGTAGCCGAGCGCGCGACACAGCTCGACGCCGACGAGCGCCGCCGCGCCGAGCGGCAGCGCGCCGCCCTGCGCGCGTGACCAGCGCAGCAGCGCCGCGAGGTCGAGCCCGTCGACGAGCTCCATCGCCATGAAGCGCTCGCCATCGGCTTCGCCGAAGTCGAACACGGAGATGATGTTGGGGTGGTCGAGCTCGGCGCACAGCCGCGCCTCCTCGATGAACATCTCGACGAGCTCGGGGTCGTCGCGGCAGTCGGGCAGCAGCACCTTGAGCGCCACGTCGCGCGCGAAGCCATCGGCGCCGCGCGCTTGGGCGCGATAGACCTCGGCCATCCCGCCCACGCCGAGGCGTGGGCCGAGCTGGTAGCGTCCGAGCGTGCGGCGACCGTTGTGCATCCTGGGGTAGACCCAGGTTACGGCGCGCACGCTCGCGGCGCCAACGCTAGGGCACTAGGGCACTTCGACCGTGGTGAACGGGTCATCGCGCCGCAGCGCCAGCGGCAGCACGACGGCGGCTGTGACGGCCACGCCGACGATGGTCCAGACCCACCAGCGCCGGTACCACGGCAGGCGGGGTGGGATGTCGAGCAGACGGCGCGTGATGCTGCGCAGCGCGCGGTCGCGGCCATTGCGCTCGAAGACCGTCTCCTCGAGCGCGCGCGTGACGGCCGCCTCGCGCACGCCGACGAGAGACAGCTGCACCACGCTGATGCGTCCGAGGCCGCCGATGCCGCCGACGATCACGTGCGAAGCGCCCACGCGCTTGCCGAGATCGGTAGCGCAGGCGACGCGCTTGGCGGCGTCGTCGCTCGACAGATCGCAGCGCTTGCCCTCTCGGTCGACGGCATCGCGCGCGCTGAGCGGCACGGGCACGCGGCGAAGCTCGCGCGAGATGGTCTCGCGCACGGCGTTGGCGCGTTCGGCGGAGACGGCCACGCGCCGCAGCGGCGCCACGGCGACGCGGCTTGGCAGCGGGCTGCCGGTGCTGCCGCAGGCTGTCAGGCACAGCGGGAGCAGCAGCAGCAGTAGGACCCGTCGCGTCATGGTGGCTTTCAGCGTGCGCGGCGAGCGGCTCGGGAGGAAGAAAAAAAGGCGGCGGCGAAGCCACACCCACGGGCCTCGCCGCCGCCGGTACCCTTCGCGCCCCGCCCCAGCAATTGGGGGCGCGAGTGGCTAGCGTTGAGCGCTGCGTCTCGCGGCGCGACCGCGAGCGAAGCGAGCGACATCGGGGTGAGGCGGCGACGAGCCGCCTCTAGGCGCCGAGGGGGCTCGGGGAGCCCCCTAGAGATGACGCGAGGACTCGGGCGAGCGCGTATGCGCTCGTTCGAGGCCTAGTCGCGCTGGTGATCGTTGGCGCGGCGCAGACGCTCGAGGAAGTCACGAGCGGAGTGCACGTCGCGCAGGCGGTGGTCGTCGTTGAAGTCGTGACGGCGGTGGTCGCGGACGTCGCTGCGATGGCGGTCGTGCAGGCGCACGTCGCGGTGGTCGTTCGGGCGCCGGTCGCTGTCGCGCTTGTCGGTCACGCGCCGATCGCTGGCGCGATCGCGCACCTGGTCGCCGCGGTCGCCGACGCGGTCACTGGCGTGATCGGCGACGCGATCGCGCGTCGCAGCGGCGGTCTGGCTGTCGATGGGCTCTTCACCGCCGCAGGCGACGAACAGCAGAGACATCGAGAGGGCGGCCAAAAGCGTGACGGTCTTGCGAAACATGCTGACTCCTGCGAAGCGGGTTGGCGGTTGATGCCTCGCTATTGAGCAAGCGATGTGCCGCAGTGATAGGGCCTTGATCGTTAGGCTTTTTCTCGCTTCGCGACACGCAGACGCGTCTTAGTGTCACGCAGATGCGACGTGAAACACGGGCTGGGACGGCCCGTGCAGGCTAACCGGCGACCACGCACTAGCCACCCGTCGTGACGCAGACCTTTCCGCCGCTCTTGAGCGCCGCCTCGCACGTGCCCACGTCGCAGTCGCTGTTGGTGTTGCACAGCCGCAGGCAGATCGAGCTCGTCGCATCGAGGGCGACGCACGCGTTCTTGCACTCGCTCTGGTTCGACGCGCAGCCACAATCGACGTGCGCACTGCACGTGCCCGTGCAGAAGCCGGCCTTGTTGCAGAAGTAGGGCGACGCGCAGTCCGTGGGCGCGCCGCAGGTCTTGCCCACGGTGGGGTCGCCACTGAGGCCGCCGCCGCCGCCGCCGCCGCCGCCGCCGCCCTTGCTGACCGTCACATCACAGGTGCCCGGCGAGCAGCTCATGCTGAACGTGTTGCCCGAGAGGTTGCCGGTGCAGGTGAGCGTCTCGTTGTCCGCGGGACCGCTCATGGTGACGGCGCCTTCAGCCGTGATGCTGCCCGCCCACCCCGAGCTCCACGGTGCCTGCGTCACGGTGATCGCGCAGCCGTTTTGCGCCAGCGTCATCGTCGCGCCGACGAAGCTGGCTTCGCAGTGGCTGGCGATCGTCCACTGGCCTGCCACGTTGGGACAGTTTCCAGGCTCGCCGCCGCCGTCGTTGCCGCACGCGACGGCCATTGCCAGCGCGCAGGCGCCGACCACGAACACACTCTTAGCAATGCTAGACATGATGCCTTCCTAGCGACAGACCCTGTCGTTGAGGTGATTGGTGGTGCAGGTCAATCCAGAACAGCAGTAGATATCCGTCGTTCCGTAGTTCGCCTGCTTGTAGGAAGACGCGCAGTTTTCGCCGGCCACCAGGCACTCCTCCTCGCCGCAGCCCGTTTGCGCCAGCAACAACAGCAGCGCCACAACCAGCGCCGCCAACACCGCGCTCAGCACGCCGATGCTTGTCTTTTTCGTCACCGCCACTTTCAACCCCCTTTGTCTGTAAGCCAGACAGGTTAGCCTCGTGAGCTCCGGGCGCTGTGGAGCAAGCGCGGTGCCAACGGCCAAGCGCTCGACGTTTCGAGCGTACGCTCCGCGGCCTGCAAGAAGCTGCCGGCAAGTAGTTGCCAAGCAGGGTGACCGTATATCGCATTACGCGCATAACGGGCGAAATGTCCACGCCGCAGTGGCTACGCCCAGTCTTGACCGCCGACAACATCAGAAGCGCATCGACATCGTGCCGAGCTGCGCGGCGCGTGGAAATCGGTGACCCTGAGGCAGTTGCGGGACGATGGCGAGCGCAGGCCGCGTGTGAGATGATTCGTACACGTGCCACGCGAGAAACAGCCATCGCCTGCCCTCGAGGCGCTGGCGGCTTGGATCGACGACCACGGCGCGGCGGCGGCCTTTTCACTGCTCGGCGATCTGTATGCCGACGCGGCCGTGTTCGCCGTCGACGCGCAACAGCACGTCGTCTACTGGAGCGTCGGCGCCGAGCGGCTGCTGGGCCACAGCGCGTCCGACATCGTTGGCGAGCACTGCCTCAAGGCCAACCGCTGCGAGCAGTGTATGAAGGGCTGCGGCATCCGCGAGAACGGCTCGGTTGAAGATTATCCGCTCACGCTCTATCGAGCCGATGGATCGCGGCTGCCGCTGCGCAAGACCGCGCGCGCATTCTTCGACGACAGCGGCAGCTTCGCCGGCGGCATCGAGGTGCTGGTGCCCGACCGCGCCGCGCGAGCGGTCAGTGACAGCGGCGTTGACGGCCGCGACGCCGTCGTCGAATCGAACGTGCTGTCGCTGGGAGCGCGGCCGTGGCCATCCGACGCTGTCCATCTGCAAGGGCTCGTCAGCCGCGAGCCTGCGATGCACGATGTCTTTCAGGCGATCCGCAATGTGGCGGACACCGACGTCCATGCGCTGGTGCGCGGTGAGAGCGGCTGCGACATCGCGCTCGTCGCACAAGCGCTGCATGCCGAGAGCCGCCGGCGAGATGGGCCGTTCGTCTCGGTCAGCTGTCCCGCGCTGACGCGCGCCTTGTCAGCCAGCGAGCTGTTCGGTCACCTGGCTGGCGCTTTTGTCGGAGCGCGCGATGACCGCGCGGGCTCCATCGAGCAGGCGAGCGGCGGGACGCTGTTTCTGGACGAGATTTCGGATCTGTCGCTCGAGGTGCAGCAACAGCTCGTGCGGGTGCTCGACGAAGGGCGCGTCGTGCCTGTCGGCGGCGTCGAACCGATCCCAGTCGACTTGCGCGTCGTCGCCGGTACGCGCTGCTCGCTCGCCGAGCACGTCAAGCGAGGCAGATTCCGCGAGGATCTCAGGGAGCGGCTCGCCGCTGTGCCGGTGGTGCTGCCGCCCCTTCGCGAGCGCCGCCACGACATCGAGCTGCTGTTGTGGCAGTGCATCGAGCTGGGAAACAGCGACGGCGCGCGCTGCATCCGTGCCGTCGATCCCGACGCCATGCGCTTGCTGCTCGACTACCACTGGCCCGGCAACCTGCGCGAGCTGTGCTACGTCGTGGAGTATGCCTTCGCCGTCACGCGCGGCGACACGCTTCGAATCGACGATCTGCCGCCGGACCTTCGTGCGTCGGGCGCCGTGAGCTCCCGGTCCGACACGCCCGTGGGCGAGGTCGAGCGCATCCGCAACGCGCTGCGCGCCACCGGCGGACATGTTGGTAGGGCCGCGGCGCTGCTCGGCTTGAGCCGCCCCACGCTGTGGCGCCGTCGCAAGAAGCTGGGGATCTAGGGCACGGCTCAGACGGCGTAGACGCTGAGAAGGACGATTACGCCCGCGGCGCCGGCGAGCCAAAGGAGCACCACCAACAGCACCAGCCAACGCGAGCGGTTGGGCTGCGGTGACGCTGCGATGGGCTGTAGGCTCGGCGTCGAATACCCCGCGGACGACGGATCTGAGGCCAGCGAGTAGCTGGAGATGGGCATCGCCGGCGCGAGCGCGGGGGGCGCTGTAGCGATCGTGATCGCCTCTGGTGGGTGCGCTGGCTCGGCGCCGTAGGGCGTGGGATCGATGATCGTCGCGGCGTCGTCGCCTTCGATGGCGTTGGTCGGCCCCGAATCGTCCATCGCCGGTACCGGCGCTTCGGCGTCAGAGCCATCCGAGCCACTGCCGAGGTCGGAGCTGCTCAGTCGCGTGTCGCGCCTGTCGGAGAGCGCCTTGCCGACGTCCGTCGCGGCGAGCTCGGCGAGCCACTCGCTGATGTTGCGCGGACCGTAGTGCCAGCCGTAGAGGTCGACCACCTCCTCGATGTCGAGCAGCATCTGCTCGGCCGACCCATAACGCTGCTGTCGGTCACGCTCGAGCGCGGTGTTGATGACGCGCTCCAGCCGCGGCGGAACGTCGTCACGGATCACACTGATCGGCGTGATCGGCGCCTCGCGAACCGCCTTGATGGTGTCGAAGTCGCTCTTGCGGCGGAAGAGCTTGCGCGCCGCGAGCAGCTCGTAGAGCACGATGCCGGTGGAGAAGACGTCCGAGCGCGAATCGAGCGCATCGCCGCTCATCTGCTCGGGTGACATGTACGACAGCTTGCCTTTGAGCACGCCCGCCTGCGTCTCGGCCGCCATCGCTGTCGATTTGGCGATGCCGAAGTCGGCGAGTTTCACGTCGCCGTTGAAGCTCAGCAGGACGTTGTGCGGGCTGACATCGCGGTGGATCAGCCCGACCTTGTTGCCGCTGCGGTCACGGCTCTCGTGCGCGTAGTGCAGGCCGCGACAGAGGCAGCTCACGATGTAGGAAGCGATCTCGCAGCTGACGCGGCGCCGCAGGCGATAGTGCACGCGCTGAGCCCAGTTGAGATCGCGTCCCTCGACGTACTCCATCGCGATGTAGTAGTGCTCGTCCTGCTGGCCGAGGTCGTAGATCTGAACGATGTTAGGGTGCGACAGCAGCGCCGCCAGACGTGCCTCGTTGAGGAACATCCGGATCACATCTTCCTGCGTGGAGAAGATCGGCAGCAGGCGCTTGATGACGAGGGTCTTCTCGAAGCCTGCGACGATGCCGCTCTGTTGGGCGAGAAACAGCTCGGCCATACCCCCGCGCGCGAGTCGTCGAATGATCCGATATGGACCGATGCTGTCGACCATACGCGCGGATTGCCCCGTTGGGTCTCTGCTCGCCTGTTTTGCTGCTTTCAGCGCGGACTGTCGCTGCCGCGGCGTTGCTCGTCAAGGCTGCGCAGTAGATCGAGCAGCTCGCGCTGCGTGTCGAGCGTCACCAGCAGCTCGGGACACTCTTGACGCGAGCGAAAAGCGAACATGCCGTCGGGCCAGGTCAAAAGCTCCGACAGCGCGCTGCGTACGTGTGTGGCGGCCGCCGTGCGCAGCTGCTCGTCGTCAACGATGTCGCGAGGCATCTCGCACCACCCCATCGGCCCCTTGCCAGCTCGGGTCAGCGACAGACAGCGTTCGCTGCTGATCAGCCCGCGATCGCGCAGCACCTGAGCGAGGTGGCGCGCGTGCGGAGAGACGGCGCCGACGAGGTCGCCGTCCTTGAGACAGACAAAGCCTGCGTTGTCGTTGCGCCGCAGCAGCAGCAGACCCGAGCGCCGGCTCGAGCGCAGGAAGTCGAGCAAGTCGGGCAGCGGCAGCATCGACAGCTGTCCTGTCATCGCGTTGCGCGCTTCTGGGGTCGTGATGGCTGCCGGCGTGTCGTCAGAAAACTGCGACACCACCGGATCCTCGTCCTCGTAGCCGTCTTGTTGCGGGGCGCTGACCGTGCTCGCGGAGCTCGAGAGGTAGGCGAGGCCGAGGTGCGCAGAGGCGCGCGCCGCGCCGTCTGCGTCTGCGTCGCCGGCCAGCTCCTCGAACTGTTCGCGCGCCTCGTCATAGCGATCGATCTGCAGCAGCTTCCAGCCGAGCGTGCCGCGCGCCTGTGTGAACTGCGGGCAGAATGTCACCAGCGCGCGCAGCTGACCAACAACCGACTCGGACGGCTGGCTGGCACGAAGGTCGTGATACTCGGAGACGGCCCAGAGCGGAACGATCCGCTCGCGGACCAGCGCGATGAGCGAACGGTGCAACGCAAGCTCGGATGCTTCGCTGTCCAGGCCGTTGACGATGCGCTCGGCGCCATCGACATCGCCCTCGCGCAGGTGCTGTCGAGCGAGAAACAGTGACGGTGCGATCCAGGAACGATCGGCCTGCGCCGCTTCGAGCGCGGTCGCGATCGAATCGGCGGTCTCGCCCTCGCTGGCGAGGATCTCGGCGCGGACGAGCAGCGCGAATGCGAGCGCGCGCTCGTCGCGACGGGCCGCGCACTCGCCGACCACGACCTCGATGCGGTCGAGCGCGACCTGCGAGGCCCCTTCCTGCGACTCGATCTCGGCGAAGGCGCACCAGGTCAGCGCGCAGGCTTGCTCGTCGATGGATCGCGCGTGGCGCATCGCCTCGCCCGCCGCCTGATCGGCACGCTCCAGCTCGCCTGCCGCGCCCGCGATGCGCGCGCGCCAAAGCTGAATGGCCCACTGCAGCGACGGGTCGGCGTCGTCGACTGTCTCCTCGAGCAGCGCCAGCTGCGCCAGCGCCGAGAAGCTGTCGCCGGCGCGCCAAGTCTCGACGGCGTTTAGGATCACGCCCACGGCCGCTTCGAGCGAGCCTTCGAGGGCCAGCGCGGCGCGCCGAGCAGGCTCGAACTGGGCCTGCGCGAGCGACACGCGCAGATCCCGTCTCGCTTCGCTGGCGGCTTCAGATCGAGACATCGAGCACGAGCTGGAAGTTGTGGATGCGCTGGTCGAAGGTTGGAGCCGTGGTGCCAGCGAAGGCCGGGTTGGGGCCGAAGAAGCCGGTCTGGTAGTCGTTGTCGATGTAGAGGTGTGTCGCGCGCAGGTAGATGTATTTGTTGATGGGCACGATCAGGTAGGTCTCGAAGGCCTTGCCGCGCGTCGCGAGCTTGGCGAGCAGTTGGTCGTTGGGCATCGCGAAGCTGATGTGATAGCGCGAACCGTAGTTGAACTCGAAGCCGATCTTTGGCTTGAACGAGAGCGGGATGGTGTAGCGCGCTCCGGCGTACAGAAAATACGTCGTGCCGCTGTCGCCCTGGCTGGCGAGGAAGAGGAATGGCGTCGATTGACGCTGCGCCGGCGTCGCCGCGCCGGGCAGCGGCAGCTCGTAGCTAATACCCTTGCCGTTGGGCTTGAGCAGCCCGATGGCGCCGGCGACGAACAGATCGATGCCCGATCCGGCGAGGTTGTAGAACTCGATCAGCGCGCTGACGTTCTGATACGTGCCGAGCGAGTCGGGCATCTCGCTCGGAAACAGCTGACTGTTGTTGAGCGGCGCCGGCGCGTGCGTGTAGTCGTCGGCCGGGTTGAAGCCGGGGTCGGGGATCGGGATCACGAAGGGGCGGAAGCGCGGCACGATGTAGTAGCCGATCTGGATGAAGTTCTTTCCGATCTTGGGGATCGTGAAATCGATGTTGCCGCCGAAGATGCGCAGGTTGTTGGTGCCGTTGGTCAGGAACGGAAAGCCACCGAAGGGGTCGTCGTCGTTGTCATTGAACCAAGAGGCGTAGAAGCCGCGGATGTAGAAACCTTCGATCAAGCTCGAGAGGTTGACCGTCAAGTTCGCCGTCTCGTACTCGCCGTCGACCATGTGCAGGCCCCAGGTGGCTCTACGGATGGTCGAGTTGAGCCGCAGCTCGTTGGGGTTGCCCTCGGCGTAGGCGATGCGGCCAACGGAGATGGCGAGCCACTTGACGATGAACCAGTCGATCCAGAGCTGATCGAAGCGTACGGCGGAGTCACGAGGCGTGCGCGCGGCGGCGAAGTCCTGGATGAACGGCGGCGAGTCGCCGTCGCCAAAGTGCTTGTAGAACACTAGGCGCGCCGTCAGACGCAGCGAGGAGATCGGCTCGGCCTTCATCTTGAGGCGCAGCCGATGGGACCAGACCTCCTCGGTGGTTGACTTGATGGTGTTGCGCACCAGCGGATTGCTAGGGTCGACCAGGTCCCAGGCGTTGGGCGAAGGACCGCGATAGTGGAAGGCGTTGACCACGGTGCGGTACTCCGCCGAGAGCGCGATGCGATCGAGCAAGGTCTTCTTTTCGACCTTGTCGAGGCGGTCTTCCACTTCGTCGAGGCGCTTTCGCAGCTCCTTGACGTCACCGCCGGCGGCGCGCGCAGCCGACGACGGCAGCAGGCTCGCCGATGCGATCATCAGCAGCACGCAATGAACGGCTCGGTTACGACGGGTCATCGTGGCCTCTCGGTTGAGCTCCCGGCGGTGTCGCGCTGCGCGAGCACTAGCGCACGCCGGCCGCGGTGGCGCCTTCGACATCAGCGGCCTTGGACATCAGGTAGGCTTTGATCGCCGCGAGATCCGCGCGCGAGAAGTACGGCGCGAGCTTCGTGTTGCGCGCGTGTCGCCGGTTGGCGAAGTAGCGGCTCCACTGCGCGCGCGTGTAGCGCCGCGTGGACAGCGCAGCGGCAGTCTTTCCGTGACAGCGGTTGCAGCGCGGCAGTAGCGACTTGCCGCGGCTGCGGCTGCCGAGCATCGAACGCGGCACAGCGACGTCGCGCTTGGCCGCCCCGGCAACCGCGGTAGGCCTCGGCGCGGCGAGCGCGCGCAGGGTGATCGAGACCGTTGGATTGCGACCTGGCGTCGGGACCAGCTGCGTGCTCCAGCGACGATAGCCCTCGTGAGTCGCGACGATGGTGTGCGAGCGTCCCGACGAGACGCGCAGGCCGACGATCGGGCTGCGGCCCTTGGGGCGACCGTCGATCGAGATCGTCGCCCCGGAAGGTGCGCTGATGATATCGAGCGTGGCGGTCTCGGGCTGGGCCCGTGCGAGGTCGATGGAGAGCTTGGCCTCGCGCTTGGCGTTCACCTCGACGATGCGCTGCACGGCGACGTAGCCCGATGCGCGAATGACGACGCGATGGCTGCCAGTGGGCAGTCCTTCGAAGCGCATCGGGGAGGTGCCCGGGCGGCGCACACCGTCGACGACGACCGTGGCGGTTGCGGGCGAAAAGCCGATCAGCAGCGTGCCGGTGCGCGACGTCTGGGGCGGACTGGTGGTGGCGCGCCGGGCGCGTCGTGCGCGCCGCGCGCGCCGGCTGCGTGACGAGCGTTTGTGCGCGCTTCGTCGCGATGATCGAACGCGCGAGGCGTGGCTCGTCCGCGGCGCGGTCTTCTTGTCGGCGCCGTCGTCGGCTTTGTCGTCAGACTTTTTCGCCGTAGCGGCACCGTTGGTGGCTGGCTTGAGGCTGGCCGCGTGCTCGGATGCGCGGTCCGTCGTGGCCGCGGCGACAGCGGTTTGCCGTTGCAGCTGGATGTGCAGGTGCTGGGTGCCTTTCTCGGGCGACGTGATCTTCGACTCGTAGGCTAGGTAGCCCTCTTTGGTGACGCGCAGCGCGACCAGCTGCTTGGGCTGTGTGGCGTAGAAGGCGCCATCGGGGCCGACCTTGTCGCGCACGAGCTTGCCGTTGATGTACAGTGACGCCTCCGCGGGCAGCGTATGCACCACCAGCGTCACCGAGCCGGCCGCTGTAGCGGTGCCTGCGCCGGTCTTGGTCTTCTTGCCTTCGCCTCCGCGCCCGAGCAGAAACGCGGCCACGACGAGCGTTCCGACGACCAGCACACCGCCCGCGCCAAGCAGAGCGTAGAGCCAACCGCGCGCGGGTTTCTGCTCGCGTTGCAGGGACGAGTGTTGGCTGACAGCCGAGGAGTGCGAGCCGGGCGCGCTTCCAGGGTGGCTGGCGACGCCCGAAAAGAGCGGCGGCAACGACGACGAGCTGGCTCCTAGCATCGCGATGCTCGATTGATCGCTCCGCGCGCTCTCGACGACGCCGCGCTCCATCGACTGGCGCTGGCTGTGCCGTTCGCGCAGCTCTGCCTGCATCCACTTGGCCACGGGGCGCTGCCCGATCGGCTCGCCGAGCTTCTGCATGAGCTGCTCGAGCTCGTGGCGCAGTGCCTCGGCCGAGCTGATGCGTTTTTCGCGGTCCTTGGCGAGCGCCTGCAACACGATGGCGTCGAGCTCGCGCGGCACGGCTTCGTTGACCGAGCTCGGCGGTTTCGGATCGAGCTCCATTACGTCTTGCAGCACCGCCGCCTGACTGTTGCCCTTGAATAGCCTGCGTCCGGCGAGCAGCTCCCAGAGCACGATGCCGAGCGTGAAGACGTCAGAGCGCCGATCGAGCGGCTTGTGTCGCACCTGCTCGGGCGACATATAGGCAAACTTGCCCTTGAGCGTGCCGGGGCGCGTGTAGATGTGCGAGATGTTCGCCTTGGCGATGCCGAAGTCGATCAGCTTCGTGACGCCGTTGTAGCTGGCGATCAGGTTGCTGGGCGCCGCGTCGCGATGGACGATGCCCATCGGCTTGCCGTCCACGCCGCGTGCGTTGTGTGCGAAGTCGAGACCAGCGGCGACCTCGGCGATCATGCTGCACGCGACGTTGACCGGCAGCGTGATCTCGCCCTTGCGCAGTCGTCCGAGGATGTAGCGCAGATCCTCGCCGCTGAGATACTCCATCGCGACAACGAACGTGTCCTCCTCGCGGTAGACGTCGAGCGTCTCGACGATGTTCGGGTGGCGCAGCGTCGCCGCCAGTCGCGCTTCGTCGAGGAACATCTGCACGAACTCCCCGTCCTCGCGCAGATGCGGCAGGATGCGCTTGAGCACGACGAGCTTCTCGAAACCGCCGAGGCCTTGTTGTGTCGCCAGCAGCACTTCGGCCATGCCGCCGATGGCGATGCGGCGGATGGCTCTGTATTTGGAAGTGCTCATGGACTGGCCGCCTTGAGCAGGTTCTCGATGATCGACTTGAAGTCCGGCTGTGGGCAGTGCGTGCCGTCGGCCATGCGGCAGCTGATGCCCATCGATCCGCGTCCGGCGCCGACGAGGTAGCTGCCCCAGCCCTTCTTGTCCTGCGCCACGGTGAGGCCGATGACGCTGGTCATCATCACCAGGAAGTCTTGGCCGCTGGGTTTGGGAAGTACCGCACGCGCGCCGTCAGGGATCTGCTTGCTGCGGCTGTTGGCTGGCTCGAGGCACAGCACCTGCGCCAGGCGCGAGGCCATCGGACGCCGCTTGCGGACGGCTGGATCTTGCGACGTAGGGTCGGGCAGCGTCTGCGGATCGACGACCTGCGCGAAGATCTCGATCATCACCATGTCCGCGCTGGTCGACTTCCACTGGGCCACGATCGGGAGGTCGGGGTCGACCTGGTTGAGGTCGAAGCTCGGCTCGACCTCGAGCGGCGCAGGCGGTACCAGGTCCTTGACGGCGAAGGCGCCGATATTGGCGCCGCCGCTGGTGCTCAGCGAGAGCTTGGTGGTATCGGTGAGCGCGCTGCTCGCCACCGCGACGGTCGGCCACAACGGACAGCCGTAGGCGAACAAGCCCTCGCGCGTGGGATGCGGGCCGCGCTGACAGGTGAGCTCGGCGGTGAGCTTGCCGACGTCGGCGATGGGAACTTCGGGAGGCCTGGCCGTCAGCTCCGTTGGCTCGAGCAGGCCCCACATCTGCCAGTCGACACCACCGTCGAGCGCGGCGTTGCCAGCGAGCTCGACTTTGATGACACCGGCATCCCAGGCGTTGACCGCGGGCGCCACATCTTCGGCTTTCCAGCTGAACGCCATGCAGAACGGTGGCGCGGCGGTGTCGAACCAGTCGGGCTGCAGGTCGGGGCCCACGAAGAACGGCCGCGTATGAAACGCGGTCCCGTTCATCATTTGCATCATCGCGTCGACCTGCGTGACGACCGATTGCGGCGTGTTGGGCGGTAGCTCGACCTGCGGCGCGGGCCCCCAAAGCGTTCGGCCCGACACCTCGCCGACGATCATCACCGCGTTGTAGGCGCCGTAGGCGGGCGGGTACTCGGCGTCCTCGCAACCGGCTGCGAGCAGCGCGAGCGCGGCCACGGTGATGACTACGGGTCGTGTGCGGTTCGAGAGTGTTTCATGTTTCAGGGTCATCATGATACGCCTTGACGCGACTGGGTCGACACCGCTCTCCGAAGAAATGGACACAGACTACCGATAAGCTCCATTACACGATCTCCGCGGCCGGATCGCAAGCGAGACAATACTGTTTCAAAAATGATTCAAAGCTGTCTGCAGCCACGGCAGGGCATTGCACGGGGAGTGCCATCCGAGCGGCCGCGATGGGCTGGCCCTAGCCCTAGCGCTGCAGCAGCTCTCGAGCGCGTGGTAGGTGTTGGACGCGAGGGAGGAGCAGAGAGATGGCATCGAAGCTGAGCATGGCGATCGTGTGCTGCGCGCTCGTCGCGGCCTGCGGCCCGAGCAAGCCGGCGCAGCCACCGAAGACGCCGAAGACGCCGCCGACCAAGGCCCTCAAGCCGAAGCCCGCAGGCAAGCGCGCCGCCGCGCCATCGGCGGTGGGTGGCAGCTGCCGCGCCAAGCAGCCTTTCGCGCAGGGCAACTGCCAGGCGGGTCTGCGCTGTCTGCCGTTTCCCGGCGGCTACTGTTTCACGTTCTGCGCGCCGGACGGCAAGTGCCCCTCGGGCGGCCGCTGCGCGCCGTCACCCAAGGCCGGCGAGTGGTGCTGGGCCGCGTGCAAGCGCGACGCGGAGTGCCGCGCCAAGCTCGGCTACCGCTGTCACCCCGACTGGAAGGTCTGCTCGCTGCCGAAGTTTCTGGTGCCCAAGCTGCGGCAATGCACGGCCGAGGCGCCGCCGCGCCGTACGTTCGCCAAGGCCGTGGCGCAGCAGCTGACGCGCTCGAAAGAGGCCGGCTTCTATCAGCACGAGCCCGCGGTGGCGCTCGGCAAGGACGGCTCGCTGACCATCGCGTACATCAACGCCGCCGAGCGGCTCGGTGGCAAGAACGCGCTCGGGCTGGCGCGTATCGGCCCCGACGGCAAGACGGTGGCCAACGCGGCGCACGCGGCGAGCTTCGGCCGCGAAAACCACTTCGACCCGTGGCTCGCCGCCTCGCGCGACGGCACGCTGCACCTGGTGTGGCTCGGCTTCGACGGAGGCCGCGCGCCCGAGAAGAACATGCAGATCGGCTACGCCCGCAGCAGCGACAACGGCGCCACCTTCAAGCTCGTCGGCGCGGCGCACGACGCCGCCGCGGACTGCACCAAGAACCGTGTCGGCTGCATGGACAAGCCGATGATCATCAGCGGCGTCTACAAGAAGAACCGCCGCAAGCGCGCGCTCTACGCCTTCTACTACAGCGCCGTCACGGATGGCCTGCGCGTGACGCGCTCGCTCGACGGCGGCAAGTCGTGGAGCAGGAGCGTGGCGGCGGGCGCGGGCGCGTACGGCAGCGCGCTGGTCGACCGGCGCGGCATCGTGCACGTGGTCTACGCCGACGCGCGCCGGGCCAAGGTGCGCATCGACCGCCTCGGCGACGCCAACACCGGCGTGTTCTACGTGCGCAGCGACGACGGCGGCGCGACGTTCAGCAAGCCGCAGCTCGCCTCGGCGCCGAGCGACCCGGTGCCGTTCTTCTTCTCCAACCCGCAGGTCGTCGTGGCGCGCGACGGCAAGACGATCCACGTCGTGTATCCGACCGGCCTCGGCGATGGGCGCTGGGACATCGCGCTGACCACCTCGCGCGACGGCGGCAAGACGTTCCCCGCCAAGCTGCGCGTCAAGGTCAACGACGACGCGAGCTGCGCCAACCACCGCGTGCCGCAGGCCGTGGTCGATCGACGAGGGCGCATTCACATCGCGTGGTACGAAGATCGCGATGGCAAGGGCAACGTCGCCTACGCGCGCTGTCGCGACGGCAGCCGCGGGCGCGCGGTGCGCTGCGGAAAGTCCGAGCGCATCAACGACGCGCCGTTCGCCGCCTACAGCCTCGTACGCCACAGCCCGCGCTGGATCGGCGAGTATTTCGGTCTCGTGCTCGACGAGAAGCGCCGCCGCATTCACGCCGTCTGGACGCAGCCGGTGCTCGACCGCGGCGTGGCCAGCGCACGCATCTTCCACGCCATGGCGCCGCTGCGCTGAACGCCTAGAGAGCTGACCAACTTCCCGGACCGAGCCAGGCGAAGCGATCGGAATCGCAGGCTAGGCGCGAGGCCGAGGCATGGTGGTGCCACGTCGAGGCCGAGCAACAACGCCTGCGGTTTCGAGGGCGAGCCTGGCGACGGGAGGGAAGTTGGTCAGCTCTCTAGCTCTCCGGCGCGGGCGGCGGCGGCGTTGGCGTCGTCTGCTGGCGCCGCTCTTCGCCCTCGACGCGCTTGCGCTCCGTGCGCGTCTGGTTGGCTTCCTTCTTGGCGTCCTTGGCCTTGGCCACCAGCTCGCTGGCCTGCGCGCGGTGCTCGTGCGTGGCGTCGGGCTGCTGCAGCAGCGCGCGCGCCTCGGCGACGGCGTCTTTCGCCTCGTCGTGCTTGTCGGCCTCTTTGCTCATCAGCTTCCAGACCTTCTTGCTGATCCACTTGGGGCGCTTCTCGCGCAGGCGCTGCTTGTTGAGCGCGCGCACGGCGATCACCGGCAGCGTGAGCGCCTTGGGTGCGAGCGCTCCGATGAGGGAGCCGACGCTCTTCGAGACGCCGAACCAGCCGCCGATGGTCTCGCTGAGGTGCACGCCGAGGGCGGGCAGGCCGAACTCCAGGGCGAGAAAGATCGTGCCGGTGGTGGCGGCGAACTCGGCGACCGGGCTCTCGCGCACCGCCTTCCAGTAGGCGCCGAGGGTGGTGAGCTTCTTCGGCTCGGCGTGCGTGACAGTGCGCGCCTTGAGCTTTCCGTCCTCGTAGATCTCTTTGCTCTTGGGGACCGCCTGCGGCTCGGCGAGTGTGCCGTCTTCTTTGACGGCGCGACGGCTGCGGGTCGTGTGGCCCGGCAGCAGCAGCATGCGCTCGACTTCGCGCCGCTCGACGCGTTTGCCGTCGACGAGCTTGTAGGTGATCTCGGTGCGGTGGATGAGGCCGCTCTTGAACTGGACGATCTCCTCTGCGGGGACGATCTCGCCCTTCTTGTCGACGGCGTAGCGCACGAGCTTGAGCGTGCCGTCCTTGCGCTTGCTGACGCGCACGGGGGCAACAAAGACGCTGGCGCGGCGGCCGAAGCGCTTGAGCGCGCGCGTGAAGCGCTGCAGGCGCGTGCCCTCGGGGGCCTTGGCGGAAGACGATGACGCTGGCGCTGCGATCGCGCCGGGAAAGCCAGCAGCGATCGTGAGGGCGAGGGCGAGGACGGACGAGCGGAACATGGCAGGGCACCTAGGACTTAGAACCGGGCGCCGAGGTCAGCAAGAACGACGCCACATTCGGTCGCAATGGTTCTCGACGGTTGCCGCTGCGGCCGCGCCACAGCGCGTGGATTCGAAGACCAGTTGTCTGGCCATCGCTCGATAATCGTTTGCTATCGTCGGGCCGTGTTCAGGCTACAGAGCGAGACTGGCGGCGCTTGGCTTTCGTGCGTGATGAGCGACTTCGGCGCCTTCTTGGTCGACCACGCCGCCTGCGAGCGCAAGGCCGCGGCGACGGCGATGGCTTTTGTGGTGCGCTATCCCGACCGCGCCAAGCTGATCGAGCCGATGATCGAGCTCGCGCGCGAAGAGCTCGAGCACTTCCAGCTCGTCTTTCGCGTGATCCACGAGCGCGGGTTGACGCTCGGCGCCGACGAGAAGGATCCCTACGTCAACGCGCTGCTGGCGCTGGTGCGCGCCGGTCGCGACGAGCGGCTGCTCGATCGGCTGCTGGTGGCGGGCGTCGTCGAGGCGCGCGGCTGCGAGCGCTTCGGGATGGTGGGCCGTGCGCTGCCAGCCGGCGAGCTCAAGACCTTCTATCAAGATCTCGAACGCTCGGAGGCGCGCCACCACGGGCTGTTCTGGCGCCTGGCGCGCGAGTACTTCGAGGACGACGTCATCGAGGCGCGTCTGGGCGAGATCCTGGCGGCCGAGGCGCGCGTGGTCGACGAGCTGCCGCCGCGGCCCGCGCTGCATTGAGCGGCCCGCCGCGCAGCGGGCCGGCGCGCGACGCGCAGCTGCTGCGCCGCTACCTGCAGCGAAACGGCGTCGCCGAGGCGCGCGCGCTGCTCGCGCTGTCGGCGCTGCCGTCACGGCTCGCCGAG
>JAGQIK010000301.1 GCA_020431405.1 Myxococcales bacterium
CGCCAGCGTCGCGGTCGGCGCCGCTCGCGCACGCCGGCGCCGCGGCGAGCACGCTGACGTCGTCGCCGCCGCGCGAAAGCGCGCGCGAAAGCTCGGCGACGAAGCAGCCGGCGAGATCAGTCTGGCTGCGCGGGTAGGAGGTGGTCAGCACGCCCAGGCGCACGACGAGCCTCGGGAAGGATTTTCGGGCGCGCGCGGCCGACGAGAAGCGGCGCCAGGTGGCGGCGCCACAGCCGGCGCGACAGCGACCGCATGAGCACCGACAGGATCGGATGAAACACCGTCGACAGCCGCACGCCCGACGGCTCGTCGTCGTAGATCGGCCGCACGCTGACGTCGACCACGCGCGCGCCGAAAGCGCCGAGGCGCGCCAGCAGATCGTTGACGTAGCCGTAGCGCGAGAAGAACCCCTCGGCGAGCACGGCCGCGAGCGCGGCGCGCCCGATGGCGGTGTAGCCGCACTGCGAGTCGAAGCTGCGCCAGTAGCCGGAGCTGAGCTTCGTCAGCAAGCTGAGGCCGATGTTGCCGACGATGCGCGCGCGCGGCATGGCGCGCCACACGTCGGGGTGCCGGAAGCGATTGCCCTTGGCGTAGTCGGCGCCGTCGATGACGGCGTCGCACAGCGGCGCCAGGTCGGCCGGATCCATCTGCGCGTCGCCCGCCATCACGGCGACGACGTCCGCCTCGTCGGCGAGCGCCTGCTTGTAGCCGCTGGCGATCGCGGCGCCGACGCCGCCGTTTTGTGCGCGGCAGATCAGCGTCAGCCGCGCTTCGACGCCCACGGCGCCGGCCGCTGCCGAGCGCGCGCGCGCCGCGGTCGCGTCGACGCTGGCGTCGTCGACGACATAGAGCCTATCGACAAAGGAAGGGATGGTGGCGATGGCGCGGCCTACGTGGTCTTGCACGTTGTAGGCCGGCATCACCACGGCAATGCGCTGACCGCGGTACACGCTGCTCGCTGCGACCGGGGCGCTCTAGAACGGGATGTCGTCGTCGCCGAAATCGGGCGGCGCGTCCGCGTCGCCGGGCGGGGGCGGTCCGCCGAAGCCGCCAGCGCCGCCGCCGCCGCCTCGACCGCCGCTGAGGAACTGCACCGTCTGCGCCACGACCTCGGTGGTGTAGCGCTTGTTGCCGTCGCGGTCTTCCCAGCTGCGCGTCTGCAGGCGCCCCTCGACATAGACCTGCCGGCCCTTGGAGAGGTACTCCTTGCAGTGCTCGGCCTGCTTGCCCCAGACGACGACGCGATGCCACTGCGTGTCCTCTTGCTGCGACCCATCACGGCCGGTGAACCGGCGCGAGGTGGCGAGGCGCAGATCGGTGACCGCCTGCCCTCCGCTGGTGTAGCGCAGCTCGGGATCGGCGCCCAGATTGCCGATCAAGATGACCTTGTTGATTCCAGCCATGGAAGCTCCTGCGAAGAAACACGGACCTTGGCGCAGGCCGCGAGCGCGTGTCAAGGCGCGCATCAGCGCCCACGACTGCTCGGCGCCAATGTCGCGGGCATTCATCACGGTAGGGGAGAGAAATGTGCGCTACTCTGGCGCCCATGCCAGCTCAGCACACGATCCTCGTCGTCGACGACGAGAAAAATATCCGTCGCACGCTGCGCATGGTGCTCGAGTCGGAAGACTACAACGTGCTCGACGCCGGCACCGCCGAAGACGGGCTGCGCGCGCTCGAAGAGTCGCAGATCCACTGCGCCCTCTTCGACCTCAAGCTGCCCGGCATCAGCGGCATGGACGCGCTGAGCAAGCTGCAGGAGTCGACGCCCGGCGAGACGCCGCTGCCGGTGATCGTCATCTCGGGCCACGGCACCGTCGGCGACGCCGTGCAGGCGACCAAGCTCGGCGCCTTCGACTTCCTCGAAAAGCCCCTCGACCGCGACCGCGTCGTCATCACCGTGCGCAACGCCCTCAGGCAGGGCGCCATGGCGCAGGAGGTGGCCGGGCTGCGCCGTCAGATCGAAGGCCGCTTCGAGATGATCGGCTCGTCTCCGGTGATGCAGAAGCTGTTCGCCGAGATCTCCAAGGTCGCCCCTACGCGCGGGCGCGTGTTGATCACCGGCGAGAGCGGCACCGGTAAGGAGCTCATCGCGCGCGCGATCCACGAAAACAGCCAGGTCAAGGACGGCCCCTTCGTCAAGGTCAACTGCGCGGCGATCTCGCCCGAGCTGATCGAAAGCGAGCTGTTCGGCCACGAGAAGGGCTCGTTCACCGGCGCCACCAGCCGCAAGCGCGGCCTCTTCGAGGTTGCCGACGGCGGATCGCTGTTCCTCGACGAGATCGGCGACATGAGCCTCTCGGCGCAGGCCAAGCTGCTGCGCGTGCTGCAGACCGGCGAGCTGACGCGCGTCGGCGGCGAGCGCGTGATCCACGTCGACGTGCGCGTGGTGGCGGCGACCAACAAGAGCCTGCAGCAGGAGGTCGAGGCCGGCCGCTTCCGCGAGGACCTCTACTTCCGGCTCAACGTCATCCCGCTCGAGTCACCGCCGCTGCGCGAGCGGCTCGAGGACGTGCCCGAGATGGTGCAGCACTTCGTCAGCGAGATGTGCAAGGAGAACGGCTTTCGCACCAAGCGTGCCGACCCAGCCGTGATCGAGCGGCTGACGCGCTACGAGTGGCCAGGCAACGTGCGCGAGCTGAAGAACATCATCGAGCGCGTGGTGATCATGAGCGACGAGACCATCGTCGTCGAAGACCTGCCGCCGTACCTGTCAGGCGCGTCCAAGCCAGGCTTCGACCTGGCGCGCTACAAAGACCGCACGCTCAAAGACTTCAAAGAAGAGATGGAGCGCGAGTTCATCCTCATGCGGCTCGACGAGCACGACTGGAACATCTCGCGCACGGCGACGGCGCTCGGCATCGAGCGCACCAACCTGCACAAGAAGCTCAAGGCCTACAACATCCAGCGCGGTGAGACGCCGGCGGTCAAGCGCTAGCGCTTCTGCTGCGGCTGCCGCTGCCTCTGCTTGTGCCACGCGGCGATAGCGGCGGCTGCAGTGATCAGCCCCGTCGCCAGCGCGATCGCTCCCAGCGCGACCACCATGCGGATCCCCTCCATCAGGCCTACAAACGCACACCTTTAGTGGCCTATTCCGACGAGGGCGTTCAGCGGGATCTTCGGGTGGCCCGTTGCACCTCGGCGACCAAGAATCCCGGATGGTTAGCCACGGTTTGGTGCCACGCCGAGCCCACCGCGCGGTCGAGCAGGCGCGCCAGGTGGGCACCCATCTCGTAGAACCAGGTCTGCGCGCGCATGCGGCCGTACTTGGGATAGACGTAGAGCTTGCCCTCGAGGCCGGCGAAGGCGTGGTAGCGCGGATCCCCGGCGAGCGCCGCTTTGGCGCCGGGATGGCGCGCGGCGTCGACCACGAAGCTGTTTTCCACGTGGCGCGCGAGGCCTTCGACGTAGAGCTCGAAGTCCTCCCATAGCGCGAGCTCGGGCCAGGCCAGCGCGCGGGCGAAGCGCTGCTGCCGGGCGCGGTGCGCGGCGAGCCAGCGGCGCAGCACGGCG
>JAGQIK010000302.1 GCA_020431405.1 Myxococcales bacterium
CACCGGCGCCTGCGTGCAGTGCAGGAGCGGCGCGAGCTGCCAGCCGAGCGGCAAGCCCTGCAACAACGGCGCGCTCGACTGCAGCACGGGCACGCCGACCTGCGTCGACGCGCAGACGCCGGCGCCCGACGGCACGCCCTGTAGCAGCGGGCAGCACTGCCTTGCCGGCACCTGTACCACCTTGCCCAACACGCTCAGCATCGTCTCCGGCGACGCGCAGAGCGGCTACACGGGCGCCGTGCTCGGACCGGTGGTGCTGCGCCTCGTCGACGGCAGCAACAAGGCGGTAGCCGGCGAGACGCTCACCGTCACGGCGCCACCCGGCGCGGCGGCCACGCCGGTCACGGCCAAGACGGATCTCAACGGACGGATCACCGTCGTGCCGCAGCTCGGCACCAAGCCGGGCCCGCACACGTTTACGGTGCGAAGCCCCACGGCGGGCACCGTCGCGATCACGGCGACAGCCACGGCGCCACCCGCGGGCAAGTCCTACGCGCTGATCAACCGCGACCAAGCCGACGGCAACAGCACACAGCCCACGCCGGCGCCCGACGCGCGCATGCGCGAGCCCATCGGTCTCGCCGTGGCGAGCGACGGCACGATCTACATCGGCGACCTCGGCGCCCACCGCGTGCGCGTGATGCGGCCCGACGGCACCGTCGAGGTGCTGGCCGGCACGGGGACATTCGGCTTCGCCGGCGACTTCGGGCCGGCTCGCGACGCACGCTTGTACAACCCGGGCTCGATCGCCCTCGACGAGGCCAACAAGCTGCTCTACGTCGCGGACAGCGACAACGACCGCGTTCGCGTGATCGATCTCTCGACGCCGGCCAACATCATCCGCACGATCGCCGGTGGTGGCAGCATCGGCGCGCCGACCTACGGCGACGGCAGCCTCGCCACCTCGGCGATCCTCAACACCCCTGCGGCGGTCGGCGTCGGCCCCGACGGCGCGCTCTACATCTCCGACTACAAGCACGATCGGATCCGTCGCGTCGACCCGACGACGCAAGTCATCACGACAGTGCTCGCCGCCGGCGGCTGCGCCAGCAAACCGGTGGCCCTCAGCTCGTGCAATCCGGGCGCCTGCCGCATGGTCTGGAACGCTGCCGGCGAGATGCTGATCAGCGGCGATTGGTGCGGCACCAGCATCAGCGGCGGCTCCGGCATCGCGCGCCTCGACAGCAACGGCGACCTCCACTTGGTCGGCGGTGGCGTCGCGAGCAATGCATCGCTCGGCCGCGACGCGCGCGTCACTGCGATGCAGCCGTGGTGGCTCGCCATCGACAGCGCTGGCAATGTGATCTACTCGGAGACCGGCTCGCACCGCGTACGCCGCATCGACGCGGTGACGCATATCGTCTCCAACGTCGCCGGCACCGGCACGGCCGGTAAGGCAGGGCCCTTCTCCGACGCGGCGAGCTCGCCCGTCAACGAGCCGCGCGAGCTGCGCTTCCTCGGCGACGACCTGCTGCTCGCCGATGGCGGTAACCACAGCGTGCGGCTGATCCCCGTCACCGACATCAAGACGCCCAGCGTGGTGCAGCTCGCCATCGACAGCGGCGACAACCAGACCCCGCTGCCGGCACAGCTGCCTGCGCTGCCGCTGAAGGTCAAGGTCACGCAGGGGGCACAGCCGCTGCAGGGGGTGCGCGTCGACTTCGCCAAGCAGGACCTCAGCATGTGGCTCTCGGCGCAGAACGCGCTCACGGACGGAAGCGGCGTCGCGCTCGCCAGCGCGCGTGTCGGCATCGCGCCAGGCAACTACACCGTGCAGGCCGAGCTGCGCGACATCCACGGCAAGCACGTCTCGGGCAGCCCCAAGACGTTCACCATCGCAGCCGCCACGCCGAGCGCGGGCACGATCTTCACCATCTTCAACATCAACCGCGTCGGCACCAGCAGCGACCTCTCGCCCGGCCCGTCGACGCTGCGCTACGCCGCCGGGCCGCGCGGCGTCGCCGCAGCTTCCGACGGCACGATCTACGCCTCCGTCGCGCACGTGGTGCTCGAGATCTCTGCGCGCGGCGAGCTCGAGGTCATCGCCGGCGGCACCTACGGCTTCAGCGGCGACACGGGCCCCGCCACGTCGGGACGGTTCGATAACCCGGGCGGCCTCGCCCTCGACGAGACGCGAAAGCTGCTCTACATCGCCGACACGTCCAACAGACGCGTGCGCGTCATCGATCTCGTCTCGCAAACCATCGACACCGCCGTCGGCGGTGGCGGCAGCACCAACGACCTCGTGCCCGGAAAGTCTACGCTGCTCCACTCGCCGCGCTTCGTCGCGCTCGATGCCTCGGGCAACGTCTATTTCAGCGACGAGGGCTACCTCAACGTTCGCGTGCTCGACGTCAACACCAAGCTGGTGCGTACGGTGCTGCAAGGCGGCGGCGGCTGCTCGGGCACCCTGCGGCTCGACAACTGCAGCACGGCGACCAACTGCCCGATCGTGGCGGCCGCGTCGGGCGGCGTCTACCTCGGCGGCCAGTTCTGTGGCTCGGCGGTGGGCGGCACGACAACCTACGCGGTCGCGCATGTCGCCGCCGACGGCACGCTCACACACGTAGCCGGCAACGCCAGCGGCAGCAGCGCCGATGGAACCAGCGCCACGGGCTTCAAGCTGGCTGGCGCCCAGGGCCTCGCGCGCGACGGCAACACGCTTTACCTCGGTAACGGCAACACGAGCACGCTCGCGATCACCATCGGCGGCACCGTCAAGCGGTTCGCAGGCACGGGCAGCGCGGGCAGCGGGGGCGACTACGGACCCGCGACGTCAGCGACGCTGACCAGCAACAACGCCTTCGCGGTGACGCCGGGAGGACACCTCGTCATCTCGGACGGCAACGCCGACGTCTTACGCCTTGTCTGGTAACGAGCTCGAGAGAACGTAAGGAGCTAGAGAATGAAACGCCTCTGCGGAGTGGCTCTGGTCGGGATGGTCATCGCGATCGGCGGCTGCAGTGACGATGGACCGAGCGGTGGAACGATCACGCGCCCGGGTCGTGTGATCGGACGCATCGAGCTCGCGGACGGGCGCGGCGCCTCGAGCTGCCTGGTGTCGATCCCCTCGGCCTCGCGGGCCGGCCGCTGCGACAAGGACGGCAACTTCGACATCGACGGCGTACCCGCGGGCGACACGCGCGAGCTGCAAGTGATCCTCGATCCCGACAGCGACCGCCGCCGCGTCATCGAACGCGTCGTGCGCGTTGGGGTCAACCCTGGCCTCATCACCGACCGCGGCACATTGCGGCTGCTCGAGCCGGGCTCGGTGGGCGGCCGCGTGAAGCTCTCCGGTCAGGCGCCGGCGTTTTCGATCATCTCGGTGGCGCAGTACGGCGCCGTCACGGCGGCGACGGCCCAAGGCGCCTATCTGCTGCCGCGCGTGCCACCCGGCCGCCACACCCTCGTGCTGACCACCAACGAGGGTGCTCAGATCACGCTGCAGGACGTCGAGGTCGAGCCCGGCCGCACGACCAAGAACATCGACTTCAACCTGGCCGACGCCAAGAAGGTCAGCCTCGACGTCAGCGGCGTGGCCAAGCGCGAGGGCAAGGGTGACAACGGAAACGGCGGGCTCGACGTCGAGCTGCTCGACCTGCGTGACGGCAAGGCCGTCACCAGCGTCAAGACCGAAGACAACGGCAACTTCTCGGTCAACGCGCCGGCTGGCCTCTACGCGCTTCGCGTCACCGACGGGGACAACCCGATCAGGCCCACCGTGCCGTACCTGCTCGTCCAGGGCGACGAGGCCGTCGCGCTGAGCTACACGATCGTCGTGCCCTCGCCGGACGGCGACCTCGACGCCGATGGCATCCCCAACAAAGACGACGACGACAAGGACGGCGACGGCGTCAAGGATGACGACGATGCGTTTCCGTACGACCCCGCCGAGACCAAGGACACCGACAAGGACGGCCTCGGCGACCGCGCCGACCTCAACAGCAAGGGCAGCTCGGCCATCGACGACGTCACCCCGACGCCCGACACCGACAACGACGGCTACTTCGACTTCGAGGACAACTGCAAAGACATCGCCAACGGCAAGAACGAGGACGATCAGGCTGACCGCGATCTCGATGGTGTCGGCGACAAGTGCGACAACTGCCCAGGCGTCCCCAACCGCGATCAGCTCGACTCGGTGGGCGACGGCAAGGGCGACCTCTGTCGCATCTGCATCGTCGACACGCCATGCGAACCGGCCAATCCGTGCCACGAAGGTCGGCTGCTGTGTACAGCGAACAACGCGATCTGCGACGACACCGGCGCGCAGCTCGCCAACGGCCAACCGTGCGGCAGCGGTCAGGTCTGCAACAACGGCAAGTGTGACATCTGCCGCGCCGGCGAGACGTGCCGCTCGATGAAGGCCGGCGAGGAGTGCAAGGCCGGCACGCTCAGCTGCGCCAGCGGCGTCGGCGAGTGCACCAACCTCACCGGCGACGCGGGTGACGGCACGGTCTGCGGCGTCGACAAGGTCTGCCTGATGGGTGTCTGTACGGCCTGCAAGGCCGGCGTGACTTGCGACCCCAACACCAACCTGTGCAAGAAGGGCACGAGCACCTGCACCAACGGCGTGCTCGGGTGTGTTCCGAACCAGCTGGACCAGCCCGACGGAAAGTCGTGCGGCACGGACCTGGTGTGCAGGGGCGGCAACTGCGTCCAGTGCAAGCAGGGCGACTCCTGCCAGCCGAAGGCCAAGCCCTGCAACGCTGGCACCTTCGACTGCACGCAGAACGACTGCATCGACTCGCAGACGCCTGCCGCCGACGGCACGGCCTGCGGCAACGGCATGTTCTGCCAGAACGGCACGTGCACCACGCTGCCCAACACGCTAAGCGTCGTCTCCGGCGACAACCAGAGCGCGTCAGCCGGCGCGCTGCTGAGCTCGATCACGGTCGAGGTCAAAAACAGCAGCAACCAGCCGCAGGTTGGCGAGACGCTCGAAATCACGGCGCCGCCCGGAGGCTTGGTCAGCCCCACGTCCGCCATCACCAACGCCGCGGGGCGCGTGACGTTCGTTCCGCGCCTCGGCCCGGGCACGGGTCAGCAGACGATGAAGGTGCGCAGCCCGACGGCGGGCACGATCAGCATCACCGCCACCGCCACGCCGCCGCCCGCAGGCAAGAGCGTCGTGCTGGTCAACCGGCTCGGCGGCGGCGGCAACAGCAATGGCCCGGAGCCAGCCATCGAAGCGAAGATCTTCTACCCCTACGGCGTCGTCGCCGCCAGCGACGGCACGATCTACTTCGCCGACAACTTCACGCATCGCATCCGCGTGCTCTACACCGACGGAACCCTCGACGTGCTCGCCGGCACTTCGACAGCTGGCTACAGCGGCGACTTCGGTCCAGCCAAGAACGCCAGGCTCAGCAGGCCCGACGGGCTGTTTCTCGACGAGCCCAACAAGCTGCTCTACGTCGCCGATTCGGGCAACCACCGCGTGCGCGTGATCGACCTTTCGAGCTCGGCGCACATTATCAACACCGTCGCGGGCAACGGCACCGTCGGCACCGTCGAGCCCTATGGCGACAACGGCGCCGCGACAGCGGCGGCGCTCTCCGGGCCCACCCGCGTCGCCATCGGCGCCGACGGTGCGCTCTACATCACCGATCTCGGACATACCCGCATCCGCCGCGTCGACCTGCAGAACAATCGCATCACGACCTGGGTCAACTCGACGTCAAGCTGTCAGGTCAGCGAGCTGAGCCTCTCGAGCTGCATCACCACAGGCTGCGCGATCGCGTTCAACAGCGCCGGCGACATGTTTCTCAGCGGCTATTTCTGCGGCGCGGGACGACCGAGCACGCCCGGCATCGTGCGCGTCGACAGCAGCGGCAAGCTGCACTGGGTCGCAGGCGCACCCGCCGGCGTGGGCAGCACCGGCGTTGGCGGCGACGCTCGCGACGCTTACGTTCTCGCCCCGTGGATCGGCTTCGACAGCGCAGGAAACCTGATCTACTCGTCGCCCACCGAGCACGTCGTGCGTCGCATCGACGCGCGCACCCACCGGGTCGGCCACATCGCCGGCGTCTATCTCAGCTCCGGTGTCGCCGCCAACTTCGCCGACGCGGCAACCTCGCGCCTCTACAACCCGCGCGGCTTCGCGATCGTAGGGGGAGACCTGGTGCTCGCGGACTCGAGCAACAACATGATGCGCCGCATTCCGCTGGTGGACATCACCACGCCCACCGCTGTGCAGGTGACACAAGATGGCGGCAACAACCAGTCGCAGACCCTCGGCCGGCTGATCAGCGGCCTGCGCGTCAAGATCACCGCGGCAGGAAGCAGCTTCGCGGGCGGCTACGTGCACTACACCTCGACGGAGCCGAGCGTGGTGCTCAGCGCCGCGGACGCCAAGACCGCCGGCGACGGCGTCGCGGTCGCCTCGACGTGGGTCCCGCTCGAAGCCGGCAGCTACAGTGTCTCGGCCGAGGTGCGCGACATCCACGGCGCGCATGTCAGCGGCAGCCCGCAGACGTTCATGCTCACCGCCCAGGCGCCGAGCACCGGCACGATCTTCCCGATCATCAATCCTACCGGCGTCTCCAATCCGCTGCCGGCCTTCGCACCGCTAACCGCCCTCGGCGCGCCCACCGGTGTCGCCGCGCAGGCCGACGGCACGCTGTACGTCGGACAACAAACCACGATCATCCGCATCACGCCGAAGGGGATCGCGCAGCCGTTCGCCGGCGGCGGAAGCGGCATCGGCGACGGCGGCCCGGCGATGTCGGCATCCTTCACGTTCGTCTGGCGCATGTACTTCGACGAGGCCAAAAAGCATCTCATCGTGGTCGACACCAACGCCGACCGCGTACGGCGCATCGACACGCAGACGAACATCATCACCACCATCGCCGGCGGTGGCACGCTCGTCGGCGTCGACAACATCCCGGCCACGCAGGCCAAGCTGGACGTCGGCTCGGCGGTGACCGACGCCAGCGGTGGCCTGTGGCTCACCGACGGCAACAACCTGCGCTATGTCGACCCGCAGACGCAGCTGATCCGCACCGTCACGGGCCCCACCAGCTGCAGCAACGCGATCGCGTTCGGCGGCTGCGCCTCGGACGCGTGCGCGCTGCAAACCGACGGATCGGGCGGGGTCTACCTGACGGGGGCGATCTGCGGGACCGACGCGAACGTGTCGAGCGCCGCGACGTACGGCATCCTGCGGGTCTCTTCGACGGGCGCGTTGACACACATCGCGGGCCGCTATCAGGGCGCCACGACCGATGGGGGCCCGGCGACCGGTTACCACTTCCAGCAGGCCACCCTCTCGCTGCTGCGCGACGGCAACAACCTATATGTTGGGTCCGACAGGCGCGTCTATCGCGTCGCCATCGGCGGCACGATCACGCGCGTGGCCGGCACGGGCGCGTCGGGCAACACCGGCGACTACGGTCCCGCAACCAGCGCCACCTTGTACACGCCGAACGACCTCGCGTTGCTGCCCGGCGGGCACGTGGTGATGGCCGACAACTCCAGCCGCGCGCTGAGAGTGCTGTGGTGATGCGCGCCTAGGGCGTGGGGCGACTGTCGCAGGCGAGGCCGCGCATCAGCGGCGCCTGCGACGGCGCGCTGTACTGTCGCAGCTGGGCGCCGGTCTGCGCGTCGAAGGAGACGATGCGACCGCTCGAGGAGATGATCACGCGCCCGTCGGGCGTGAGGTCGAAGCCGTGGACCCAACCGTTGAAGTTGCTGAGGTTGAGGGTGCGCACCTTGGTCAGATACATGGTGGCGTTTCCGCCGGTGCTGCTCGGCTGATAGACCAGATCGGCAAGCTGCAGGCTGCTGGTGGAGTGCCAGGCGAAGACGACGACGCTGCCGAGCGCCGCGAGGCGGCTGGTGTTGATCGAGCCCGGTACGGTGGTGTACGCCGAGGCGCGCGAAGCGAGCATCGCGTCGGCTGCGTCGAAGCGCGCCAGCTGCACGTTGGTGCCCTGGCCGAGCTGCGCGATGAAGGAGCTGTCGTTGTCGGTGATGCCCTCGCAGTGGTCGAGCGGGGCGCCGGTGGTGACCTTGCCGTCGGTGATGCGCACGGCGTTTACGCGGCCGTCGTTGCAGAAGTAGACGCTGTCGCCGAGCCACGCCACCGAGGCCAAGCCCTGAAAGCCGATCGCGTTGGCGCCGAGGATCGGCTGATCGCCGCAGATGCGGCCGCTGTCGAGGCCTAGCATGTGCAGCCGATCGTTGGTGACGATGACGCAGTAGCCGTTTTCGTGGGCGACGGTCTCGCAGCCGGGCACGATCTCGCGAAACGCTCCGGGTCCACCCGTGCCGGTTCCGGTGCCCGTTCCGGTGCCGCTGCCAGTGCCGGTGCCGGTTCCGGTGCCGCTGCCAGTGCCGGTTCCGGTGCCGGTGCCAGTGCCGGTTCCGGTGCCGGTGCCAGTGCCCGTTCCCGTGCCGGTGCCTGTGCCCGTCCCCGTGCCGCCCTCGTCACCCGCCCGCGGCGATGTACGCGCGCCGCACGCCAGCGTGCTGGTCGCGACCAGCAGCACAAACAACCTCGCGCAACGTCGCATCGGACCTCCGCCCCTCTGTGTGCCCCTACGCCAACGGCCGGTGACAGGGACAAACAATCTTGGCAGAAAACGCGGACGAGCACGCG
>JAGQIK010000303.1 GCA_020431405.1 Myxococcales bacterium
AGGCCGAAGCACGCTGGGACGACGCCCCGGCGCTCGCCGACGACGGCGTTGCGCCGGCTCGCCGCGAGCGGCACGACGTGCTCGATGAAATCCGCGCGATGAAGGGCCTGATCGAGGAGCGCTTCGGTGCCCTCGCGTTCATGGAAAAGCTCCAGCGCCAGCCGGCGCAGGCGCGCCTTGCACAGCGCCTGCTCGACGGCGGCTTCTCGCCGGCGCTGATCCGCAAGCTTTCGGCCGGTCTGCCCGCCGATGTGACGGATGACGCCGCCTGGGCCGAGGGCGTGCTCGAACGCAACCTGCTGACGGGCGAGGCCGACAGCGCGCTCGAGGACCAGGGCGGCGTGTTCGCCCTCGTCGGCGCGACCGGCGTCGGCAAGACGACGACCACCGCCAAGCTCGCCGCCGCGTTCGCGACCAAGCATGGCGCGGCGCAACTCGGCCTGATCACGCTCGACGCCTATCGGGTCGCCGCGCACGAACAGTTGCGCGCGTATGGCCGCATCCTCGGCGTGCCGGTGCACACCGCACACGACCGCAGCTCGCTCGAGGACCTGCTCGACCTGCTGTCGGCGAAGAAGATGGTGCTGATCGACACCGCCGGCATGGCGCAGCGCGATGCGCGCACGCGCGAGCTGCTCGACATGCTTGCGCACCGCAGCGTCAAGCGCCTGCTCGTCGTCAACGCGAGCGCGCAGGGCGAGACGATCGAGGACGTGCTGCACGCCTATCGCGCGTCGAGCTGCGAGGGCGTCGTCCTCTCCAAGCTCGACGAGGCCGTCAAGCTCGGCCCGGCGCTCGACGCCATGATCCGCCACAAGCTCAAGATCGTCGGTGTCGCCAACGGCCAGCGCGTGCCCGAGGACTGGCACCGCCTCTCGAGCCATGCGCTCGTGCACCGCGCGTTGCGCGCGCTGACCGGCGCTGCCTACCGGCTCGAGGCGGACGAGGTCAGCCTCGTGTTCGCCGGCCCGCAGCGCGGCGCGGTGCGCGCGGCAAGCGCCTTCGCTGCCTGAGCGCAGCGCGGCCCGACCCGACGACCCCGATGAACAGCCCGCGCAAGCCGATGCACGCAAGCGCCGCGCCGACGCCGCCCGATCAGGCGCACGGCCTGCGGCGGTTGTTCGCGCAGGGGGGCGTGCGGCTCGTGCCGCTGGTCTCGAACCCGCACGTCGCGTTCTCGGGCGCGTTGCTCGAGCGGCTGTGCAGCGCATTCGCCGACGAGGGCGCGAAGACGCTGCTCGTCGATGCCTGCGAGCGTGCGCCCGCGCCGGACGAGCTGTCGGTGATGGGCCTTGCCGAGTGCATCGAGACGCTGTCGCCCGAGTTGAGCTACCTGGCGGCGCGCACGCTGCCGCTGCGCCATGTCGATGCCCAGGGCTCGACGGCACCCTTTCTGCAGGCCATCGTCGAGGCCGCGCCGCGCGCCGACGTCGTGCTCGTGCACGCCGCGGCGAGCGAACTCTCGCGCATGTTCGCGCGCCAGACGATCACGTCCTACCCGCGCCCGCTGCTGATCGCCGACGACCATCCGGCGAGCGTGACGCACGCCTACGCGGCGATGAAGCTGCTGGCGCTGCGCGCGCGCATGTCGGTGTTCGGCCTGGTGCTCGGTGCCGCACCCCATTCGCCGCGCGCCGAACGGATCGCCGAGCAGCTCTCGAGCTGCGCCGACAACTTCCTCGGTGCGGTGCTCGACGGCTGGGCGCTGATCGATCCCGCCTGCCGTCCGACCGAACCCCTGCCGCCGGCACTGCGTCGTCTGGTGCGCGGCGTGCTGCGCACTGCGCCCGGCGCCGGCCCGTCACGCAGCGCCCGTGCCGCCCCGATCGGCGACCTCTTGCCCGCCTTGAATTGAATCCCCTGGAGCCGCATTCCATGTACACCGCCAAAGGCCAACTCGACGTCAACTCGATGCTCAAGCAGTACAGCCCGCTGGTGCGCCGCCTGGCGCATCAGATGATCGCCAAGCTGCCGGCCAACGTCGAGATCGACGACCTCATCCAGGTCGGCATGATCGGCCTGACGGACGCGCTCAGCCGCTTCGACGCGGGGCAGGGCGTGCAGTTCGAGACCTTCGCGACGCAGCGCATCCGCGGCGCGATGCTCGACGAGTTGCGCGGCAACGACTACCTCTCGCGCGGCACGCGCAAGCACCAGCGCTCGATCGAGGCGGCGCTGCACAAGCTGCAGCAGCGCCTCGGACGCACGCCGGTCGAGAGCGAGATCGCGAAGGAGATGGGCCTTTCGCTCGCCGACTACCAGGAGCTGCTCGGCAAGGTGCGCGGCACGCAGCTCGTCTACCTGGAAGACATGTCGGGCGACGAGGGCGACGCCGACTTCCTCGACCGCCATGTGGTCGACGAGGAGGCGAACCCGCTCGAGCAACTGCGCGACCAGCGCATGCGCCAGGCCCTCGTCGACGGCATCAAGACGCTGCCCGAGCGCGAACAGTTCGTCATGAGCATGTACTACGAGCACGACATGAATCTG
>JAGQIK010000304.1 GCA_020431405.1 Myxococcales bacterium
AGCGTCGCCCTTCGGCGCGCGCCGCGTCGACCAGCGCGCGCAGCAGCGGCGCCTTGTCGAGGCCGGCCTCGCCGACCAGCAGCACGCGCGCGCCCTGCACGAGGTACTCGCGAGCGACCTGTTGCCAGCGTTGTTGGCTCACACCTCAGTGTACGCGATGGGGATCGACTCCCCGCCTGGGCAGTGACCTCCCGTGCGCCGTGCAGCCGCCGCGACGAAAAGCCCTGTGTTGACGCGCGGCGCAGCTCGGCGCCGATCTTGCTTTTTACTGCGTTATGCGCGGACGAAATGTGCTCGTGCTGCTGGCCTGCGGCCTGGCAGCGGGGTCGGCCTGCCTGCCGAGCGATCCCGTGCTGGTCCTGACGCCGCTTTGCGAGCCAGGCGCTGCCCAGGGCTGCTATTGCAGCGCCCGCCAGACCGGCGCGCAGACGTGCAGCGACGACGGCATGCGCTGGGGCGCGTGCGACTGCAGCGTCGCGCCGCCGAGCCCGCCGCCGCCGGCGCAGTCGGGCGCGCCGGGCGCGACCCCGAGCGCCAAGGTGACCATCACGCGCAGCGACAACATCGCCGCGCTGCCCGGCAGCGTGCTGTTCGAAAACAGCCACGCCACGCGCGGCGTGGTGCTGCTGCACGGCGAGCAAGGCGGCGCGACGGTGGACGTCGACGCCGAGCCGCTCGCGCGCCGCGGCTTCACGGTGCTGGCCATGTGCTGGTATGGCTGCGCCGGCCGGCCGAGCAAGATCCTGCGCGTGCCGCTGGAGAGCGTCGTCGAAGCGCTCGGCTGGCTGCAGCAGCGCGTGCCCTCGCGCCGCGTCGGCTTGTTCGGCAAGGGGCGCGGCGCCGAGCTGGCGGTTCTGCTCGCGAGCCTGCTGCAAAAGCAAGATCTCGTCAGCGCCGTCGCCGTGCACGCGCCGAGCGACTTCGTCGTCGGCGGCTACGATCCGGCAACGCCCAAGAGCAAGCTCTTCGAGCAGGGGCCAGGCGGCGAGCAGATCATCGCGCCGGCCTGGACGTGGCAAGGCAGCGCCCTCGCCGGCAGCGACAACGACAGCGGCGTCGTCGAGCGCATCGAGATCGAGCGCTATCTCGGACCGCTGTGGCTAAGCCACGGCATGCAAGACGAGCTGTGGTCGGTGCGCCGCTCGGAGCGGCTGTTCGCGCGCCGCCAGCAGGTCCCTTCGCTGGTGACCCTGACGCAGTTTTGGCCGGGCGAAAAACACGTGCTCTCGGCGAGCGTCGCCGCGGCGTTCATCGACGGGCTGAGCGGCTTCTTCGAGGCACAGATGGCGCCATGAAGATCGCGGCCCTGCTCTTTTCTGCAAGCTGCGCGCTGGGCGCGACGTCGGGCTGCGCGGGCGAGTCGCTGCAGGCGCCGCGCTTCTGCGGACCCGGCGTGACGCGCCTTTGCCGCTGCGACGACGGGCGCGAGGGCGTGCAGATCTGCAACGACATCGGCCAAGCCTTCAGCGCCTGCGCGTGCGACGCGCCGACGATGCCGCCCTCGCCGAGCTTCGACGGCAGCACCTCGCCGCCGACCGACAGCGCAGCGCCGGTCGACGGCGCGCCGCCCGCCGACACGCAGCACGACCTGCCGGCGGTGCAGCCGCCGCCGCCGCCCGCTGGCACCCTCCCCTGCGTCGACGTGGCGCAGTGTCTGCTGCAGTGTCCGCCCGCCGACATCGCCTGCCTGCAGCAGTGCGTCGCGACCGCCTCGAGCAGCGCGCAGCCGCTGGCGCAGACGCTGATGTCGTGTCTCGGCACCGCCACCAGCGGCGCTTGTCAGGGGGCCTGCAACAACAGCTTCGCCGCCGCCTGCCGCCCCTGCCTCGAGGGCTACTGCGCCTTGCAGCTCGGCGCCTGCAACGGCTCCTGATCGGCGCGCCCGCTACACGCACCACGCCTTCGTGACACGCCTGACACGTGTCATGGGGATTTGTCCGCGCCGCTGGTAGATCCCTGGGCGGGGCAAGGACGGGGGCACGTGTGGCACGGCAATACGCGGACGAGCGCTCCGCGGCCAGCAAGCTGTCCGAAGCGCTCACACGGATCGAGAAGCTCGATCGCGAGGTGCGCGCTATGCGCGACATGACCAAGCTGCTCGTGGAAGCCCGCAACGCCGACGAGCTCGCAGAGCGCGCCTGCCGCGCGCTGGTCGCGAGCCGCGGCTACGATGCTGCGCGTCTCGTGCGCACCGACGAGCGCGGCGCTTGCGCTGGCGAGGTGCTGCACAGCCAACCTGGCGCTGCAACGCAGACGCTGGTCCTGTCGGCTCCCACGCTGCCGCCGTGCTGCGCGCACGCGCTGCAGCGACGAGGAGACGTGCTCTACATCGACGACCACCGCGGCTGCGATTGCGTCCACCACCCCGGCGGAGCGGCCTGTACGCCGGCGCTGGCCACAGCGCTCTCGCACGAGGGCCAGCTCTACGGCGTACTTTTCGCCTACCTGCGCGACGCGCCGCCCGACGCCGACGAGCGACGCATCTTCGGCGACCTCGCCAGCGATCTCGCGCTGGCGCTGCACAACATCGAAGTCAAACGCGAGGGCCGCGCCGTGCGCGCAGCGCTGCGAACCAGCGAGAACAAGTACCGCACGATCTTCGAGACCGTCGCCAACGTGATCGTCGTGCTCGACGAGCACGGCGTGATCGTCGAGTGCAACAGCCGCGTCACCGACATGCTCGGCAGCGAACCCGCGGCGCTGGTAGGCCGTGCGCTCGAACAGCTCGTTCATCCCGACGATCGCGCGCGCGTCGGCGAGCTCGTCGCGCGCGCCCAGCGCGCACCGCGCCTGCGCCACGTCGAGACCTGCAAGCTGTTTCACGTCGACAGCGGCGAGGTCATCAACGTCGAGCTGAGCGCCGCGGCGCCACAAGCTGCAGATGCCGAGCAGCCCAACTGGCGCGTGGTCTGTCTGATCGAGGACATCCGCCGCCGCCTCGAGCTGCAAGCGAGCCTCGCGCAGGCCGATCGCATGTCCAACATCGGCCTGCTCGCCGCCGGCGTGGCGCACGAGATCAACAATCCGTTGACCTACGTGCTGTCCAATCTCGAGCAGCTCTACCGCGAGCTCGCGTCGCACCGCGAAAACCCCGCCTGCGCGGAGATCTTCACGCTCGCCGAAGAGGCGCTGCAGGGCGCGCAGCAGATGCGCGACGTCACGCGCGCGCTCAAGACGTTCTCGCGCGCCGACACGCAGCGCCGCGAGATGGCGTCGGTCAACAAGGTCATCGACGGCGTGCTCAAGATGGCCTTCAACGAGATCAAATACCGCGCACACCTGGTCAAGCACTACGGCGACGTGCCCGCCATCGTGGCCGACGAGGGACAGCTGGCGCAGGTCTTTCTGAACCTCATCGTCAACGCCACGCACGCCATCGGCGAAGGCGACGTCGCGCACAACGAGCTCAGCGTCAGCACGCGTGTCGAAGGCAACTACATCGTCGTCGCGGTGCGCGACACGGGCTCGGGCATCGCGCCCGAGCACATGCCGCACATCTTCGAGCCGTTCTTCAGCACCAAGGAGGTCGGCGTCGGCTCTGGGCTCGGCCTCTCGATCTGCCGCAACATCGTCGAGCAGATGGGCGGGCGGCTCGACGCGCTGAGCGAGCTCGGACGCGGCTCTTGCTTCACCGTTCGGCTTCCGCTCGCACAGCGCGCCGTCGAGCGGCCGCGCGCGCAGTCAGACCCGCGACAGCGGCTGCGCGAGCTGGTCGCCGACCGCAGCGTGTTGATCGTCGATGACGAGCTGTTCGTCGCCAAGGCGCTGGCGCGCATGCTGCGCGGCGCGCGACAGATCGACATCCTCGACTCGGGCGTACAGGCGCACCGCAGGCTCGCCGACGGCGACTGCGCCTACGACGTGATCTTCTGCGACGTGATGATGCCGAGCCTCAGCGGCATGGAGCTCTACGACTGGCTGCAGCGCCACGAGCCGGGGCTCGCCGAGCGCGTGATCTTCATGAGCGGCGGCGCGTTCACGCCGCGGGCGAGCGGCTTCGTGGCCAGCGTGGAAAACCCACTGGTGGAAAAACCGTTCAACGCAGAAAACCTCGTCACCGCGCTGAAAGCGCTGCCGAGCTAGCTAGCTCCTCGCTCGTCGCTGGTCGCGACGCGGGCTCGCAGAGCCCGTGCGACGTGACGCTAGTTGCTGTCGTGCAGGTGGTCGCCGGCGAGCAGCGCCGCGGCCTCGCGCGCGTCGTCGACGTAGCGACGGAAGTGCGCCTCGAGCGCCGCGTCATCGGCGACGTGGCGTTGGCTGGCGCTGACGATCTCGCCTACCTCGGCGCGCGAGATCTTGGGGTGCGGTGCGGTCGAGCAGGCCACCTCGCGCATGGTCGCCGCCGACATCCAAAGCGCCCACAGGCAAAACAGGCGCAGCCCTTGCGGCTCGGGCGGCAGCGCGAGCGTGTAGAGGTGCGCGGCCTCGAGGTGCTCGAGGGTGCGCTCGACGAGGCGGTGCTTGTACTGCGGCAGCAGGCCCTGCGCGGGCGTGCCGTTGCTGCGGCGCGTGTCGAGCCACTCGGCGGGAAAAAAGCTGACGTTGCGCGAGAGGTCGACGCGGTGGTCTTTGAGGATGTTGGTCAGCTGCAGGCCGAGGCCGAAGCGATGGCCGTGCTCGCGCTGCGCGTCGGCCGAAAACGTCGAGCCGGCGCCGAGGTGATCGGCAAACAGCTGCGTGAGCATCAGGCCCACGGTGCCTGCGACGTAGTGGCAGTAGCGCTCGAGCTCCTCGAGGTCGCTACAGATGTGCAGCACGCCGCGCTCGGGCGGCTTGCGCACCATCAAGCGCATGCCGTCGATCATCTCGAGCACGCAGTCGTTGATCGGCGCGCGCTGGCGCGGCGTCAGCGAGGCGTGCGCGACGATCACCGGCGCGAGCTGGCGCATCAGCGGCTGGTAGGCCGCGTCGTCGGCGCTGCCTTCGCGCTTGGGCCACAGCGTGGCGAAGCGCGCGAGCAACGCGTCGTCGTCGGGCTCGACGAGCAAGCCCGAGAACGTGTCGAAGAGCGCCGCGCGGCGCGCGTCGTCGAGATCGGCGCGGTCCTCGATGGTGTCGGCGATGCGACACAGCAAGTAGGCGCAACAGACCGAGTCGCGCAGCTCGCCGGGCAAGACCGGGATCGTCAGGGCAAAAGTGCGCGACACGTCAGGGAGCGTGGCGTGACAGTACTGCCAGGCAGCTTCGAATCCGGGACGAGGCGCTTCGAGAACGTGCTGATGCCGCATGCGCTGTGCCTCCAATTGGCGTGTCATACGGGTCCTCGGCTAGCTCTGTCAACTATCACCGTGGCTTCGCGCCCCCGTGGGGGTGGCTGGATCAGTCGTCGTCGGGGTGCGGGTGGGAACAACCGCACAGCGCAATTACGGGCGGTTAGCTCGCGTCGGGGCTGGCACGTGGGCTGCTTCGTGGGCGATTGTTCGTGATCTCTCGAAAGAGGTGCCTCGTGCGCTTTGCCATCGTCGTCTGCCTGTCGCTACTGACGATTTCGTCCGCCGCCGACGCCAAGCGCGTCACGCGCTGGGGCAGCCAGCGCGTCATCCAGCGCCGGCGCATCAACACCTACCGCTACCGCGCGCGCCAGCACCTGCGGCACGCCTATCGGCGGCAGATGTCGCGCCCCATCGGCCGCACCCGCTCTGGCGCGACCCGCGTGCGTTTTTCCATGCGCCGCCTGCGCGCGCTGCGCACGCAGCACCGACTGTCGCTGCGTGGCGCCGGACGGCCGCTGAGCGCCGAGGAGATGGCCGTCTACCGGCAGCTCGAGCTGCTCAGCCGACACCTCAACCGCAAGAAGCGCCGCCGCGGGCGCGCCGAGCGCGCGGTTCAGGCGCTCGAGCGCGACGCTCGCCACGTGCGCCGTCAGATCGCCAAGTCGATCAACGCCCAGATTCAGCGCGAGCGCGCGCGGCGATAGCCTTCGCGGGCGTGGGCGCCTCGAGCAGCGCCCAGGTGTAAAGCAGCGGCTCGGGATCGATGTAGTGAAAGGCGCCGCCGCGCTTGATCGACAGCGCGAAGTGCAGGTGTGGCGCCGAGCGCCTGATGCCGGTGCGGCCGAGGGTGCCGACGCGCTCGCCGGCGCGCACCGTGTCGCCTGGCTTGAGGCCGGCGCGGATGCGGTCGAGGTGGATGTACTTGCTCTTCACCGTGCCATCGCGGTGAACGAGGATCAGGTAGCGGCCCGAGATGCTGTCGTGCTCGGCGTCGCGATTGACCGACTTGACGACGCCCGCGGCGATGGCGACCACCGGCAGCCCCACGGGGCCGGCGAGGTCGACACCGCAGTGGCCGAGCTGACACTCGGCGGGGCGCCGTCCGGGGCGTCGCGCGCCGAAGCGGCAGCTGGCGTTGGGCGGCAGGCGTCGCTGGCCGGGCAGCGGGTGGACCCAGGCGGCGGCCTTGCTGGGTGCGGGCGCCGGGCGCGGCGGCTCGCCGGGGGCGATGACGTCGGGCTGTGTGACGGGCCCGCTGGGGCCGCGCAGCTCGGCCGGCACGTCGAAGCGCTCCATGTAGGTCGCCGCGCGCGCGATCTGGCGCCGCAACGCGGCGGCGATGGGCCCCGAGGCCTCGCCCATCCAACCGTCACCGCGGCGGCGCAGCGCGCGTCCCGTCACCGCGCCGAAGCCGAGACACAAAAGCGCCAGCAGCGCGGCGTTCCAGCCGACGTACATCCACCAGCCACCGAGCTGGAGCCGCCGCCCAGTGCGGCGCCGAAGCCGCCGTCGGACGAGGAAGCGTACGGCCCAAGGGATGATAAACGCGACGGAAAACGGAATCAGCGCGCGCCACCAAGGGCTCGCCACGCCCGCGCCGACGAGCGCCGCGCCGACCCAGGTGACCAGCAGCACGCTGGCCAACACGCAAAGCGCGCGCGCGAGGCGATAGAGCTTGGCCAGCTTGCCGCGCCGCCGCTTGGGCGCCGGCGCAGACGGCTCGAGGCCGATCTCGGAGAGGTCGAGGCTGGATGCGGGGCGGCGCGTCGTCATCGGGTCAGATGACGGGGTATACGCACGGGCGGCGCCAGCGATCTACGCGACCGCTACTTGTACTACTTCATGGAGGCGGTGGCCGCGTCGAGCGTGTCGAACAGGTCGAAGGCGCGATCGAGGCGCAGCAGCCGGAAGATCTCTTTCGGCTGCCCAGCGAGCTGGGCGACCTTGACGTCGCCGCCGATCATGCGCAGGCGCTTGAACAGCGAGACGATGGCGCCGACGCCGGAGCTGTCGATCATCTTCAGCTCG
This sequence comes from Myxococcales bacterium, assembly GCA_020431405.1. Lineage (GTDB taxonomy): Bacteria > Myxococcota_A > Polyangia > JAGQIK01. The sequence goes on from JAGQIK010000304.1 coordinate 7,242, forward strand.
GCGAGGTCGAACACGACCTTGAGCGTCTTGGCCTTGACCAGCTCGTCGATGGTCGGGCGCAGCTCCACCGCCGTGATCGCGTCGAGGCGACCCTTGAGTGCGAGGATGGTGACGCCGTCCCGTTCGGACTGCGAAAACTCGAGCATGGATTCTTTGTTCCCGTTGGTCTCGCGCGACGTGGTGGGCGTGCGCTTCAAGACGGATACCACGCGGCGCGGCGCAGCGGCAAGCGCGGACGACGGCCCCGCGGCAAGACAAAAACGCTGCGTCCGCGCCACGGCTTCGCTATCGTCGCGCTCTATGTCGAGGGCCTACATCGGTCTGGGCGCCAATCTGGGCGACCGCGCGCTGCAGCTTCGGCAGGCGCTGTCGCTGCTGGCGAGCCCTGACTGTCGCGTCACGCGGGTCTCGCGTGTCTACGAGACGGCGCCGGTGGGGCCCGTGGCAGCGCAGCCACCGTTCTACAACGCCGTCGCCGAGCTCGACTGCCGCCTCGACGCGCGCGCGCTGCTGCGACGTGCGCTCGACGTGGAGGCGCGCCTCGGCCGCGCGCGCAGCGCGACCACCGTGCCCAAAGGGCCGCGCCTCATCGATCTCGACGTGCTGCTCTACGACGACCAGATCGGCGCCTGGCCCGAGCTGTCGCTGCCGCACCCGGAGCTGCGGGCGCGCCGCTTCGTGCTGGCGCCGCTGCTCGAGCTCGAGCCCGAGCTGCGCGATCCGCGCGACGACCAACCGCTGCAGGCCGCGCTGGCATCGCTGCTCGACCAGCGCGTGGAGCCGCGCGGCGTGCTCGACGCGCTCGCCGAGGGCGAGCAGACCGCCCGCAGCCGACAGCGCTCGGCGGCCTGCTAGAATGCGACGGCCATGCGGCTGAGCTTCTCGGTACACGGCGAAGAGATCGTCAGCACCATCGAAGAGGGGACCCTCTCGTACAAGCGCACGATGGCGTTTCAGCCCGACGCCGTGCGCGACTGCTCGCGCGAGGTCGTCGGGGTGCTCGAGCGCGGCAACCGCGCGCACACCCTCAGCGACAACAACCTCAGCGATCTGCACGACGTCGGCGAGCGTCTGTGCGCGCTGCTGGTGCCCGACGAGATCAAGAGCCGCCTCTCGCGCGGCGATCGCTCGATGTATCTGATGGTCGACGAGCTGCTCGTGCCGGTGCCCTGGGAGCTGCTGCACGACGGCGAGACCTTCTGGTGCCGCCACTTCGACATGGGCCGCGCGGTGACGACGCCGCAAGAGATCGTCGGCCAGGCGGCGCCGCTGCCGACCGTCGGCCCGCTGCGCATGCTCGTGATCTGCGCCAACCCGCGCGGCGACCTGCCGCAGGTCGAGACCGAGGGCGAAAAGCTCGTCGAGCGGCTCGACGCCACGACCACCATCGACGTGCGGCTGCTCGTCGATCCGAGCGTCGACGCGGTCAAGCGCGCCCTCAAAGAGCACGACATCGTGCACTTCGCCGGCCACGCCGACCACGATCCGGACCAGCCCGAGCAGAGCGGCTGGCACCTGGCGGACGGCAAGCTCACCGCGGCCGAGGTGGTCTCGATCTCCAAGGGCGGCCGGCGCATGCCGATGCTGGTCTTCTCCAACGCCTGCCGCAGCAGCCACACGGCGGCGTGGCGCGGCGCGCACCACCCCGAGCAGGTTTACGGCCTCGCCAACGCCTTTCTGCTCGGCGGCGTGCGGCTGTATCTCGGCACCCAGTGGGAGATCGTCGACGGCCAGAGCTCGGACTTCGCCACCGCGTTCTACGAGGCGATGAGCCGCGGCGCGAGCGCCGGCACCGCCGTGCGCGTGGCGCGCAACCAGGTGGTGCGCGAGGCCAGTCAGAGCGCGCTCGCCTGGGCGAGCTACGTGCTCTACGGCGATCCAGCGCTGGCGCCGGTGCGGCCGGTGGAGTCGGAGCGCACGCAGCCGCCGATGCCCTCGGCGAGCCTGCTCGAGGCGCGTGTTTCGGCGCCGTGGAAGCGCCCGCCGGCGCACTACACCAGCAAGCGCCCGGGCTCGCTGGCGGCGATCAAGGCCGCCGATCCGCAAAGCCCGGCGGCGGCGGCGGCGAAGGTCGGCAAGGTCGCCACCGTTCCGGTCGAAACGGCCGCGACGGCGGCGACGGCGACGGCGGCGGCGAGCGCGGGGCGCGGCGACGACAGCGAGGTCGCGGCGGCCGCCGCCGCGGCGACGAGCAGCGCGGCGCTCGACACGTCGGCGACACGCGCCACGGCGATGCCCCAGAGCCGGCTGGTGATGGCGCTCTCGGTGGCCGTGGCGCTGATCGCCGTCGGCGCGGCGGTGGGCATCTACCTCGCGCTGAGCGACCGGCTGAGCACCAAGGGCGGCACCGCGCGCGCGGCCGGCTCGGGCAGCGCCGTGATCACGCCGGGCACCGCCGTGAGCATCGGCACGGGCGCGCACAAGACCCTCGGCCACCTCGAGCACGCGCCCGGCAGCGACCCGATCCCGCTCATCGCGCTGTTCGTCGGCGACAAGCACGGCACGCTCGAGTCCTGCCTGCGGTCGGCGATCAGCAAGCTCGGCCGCTTTCGGCTCGTCGAGCGCTCGCGCATCACCGCGCTGGCGTCGCTCGAGCGGCTCGATCTGGACAAGCCCCTCGAGCGCGCCAAAGGCGTACAGATGGCGCGCGGGCTGCGTGCGGACCTGGCGCTGCGCATCGGCGGCCGCGGCGACAAGATCGTCGTCGACGACGCGCTCACCGGCGACGCCTCCTTCGAGCACAGCCTCGGCAAGACCAGCCTCGCCTTCTGCGGGCAGGTCGGCGCCGAGCTGACGCGCATCATCCACGGCGAAGGCCGTGTGGTCGGTGTCGAGGGCGAGCGCGTGACCGTCAACCTCGGCTGGCGCAGCCGCGTCGCGCCCGGCGCCGACCTCGAGGTGAGGCGCGACGGCAAGATCGTCGGCGCGCTCAAGGTCGAGAAGGTCGAGATGGATCGCAGCGTGGCGCGCGGCAAAGCCAAGGTCGGCGACATCGTGCGCGTCCCCCGCAAATAGGGGTCACTCTATGCTCTGTAACCTTAGGGGTCGTCCCCCGCAAATAGGGGTCACTCTATGCTCTGTAACCTCTCGAGATCAAAGCGCGCATAGCCCACAATGACAAAACCCGACGTGCGGTATCCGTGCATCGGGTTTTGTCATTGTGGGTTATGCGGCCTTTAAGTTCGCGAGGTTACAGAGCATAGAGTGACCCCTCGTGCAGATGTGGTATAGGCAGCCGCTATGCCGACGCCCACCGCCGAGCGCGCCGCCGCCACCGCCGCACCCGAAGTGACCGATCCCACGCAGCACGCCGCCGTCGGCGCGCTCGAGCCGGCGTTCGTCGAAGACGCGCTGTACCTGCCCGAGGCGCTGCTGTTCGACGAGATCCTCGCCGTGGACGTGGCCAGCCAGCGCGTGCGCGTGCGCATGCCGACCCACGCCGATCTGCCGCTGACCAACCTGCAGCGCGATGTGCCGCCCAAGCACCCGCGCCACGTCTCGGGCGGGCTGATGGTGCACCTGACCGGCATGGTCGCCTTCGTACACTTCTACTACGTGCTCGGCCTGCGCATCGGCGACGGCTGGTCGGGCTTCGGCGTGCGCATCCACGGCGCGCGCTATCCCAGGCTGACCACCATCGGCCCGCCGCTCGAGCTCGAGTGCGAGGCCACGCGCGTGCGCCGCCTCGGCGGCAAGCTCGTCATCCGCTACGCCTTCCGCTTCTACCAGAACGACGAGCTGGTCTACGAAGGCGACCAGACGGCGATGTGGGTTCAAGAGCAGGCCTAGCGCTCGTCTGCGCCGCGCTGCTCGCCGTACTGGCGCCGGACGCTGCGGCCGCGCCGCCGCGCTACAGCGGCCACAGCCACTTCGGCCACCCCGAGCGGCTGCGCCCCGATCTGCACCGCATCGTCTCGCGCCACTATGCGCTTCGCCGCGGCGCGACGCGGCTGCGCCTGCGCTCGCTCCAGATCAAACGCTACGACAGCGCGGGCCATCTGCTCAGCTCGCACTACTACCGCCCCACGCGCGCCGGCAAGCGCGGCAAGCTGTGGCTGTCGTGGACTTACCGCTACGACAAGGCCGGCCGCACGGTGCGCTCGGTCTACCGCGAGCTCGAGCGCGGCCGCCGCGACCTGCGCCGTCATCGCTACGACCTCGACGCGCGCGGGCGCGTCGCGCGCTGCACCACCACCGCCGCTAAGGTCAGCTACATCGACGAGATCACCTACGAGCCGAGCGGCGCCTACACCGTGCGCTCGGGCCGGCGCTACAGCGGCAGCCGCGCACCGGCCTTCGACGGCTTCGAGCGCTACAACGCGCGCGGCCTGCGCACGCGCCACTGCAACAGCGGCTCGTGTCAGCTCATCGAGCGCGACGCCCACGGCAACATCACGCGCGTGCGCGTACATCCCAAGCGCAGCTTCGGCGGCCGCCCCGGCCACCACTTCTATCGCATCTACACCACGCGTCTCGACAGCAGCGGCCGCCCCATCGAGGTCACCACCGGCGGCTCGCGCCGCGTGCTGCGCCGCAACGCGCGCGGCGACGTCGTCGAGGAGCAGCGCTACATCGGCAAACGACGCGAGGCGCGCGTCGTCTCGCGCTATCATTACCGTTAGCGTGTTTGCTCTGCGGTACCTGGCGCTGAGCGCTTTGTTGCTCGCTGCCAGCGCCTGCGACAGTCGTCCTGCCGTCGCGCGTGCTGACGCGGGCGCGCTGGACACCGATGTGGCAGCGCCGCCTGTTCCAAGCCGCACACTGCTCGTGATCATGTCCTCGTCGCCCAGTCTGGCGACCATCAATACCGATGGCAGCGGCTTCGGACCGCTCTCGGGCTTCGAAGACGCACGCGACGCGCGACTCGTTACGATGGCCAACTACCCGCAGGCGCTGGGTGTCAGCGGCGCGCTGGCGCAGCCGCTGGCCAGCGCGATCGCGCTGACCCGCGCTGGCGGTCGTCAGCGTCAGCTCGTGCTGCTCGGCGGCAGTGGCGAGCCGCCGCGCGTGCTGCTCGGCGTCGCGCACGATTGTCTGCTCGAGGTGGTGCATCACGCCGCGGGCCGCGTCGTCAGCCGCTGCTCGCTCGGCGAAAAGCTCGTCGTCGGCTCGGTCGACAACGTGCCGTTCTTCGATGGGCGCCTCGCACGCGTGGTGGCGATGCCGGGTGGCGAGATCAGCTCGCTGATCGATATCAGCGGCGATCACGCCGTGGTTCGCGCGCTCGTCCAAGGCCAAGGCGCGACGCCGGCGCGCTACCTACTCGACCTGCGCGCCCCACGGGCTCTCGTACCATTTCCTGCGCCGACGCTGCCGAACGCCAGCGGCGCCACGCTCGACGCCGAGCAGGCGCTGGCGCGCGACAGCGCCGCCGTCGCGCTGTGGGTTCACGGCCGACGCCACACCGACGGCGTGCGCGTCGCCGCGCTCTATCTGCTCTCGCCCGCAGATCCGCCGCGGCGCATCTCGGCGGTGACGCCAGTCTCCTCGCACACCGGAGATATCGCGCTGTCGCCGGACGGACGACAGATTGCCTACAACATCGACGACCGCGTCAGGCTCGCGCGCAGCGACGGCAGCGCACCCGTCGACTTCTCCGATCGCTTCTGGATCCGCGACGGCTTGACCGCGGCCTTCAGCCTCGTCGGTTTCGCCACCAACGACGTGCTGCTGTTGCGCGCCAGCGTCGCGGGCAAGCAGGGGCATCTCTACGCCTACGACACCGCGCGCGACGAGATCTTCTCGCTCAGCCGCGGCGGCGGCGCCTGGCACAACATCGAAGACGAAGCGAACATCTCGGAGATCTGGGTCGACGGCGACGTCGTCTACTTCGTCTCTTGGGAAAGCGGCCGCCGCGTCCTGTGGGCCTATGACCTGGCTCGCGACAAGCGCTTCATCATCAGCCGTGGCGTCCTCGCTCAGCCCGACGCACCCCGGCGCATGGTGCGCTGCGCGTCGACGCTGTTTTTCAGCTCGCGCGACGCCGACTCGCCCGACGGCATCTACCAGCTCCACGCGCTCGACCTCACCGAGCCGCCGCGCAGTCTCGACGTCGATGCCACCGCGCTTGCTCGCCAGCTAACGACGCTGTCCGGGCTCGCCAGCCGCACGCTGATGAACATCCAGCCGACGCCCGCTTGCGCTCATGTCGCGGCCATCAACGGCGAGCAGTCGCCCTCCAAGCACACCATCGTCTTCGGCCCGCGTGACGGTCCAGTGGTTCCCATCTACGAGCACCCTCGAAACATGCGCCAGCTGCTCGTCTCCGACGACGGACGCGTGATCGTTTTTCGCGACGCTCGTGGTGTCTACGCGCTCGCGCCGCAGCCCGGCGCGACGCCACAGCCGATCACGCCGCCAGGTGGGCGACGCATCGAGACCATCGTCGGCTTCCGCTAGGCCGCCGCGCGCGCGCGCTACTTCGACAGGAAGCGCCGCAGCAGCCGGTCGCCCTCGGCGAGATACGAAAGCGAGCACCACTCGTCGGGCTGGTGCGCCTGGGCGTTCTGGCCGGGGCCCCAGTTGATCGAGTCGATGCCCGCGGCGGCGAGGCGCGCCACGTCGGTCCAGGCCTGCTTGGGCGCCACGTCGACGCCGGTCTTGCGCTTGAAGTCGGCGAGCAGCGGGTTGTCCTCGGGGATCGGTCCCGAAGGCGAGAGATCGGTGAAGTTGATGTCCGTGTCGACGGGGCAGTGCTCGGCGACGATGTCGCGGATCACCTTCTGCGCCGAGTCGAGCGAGCGGTCGGGCGCGAAGCGGTAGTTGACGTTGACCATGAAGCTCGAGGGCACCACGTTGCGCGCGGTGCCGCCCTTGGCCAGCGTCGCCGTCAGCACCTCGCGGTAGAGCAGCTCCTCGGCGCCGAAGCGCACGTCGTTGGGCTTGCGCTGAGCGAGGTGCGACAGCAGCGAGGCGGCCTTGTAGAGCGCGTTTTCACCCTGCCACGGGCGCGCGCTGTGGGCGGCGCGGCCGGCGAAGTTGACCTCGGCGTGGATGGTGCCCATGCAGCCGAGCTGCAGCACGTTGTCGCTCGGCTCGAGGCAGATCGCCAGATCGATGGTCTCGGCGAGCCACGGCAGCTGTTCGAGCGTCGGGCCGAGCCCGGACTGATCGTAGTCGCCTTCCTCGCCGGTGTAGAAGATCGCGACGATGTCGTAAGCCGGATCGGCGACGGGCTTTTCGAGCAGGTCCCACATCAGCGCGTCGCCCGACTTCATGTCGCTCGAGCCGAGCCCGTAGAGCCTGTCGCCCTCGACGCGCACGGGGTTGTCGGCGCTCACCGGCACCGTGTCGAGGTGGCCGACGAGGCCGACGACCTTGCGCTCGGTGACGCGCGCGCGCGGGCGCAGCACGAGGTTGTCGTCGACGCGGATAAGCTCGTAGGCCGGCGCGTGCTCGGCGAGGCGCTGCGCGAGAAAGTCGGCGAGCGGCTTTTCGTTGCCGATCACGCTGTCGATACGACAGAGCGCTTCGAGGCGCTCTGCAACATTCATAGGCGAGGTCATATGCGCTACACCGAAACTGCGAACTCGCGCAGCACGTCGTTGAGGCTGGTCTTGCGGTCAGTGGAGGCCTTGCGCTGTCCGATGATCAGCGCGCAGGTCATGTTGTAGGTGCCGGCGGCGAAGTCCTTCGGTCGCGTGCCCGCGACCACCACCGAGCGCGGCGGCACGCGGCCCTTGAGCACGCGCTCCTCGCCGCCCGTGACGTCGATGATCGGCGTCGACGCGGTGAGCACCACGTTGGCGCCGAGCACCGCTTCGCGCTCGACGCGCACGCCCTCGACGACGATGCAGCGCGAGCCGACGAAGGCGCCGTCCTCGATGATCACCGGCTGCGCGCCAGGCGGCTCGAGCACGCCGCCGATGCCGACGCCGCCCGAGAGGTGTACGCCCGCGCCGATCTGCGCGCAGGAGCCGACCGTGGCCCAGGTGTCGATCATGCTGCCGGTGCCGACGTAGGCGCCGATGTTGATGTAGCTCGGCATCAGCACGGCGCCGCGCTCGATGAAGCTGCCGCGCCGCACGGTGGCCGGCGGCACCACGCGCACGCCCTGCGACTCGAAGCCGCGCTTGAGCGGGATCTTGTCGTAGTACTCGAAGGGCGGCGACTCGATGGTCTGCATCTCGGCGAGCTTGAAGTAGTAGAGGATCGCCTGCTTGGCCCACGCGTTGACGGTCCAGTCGCCGCCTGGCTCGGGCGGCGGCTCGGCCACGCGCAGCTTGCCGCTGTCGAGCGCGTCGATGGTCTGCTCGACGGCGTCGCGCGTGGCGGTCTGCTCGATCAGCGCCGGCTCGCGCTGCGCGTTCTCGATGTGCTTGCGAAGGGTCTCGAAATCCATGGCCAGCTCCCGCTTCAGCGGGCCGAGCATGCGTCAGGCCAGATCGAACAGCAAGACCTCGCTCGCCTCGCGCGCGCTGAGCGACAGCGCGCCGGCGGCGCTGGTGTGCAGCGCGTCGCCGGCGGAGAGCGACTTGCCGCCCACGTCGAGGCGGCCGCGCACGATCTGCAGCCACACGTGCCGCCCGGCGCGGTTGTCATGAAGCAGCGCCGCGCCGGGGCGAAGCTGCGCGGCATAGAGCGCCACGTCTTGGCGCACGCGCACCACGCCGTCACGCCCGTCCTTGCTGGCGAGCAGGCGCAGCTCGCCCGGCTTGTCGGCGGCCGAGAGCTTCTTTTGCTGGTAGCTCGGCGGCAGGCCGCGCACGTCGGGGCGCAGCCAGATCTGAAGCAGGTGCGTCGCGCTGGCGGGCACGCTCGCGCTGGCGCGCCGAGCGGGATTGAACTCGCTGTGCCACACGCCGCGGCCGGCGGTCATCTTCTGCACCTCGCCGGGGTGGATCACCGAGCCGCCGCCGGTGCTGTCTCGGTGCTGCAGCGCCCCGGAGATGATGTAGGTGATGATCTCCATGTCCTTGTGCGGATGCATGGGAAAGCCACCGCCCGCGGCGATGCGGTCCTCGTTGAGCACCACCAGCGAGCGAAAGTGGTCGTACTTGGTGTCGCGGTAGCTGGCGAACGAGAAGCTGTGCTTGGCCTGCAGCCAGCCGAGGTCGCGGCCACCGCGCTCGTCGCTGCGGCGCACGACGAGATCGCTCGCCGCGATGGCGGGCTTGTCGAACAGCGCGCTGGCGATCTTGTCGTCGCCGCCCACGTCGGCGGCGGCCTGCTGGCGCGCGTAGCGCGAAAGCACGATCGGCACGGCCAGCGCCGCGCCACCGAGGCCGAGCGCGGCCAACAGCTTGCGTCGATCCATCGCCATCACTCGAGCATACACGGCGACGCGCGAAGCGCGAGCCCGCGGCGCGACCCGAGGCCCGAGGCCCGAGGCCCGAGGCCCGCTACAGCGCCGCCCAGCGCGCGACGGCGCGCTCGCAGTCCTCGACCGTCGGCACCAGCGCCAGCCGGATATACGGCTGGTCGACGCCGAGCTGCGGCGCTGGCGAGACGAGGATGCCAGCGTCGGCGAGCCGCTCGGCGTACGCGAGCGCACCCGCGCCGTCTTCGGCGCCCGGCACGCGCACCCATAGATAGAGCGTCGCGCGGCAGGGCTCGGCCTCGATGCCGGCGCGCTCGAGGAACGCCAGGATCACGTCGCGCTTCTGGCGAAAGCACACGCGCCGCGCCTCGGCGTGCTGCTCGTCGCCCCAGGCGACGATCGACGCGCGCTGCACCGGCTCGCTCGCGGCCACGCCGAAGTTGGGGCGCAGCTCGGCGAAGAGGTCGACCAGCTCGGGGTCGCCGGCGATGAAGCCCGAGCGGTAGCCCGTCATGCCCGACCGCTTGGACAGCGAGTGAAACGTCAGCACGCCCTCGCGCGCCACCTCGAGCAGCGATGGCGGACGCACGTCGTCGTCGAGGTACATGTCGACGTAGCACTCGTCGGCACAGAGGACGATCTCGCGCTCGCGACAGAACTCGGCGACCCGCGCGAGGTAGTCGCGGTCGACGCAAGCGGCCGTCGGGTTGTGCGGATAGTTGATCCACAGCATCGCCGTCTCGGCGAGCGCCGCCTCGTCGAGCGTCCACGGCTCGAGGCGATAGCCGCGCTCGGGGCGCAGCTCGACGATCCACGGTCGCGCGCCCCACAGCAGCGCCGAGCGCTCGTAGACCGGATAGGCCGGCGCGCCGAAGAGCACGCGCGGCGCCGCGGCCGGATCGACGAAGGCCGCCGGCGCGTGAAAGACCGCCTCCTTGGAGCCGCTGGTGGGCAGCACCTCGCGCGCCGCGTCGACCTCGACGCCGAAGCGTCGCGCGAGCCACGCCGCGCACGCCGCGCGCATCTCGTCGAGCCCGCGCGTGGTCGGATACTGCGAGACCTCGGGCATGCCCGCGGCGAAGGCAGCGCGGATACGCGCGTCGGTGGGCTCGCGCGGATCGCCCACCGAAAAGTCGAACACCTCGAGCCCGCGCGCGACGAGCTCGCGCCGCTTGGCGTAGAGCGCCTCGGCCGGGTAGGTCGGCAGCTGGCTGATGACTGGATTTCGCCTGTGCACTATTGGCAGACCTGCGGGTAGCTGTCGGGGTTGCAGCACGTCGCGCAACGATCGGGCGAGAACTTACCCGAGGCGGTCAGACACCAGCTACCGCCATCGGTAAAGATCTGGCAGTGCGTGCAGAAGCGGCAGTGCCAGCTGCCGAAGCTGGTGCCGCTGCTGCCGGCGCCGCAGTAAGGCGTGCCGCAGCCGGGCGTGCCGCCCGCCGCCGAGCTGAAGGTGCTCAGCCCGCTCTTGTTGCAGGCGTTGGCGCGGCCGACGGGGATCTCGCAGCCGTCGGACTTGTTGCCGTTGCAGTCTTGCCAGGGCGCGGTGCAGTTGAGCTTGCACGTCATGTTCTGGCAGACGGCCGTGGCGTGCGCGGCGTTGTTGCACGCCTTGCCGCAGCCGCCGCAGTGGCTCTTGTTGCTCGTGATGTCAACCTCGCAGCCGTCGCTCCACTTGTTGTTGCAGTTGTCCCAGCCGCTGTCGCAGGTGTAGCCCTGACACTCGCCCTGCACGCAGGTGGCGCCGCTGGCGTGCGGCGCCGAGCAGCCCATGGTCGTGCCGCTGCACTTGCCGTTGCCGTCGCAGGTCGGGTTGTTAATGCAGGCGTTGGTTAGCGTGCACGCGGTGCCGGCGGGCAGCTTGTCGTAGATGCAGTTGCCGCTCTGCGCGTCGCAGCGGCCGGGGTTTTTGTGGCACGGCCCGGGCGGCTGCTCGCATTTGATGCCGAGGCATGGATCGCCGGCGCACTTGCCGTTCTGGCAGCCCTGCGGGCAGTTTACGGTCTGCTCGGCGTAGACGCACTGGCCCGACTGCGGATCGCACGTGCCGGCGCCGTAGGTCTTGAGCGTGCTCGCGTCGACGCACGCGGGCGCGGGCGGCTGCGCGCAGCTGCGCGGCGTGCCCTGGCACGTGCCGCCGGCGCAGATGTCGTTTTCGGTGCAGAGGTTGTTGTCGTCGCAGGGGCCGGCGCGGTCGACCCAGCGAAAGCCGCCGACGCTGTCGCGGCTGCAGATCCACGCCACGCCCTGGCAGATGTACTGCTGACAGAGCTGCTTTTCGTCGCAGCAGATGCTGCTCGTCGTCTCGCAGCCCGGCATGCGCAGACACGTGCCGGGATCGACGCCCGGATCGGACGTACCGGGGCAGCCGCTCATCGCCAGCGGAAAGGCGACGCCGGCCGTCGCGAGCAAGAGCAGAAGCAGAATGCTAAGGCCGTGTCGCGGCGCACTATTGCGCGACATGTTTCGATTGTAGCCCAGATGTCCGGCGAAACACCTCTATCATCAGAGATCATGGTGCGTGCTGTGGTGGTGATGGTCGCCTTGGTGGGCTTGGTGGGCGGCGTCGAGAGCGGCGGCGTGGCGGCGCCGCGCACGTTTCGCGCCGTCGTCATCGCCGTCGACGGTGGCGACACGCTGCGCGTGGTGCCGCTCGCGGGCAAGGCCTCGGCGCCGCTTTCCGTGCGCATCGCCGGCATCGCCGCGCCCAAACGCGACCAGCGCAGCGGCGCGGCGGCGCGCGCCTTCGTCGACGAGCGCGTCTTCG
>JAGQIK010000305.1 GCA_020431405.1 Myxococcales bacterium
CGCTCGTCGTCGCGCTGCTCGGCGTCGCGGCCGCCAGCGCGAGCGCCGCCGCGCGCGCCGAGCCGAGCGTGCGCCAGCGCGCCGAGACGTACGCGCAGCAGCACAACCGCGCCGCCATCAGCCAAGCGCTGAGCCGTCGCGCGCGCGGCCGCCCCGTCATCACGCTGCCCGGCAAGCAGCAGGTGCGCAGCTACTGCGAAGCCTTCAAGCACGACACGATCGAGATCATCTTCCGCCCGCACGCGTCCGAGTGGGGTCACATCCACCTGCGCGCCGGCGACACGGTCTACGATCTCGGCGGCTCGCGCTTCGCGCGCGCCGACAAGCTGCCCGACGCCAGCTCCGTCGTGCGCGGCGCGGCTTACGGCTTCGTCTTCGGCATGAGCCGCGAGACGATCAGCCAGCTCAAGCGCCAGCTCGACGACAAGGTGCGCAAGGCGAAGAGCGGCGAGCTTCGCTTCTCCTACAAGCCATGGCAGGAGCAGGGCCACAGCTGCGAGACGTTCATTACCTCGACGCTGCGCGAGCTGACGCCGGCGCTCGGCGTCTATCGCAGCGGCTTTCGCGGCGCCACCGGCCTCGGCAAGTGGGGCCTTTCGAGCGACAAGCTCGAAGCGATCACGCTCTACGGCGCGTCGTCGGACAAGGCCACGCGCGAGCGCTTCGCCTTCGACAAGCTCGACGGGCGCTGAGCCTGTGTGCCACTCGGCACACGCCGCCTGACACAGATCCGACGCCGTCGGTGCGCAACCTTCCGGGATCGCACCAGAGCCCTCCTGGCCTGGCCCCTGCAACGTCCTCCGGCGACCCACGGATGGAGGCGATGCCATGGTCCACCTACTCACGATGCAACGCGCGCTGGTCCTCGCCGCGCTGGCGCTGGCCCTCGGCGCGTGCGGCGAACCCGATGCGCCGCCGCAGTACGACTGGGATCGCAGCGCCTCGAAGCTGCTCGTCAGCACCAGCTGGGTCAACGGCTTCGTGCCACAGGAAGAGGTCTGGCGGGCCAAGCGCTACGGCAACAGCTATCTGCGCGTGATGGGCGACGGCCGCGTCTTGTGGGGCACGCCGACGCGCGCACACACGGCCACGCTCGACGAGGCCGCGCTGCGCGCGCTGCTCGAGGCGCTGCGGCCGGATCGCCTCGGCGGGCTCGAGCCGCACTACAGTGACTGCGAGTCGTGCTTCGACTACGACACCACGCGGCTGTCGATCGCCACGCGCGGCTACACCGTCGACGTCGAGGTCTACGCGCTCGGCGCCAACGGCAGCAGCGGCGGCGCTGTGCCGCAGCCGCTGCGCGACGCCTTCGCCGCGATGGTGTCGCTGCGCGACGGGCTGCGCGGCAGCGACTACACGCCGGCCAGCGCGCAGCTGGTCGCGACCTACGCGCGCAGCAGCGACACCCAGACCAACGGCGTGTGGCCGTTGAGCTCGCCACGCCTCGCCGAGGTCGTCGTCGGCGAACCGGGCGCATTCGAGCCGCCGCTGTTCAACGCGGCCGGCGTGCGCATCGACGGCGACGCCTTCAAGACCTACTGGGGTGTGCTGAGCAGCGCGCAGCGTGTCGACGGCGGCTACACGCCGGTGATCTTCGAAGAGGACGGCCAGCGCTACAGGCTGCTGCACGCGCTGCTGCTGCCAGGCGACGACGCCAACTAACGTCGCCGGCCGCCCTGCGCTACGCTCGGGTGGCCGATGACGGTCTGGATCGACAACGTCACGCTCGCCCTGCGCAGCGCTGGCGATAGGACGCTGCCGCTGCCGCTGGCGCGCTACGTGCTCGCGCCGCTCGACGCGGCTGCCACCCGCCACAGCATCGAGATCCTCGAGCTCGCACCCGGCGGCGCCGAGCGGGCGCGCGCGCTGCAGCGTGACGGCGGCCACAGCACCGGCCCGTCGGCGCGCGACTTTCTGCGCGGGCTGCACGCGAAGCTGGCGGCGCACGACGAGCTCGAGGCCTCGCGCCTCGTGCAGTCACCCGAGACGCTCGCGCTGCGCGATCTCGATCCGGCGCATCCGCAGGCGCCGGCGCGCCCGATCCCGCACGTGACCTTTCGCAGCGCGGACGCTGGCTTCGACAGCGGCCCGATGCGCGCGCTCTTTGTCCTGCTCGGCGCCGGCGACGACTGTCACGTCGCGCTGCCCGGCGTGCCGCGCGCGTTGCAAGCCGCCGTGCGCTACGCGCGCCGCGTCTACTGGCTGTGGCGACCCGCTCACGTCGCGCCCGACGCGCTCGTGCTCGATGGCGAGCCCGTCGTCGACATCGCGCAGCTTCACGACGGCGCCACGCTGCAGCTCGGCGAGCTCGCGCTGAGCATCTCGGTGAGCGAGGCGCGCCCCCCACTGTGCATCGCGACCTACCTGTTCGCCTTCGACGAGCAGACGCGCCGTTTCGTACGCCGCGCGCGGGTCGGCGAGAGCGCCACCGGCGAGACCGTCGACATCATCGACGACGACGCGCTCGCGACGACGCGCCAGCGCTGGCGAGACGAGCTGCCCGCGCCACGCTACACCGTGGGCGAGATGCGCGCGAGCAGCTGGTCGTTCGTCGCGGATAACTACCTTGGCCTGCGACGCGATGACCCCTGAGCGCACACCTGCGGTAACGTAGGATAGGTCGATGGCTGCCACGCGCCTCAACATCCCCAACACCCTGACAGCGCTGCGCATCGCGGCGCTGCCGGTGTTCGGCTGGCTGTGGCTGCAAGGCAGCACCGCGGCGCTGTGGGTGATGGGCGCGGCGGCGTTTACCGACCTCTTCGATGGCCTGCTGGCGCGCAAGCTCAACCAGCAGACCGCGCTCGGCGCGCGCCTCGATCCCGTCGCCGACAAGCTGTTCGTCTTCGTCTCGCTGTTGGTGGCGCTGTGGCGCGGCGCCGCGCCGCTGTGGTTCGTCGAGACCATCGTCGGGCGCGACGCGGTGATGGCCCTCGGCGCCATCGCGGTGATGCGCATCGATCCCGCCTACTACAAGGGCACGGTGTGGAAGCCGACGTTTCTGGGCAAGTTCGCCTCGTCGTCGGTGGCCTTCGTGTGCGGCATGATCGCGCTCGAAGATCTGGTGCTGCCCGGAAACACCCTCGGCTGGATTCTCACGGCGCTGATGGCCGGCTGCGGGGTGCTGGTCGTCGCCACGCTGCTGCAGTACGCCGTGACCGCCATCCGCGGCCTGCGCGCCGCCAAGGCCGAGCGCGAGCGCGCCAGCGCCGGCGGCGAGGGCGACGCCCCCAAGTAGGCGCGCGCCTTGCTCCCCTAAGCGACGACAGCACGAATCGTTTGGCCGATCGGCCGCGATATCGCGGGCGCGGTGCGCACCTGCGCGTTGCACTGCGGCCGAACGGTTTGCACTCGCGTCGACAGGAGGCAGCCCCCCATGACACCGCGCACGACGATCGCGATCCTCGCTGTGACCGTCACCGCCGCCGCCGCCGCCTGCAGCGACGCGCGTATCTACGGCCAGGGCGAGGCCTATCAGCCAAGCCGCGTGACCGTCAGCGGGCGCGTGTGCACCGACGATCCGCTCGCGGTCGGCTTTCCGCTCAAGGTGCTGTTCGTCATCGACGCCAGCTCGGCGATCAACGACAGCGCCAACGACGCGCAGGCGCATCGCTTCCGCGCCGTGCAAGACGCCGTAGCGAAGCTCGCCGCGCGCCCCGAGACATCGTTCGGCCTCGTCGCCTTCGGCGCGCGCGCCGAGAGCCTGGTGCCCGACGGCTTCACGCGCGACGCCAACGCCCTCTCGGCGACACGCACGCACATCCCCGGTGGGCGCGATCTCGTCGGCGCGCTCGATCTGGCCAGCAGCATCATCGTCGGCGACGCGCTGCAGGCGCCGCGCGGAGAGCTGCTGCGCACGTCGTACGCGCTGGTGCTGTTCGCCGCCGGCGCCACGGTGCCGCAGCGGCCCTGCGACTGCG
>JAGQIK010000306.1 GCA_020431405.1 Myxococcales bacterium
ACCGAAGATGCTCACCAAGACGACCTATCTCGCTGTTGCCTGCGCCGTGCTGCTCGGCGCCAGCGGTTGCAAAAAGGACGACGCGGCGGCCACCGGCGGCGGCGCCGAGCCGGCCGGCTCGCCCGCCTCGCCGGCCGCGCCCGCCAAGAAGGCCGCGCCCGCCTTCAAGTGGACGGCAGCCCCGACGCTCGACGCGATC
Organism: Myxococcales bacterium; assembly: GCA_020431405.1. GTDB lineage: Bacteria > Myxococcota_A > Polyangia > JAGQIK01. The sequence goes on from JAGQIK010000306.1 coordinate 200, forward strand.
CCCGACGGCGCGATCAAGGGCATGGCCAACGGCGTGCCCTTCGAGGTCAAGTCGGTGGTGATCCAGCCGTCGTTCGGCAAGTGGAGCATCAAGCTGTGGGACAAAGAGCTCAAGCGGCCGACGGGCATCGCGATGGGCGGCCAGTCGATCAACCTCTCGCTGCCGCCCGGCCAGATCGCCGCCGGCTTCAAGCGCGTCAAGGCGCTCAAGTATGGCGACGGCTACTTCCAGATCCGCAAGGACCCCAAGACCGACAAGACCACCAGCTGGAACGCCAAGAACGCCTACGCCATCGAGATCACCAAGTGGGACGTCAAGCCGCACGACCCAAAAGGCCGCATCTTTCAGTACGCCGGCAGGGCCAGCGGCCGCATCGCGGTGGTCTACAAGGGCTACGGCGACTTCAAGGACTCCTACGCCGCGGGCACCTTCACCAACGCCGTCGTGCGCTACATGGGCAAGCCGCGCTGGAAGAAGGCCGAGACCAAGACCGCCGGCAAGTAGCGCCCGCGCCGGGCTAGACGGTGAGACAGTCGCCCTCGCGCGCCGGCTCGATCACGCTGGCGTCGAGGTCGAAGAGGTCCGAGTAGTGCACTAGGCGCATGCGCTCGCGCAGCTCGGCCGGCAGCGCGGCGAGCTTCTCGTAGGGCGTGTGCGCCGCGCCGAAGTTGGTCTCGTGGATCACGAGGTCAGCGCGCGCGAGCCAGTCGACCAGCTCGCGGTCGAAGGCCGTATCGCACGAGTAGCCGAGCGCTCGGCCTGCGGCGCGCACGAACAGCGCCGCCGTGGGGATGTGATGCACCGTGCGACGCAGCGCGAGCGTGAACGCGCCGACGGTGTGCTCGGCGTCCCAATCCAGCACCGTGCAGTCGAAGTAGTCTTCGAACGACATCTCGCGATAGCGCTCGCCGTCGTAGAGCGTGTCCATCGCCACCGCCAAGCGGCGCGTCCAGATGTCGCGGCGCACCTCGGGCGGGCAGTACAGCGCGAGACGCTTGTTTTCGACGAAGCGCTTGTAGAAGGCCAACCCCTCGAGCCCGCCCACGTGGTCGCCGTGAAGGTGCGTGATCAGCACGCGGTCGACGTCGGCCACGTCGAGCGACAAGTCGCCGGCGCGGCTCGCGCGGCGCAGCACGGCGCGATACATGTCGGGGCAGTCGATGGCGAGCGTGTCGCCTTCGGCGCGCAGCAGCAGTGACGTGGGGCTGTAGCGCGCCGAGAAGGCGTCGCCCACGCCGAGCACGATGACTTGAAACGGGCTGTCCGCAGCGTTGATGTCGTTCATCGGATGTCCCTCACGGCGTGCTGATCTTCTGGCAATGGCGGCGCGAGCGCGTCGCGTGCTGTCGGCGCGAGCGGTTGTCCAACCAGACCCGACACCATCGCGCGCGCGGCGACGGCCGCGCTGCCCGCGGGGATCGCGCCGCGAGCGGTGGCCGCGACCTGCAGGTAGCCCTGGATCAGCGCCACGATGGCGGCGGCGGCGGTGGCCGGATCGCAGCGCATCACGCGCGCGCGCACGCCGCGGGTGATCACGTCCACCAGCCGGTCGATGGTGTCCTCTACGACCTCGCTGTAGCGCCGGCGGATCGTGTCGTCGCGCAGCGCCTCGCCCGAAAAGACGATCCACGCGCGCAGCGCCGTCTCGTCGGCGTCGCCGAGGCCGAGGTGGATGTCGATGAAGCCGGCCAGCCAGCGCGGGGGATCATCGAGCAGCGGGTCGAGCCGCGCGAGCCTGCGCTGATGCCGCTCGATGAGCCGCTCGAAGGCGACCGCGATGAGCTCGGCCTTGTCCGAGAAGTGGTAGTGCACGAGCCCTGGAGCCAGGTGCGCACGCTTGGCCACGGCGCCGATGGTCGCGGCCGCCATGCCCTCCTCGCCGAGGAGGTCGAGCATCGCCGAGGCGATCTGCGCGCGTCGTTTGCCCTTCTTTTCGGCCATTCTAGTGCCTCGAGACCAATTCTTAGGTTGGACATACAACCTGTTTGGTCAACCAACCAAAGTATGGCGGGGCACTGCTCGCGCGTCAAGGCCGGGAAGGCAGAAGCGGTCGAAGGCGCGGTTGGGTGCTAGAAGCGCAGGCTCATGGCGGCCGTTCCGCCACCGGGCAGCGGCGCCAGTCCGACGTGGAAGCGCTCGCGGATCTTCTTGACGCGGTGATGGCCGCTGAACGCCAGGGTCACACCGACGGCCAGCGCCACGGCGCTCGCCGCGACGCCGACATAGATCGCCGGCGACACGTCGCAGCTGCTGCTGCCGCCGTAATAGCTGTCGTAGCTCGAGCCGCATTCCATGCTCTGAACGCCCGCGACGGTGCCGAGCACGATGCTGCCGGCGCCGCCCAAGATCGCCAGCGCCGTGCCGAGCCGGCGCATGGTCAGCGCCGAACGATACGCGTCGCTGGTGTTCCACAAGAACTGGTGACGGTCGTCATCCGAGCCGAAGCGCGGCATAGAGAGCTGCAGGCGCGGCCGAGGCGGCCGAGGCGGCTGGGGCCGAGCCGCGGGACAGCTGACGTGAATACAGATCGACTGTTGGCCGCAGGGCGTGGCGGCCTGCGGCGGCGCGGGCGCGTAGGGCGAAGGCTCGTCGGCGGTGGGGCAAGGCGTCTGGGCGCGAGCCTGCGTGGTGGCGGCGATCAGTGCGGTGATGATAACGAGGGCCGATGTGAGCTTGCGCATCTTGGCTCCTGCTTGCAGTCGATGGGAGGACTGTCGCGAAGGGCATTTACAACAGCCGTGCCATCGCCTGTTGTCGCGAGGTTGTGTGAGGTCTGTGCGGCGACGCATGACAGAGATGTCTCGGCTCGGGCTCAAAACCGCAGCGCGACAGTCGCTGCCGCGCCGCCCGCCGTTGGTGCCACGCTGAACAGAAAGCGCCGGCGCATGTTGCCGACGCGTTGGTGACCCGTGATCGCGAGCACCAGGCCGGCGACGAGCGTGGCGGCGCCCGCGCCGAGCACGGCGACGCCGGGCGTGGAGGGCGTGCAGTCGCTGGGCGGCCCCTCCGCGTGGGCGATGCCCTCGAACGCATTGCAGAGGGTCGAGCCCACGCCGATTACCACCCCCGTGACCGTCGTCACGACGCCGCCGATGATCGTCAGCGCGATGCCCACGCCGCGCATGGTGAGCGCCGAGCGGTAGCGCGCGCTGGTTAGCTTGAGCGTGAGGTGAGCGTCCTCGCTATGGTCGAGCTGCTGTGCGTGGGCGCGAGCGCCGATCGTGCAGAGGCTAACGGCCAGCAAGAACGCGATGGTGTGTCGTATGAAAGTGCGGCGCTGCTGCATGCACACGCCAAGAGCAGCTTTGGTGCCAGACGCTGCCGCCCGCGAAATCGGCACGTTGGCGGGCCCGCGGCGCCGCTCGTGATGTATGGCGACGACGCGTGTTGAATGATCGACAGGGCAGCGGCACAGTCAGCGGCGATGGCAGACCTCGAGCGCTTCGCCGATGACATTTGGGTCGCGGCCCGTCCGATGCGCTTCTTCGGCGTCGAGACCGGCACACGTATGACGGTGGTGCGCCTCGCCGGCGAGCGGCTGCTGATCTACTCGCCGGTGGGCCTCGACGAAAGCACGCGCGAGGCGGTCGACGGTCTCGGCTCGGTGTGTGCGGTCGTCGCGCCGAGCGTCTTTCACCACGTGTTCGTCAGCCAGTGGATGACGCACTACCCGCAGGCGCGCTTCGCCGCCTGCCCCGGCCTCGAGTGGAAGCGCACCGACCTGGCCTTCTCCTGCGTGCTCGGCGACACGCCTGACCCGCTGTGGGCCGACGAGCTCGAGCAGTGCTACTTCTCGGCGCGGCGCGAAAACGAGATCGTGCTCTTTCATCGGCGCAGCCGCACGCTGATCTGCTGCGACTCGCTGCTCAACCTGGCACACCACGCCTCGCCCTGGACGCGCCGCGTCGCGTGGTTGATGGGCAACGATGCGCCCGGCATCACGCGCCTCGAGCGCTTCATGATCCGCGATCGCGCGCTCGCCCGCCGTCAGGTCGACCGCATGCTCTCGTGGGACATCGACAAGATCGTGCTCGCCCACGGCGACCTCATCGCCCGCGACGGCCACGAGGTGCTGCGACAGGCCTACGCCTGGCTCTAGCGCGCTGCTGGTGCGGCTACACGTCGGAGGTGCAGTCGAGCACCTGCGTGATGCAGGCGCTGCGAATGCACTTGGCGCAGGCATTGGCGTCGCTGCCGCCGCAGTCAGCGGCGCAGCTGCCCGCGATGGCGCCGTCGGCGCAGGTGCGGTAGTCGTCGAACTTCTTCTGCGCGGCGTGGGTGCCCGAGATGCGGCAGCCCGACACGCAGACGGTGTAGTCGCTGGCCGTGATGTCGCAGTTCTTGTCGATGCAGTCGAGGATCGCGTTGCAGCCCGCGTTGCCGGCTGGCCCGAGGTCGCCGCCGCCGGCGCCGTCGCTGCCGGTCCCGTCGTTGCTCGTCCCATCGCGGCTCGCGGTCTCGCCGCCGCCGCCGTCGGAGGGGGGCGTGCTCCCGCTGTCACCGCAGGCGCCGAGCAGCAGCAGCAGCAGCGCCGCGACGAGAATCCACAGGGCGGGCAGCAGCGGTGTGATCGAGCGACGCTTCATGGCTGACAAAGATATCATGGCCGCATGACGACGCCGACCATCGCCGAGCGGCTGGCGCGAATCTACGGCGACGCGCGCGCGCAGTCGGTGGCGAGCGCCATCGACGAGCGCCTCGCCCGCTTCGCCGACGCCCATCCACGGCTGCGCGCGGGCGAGGGCCCCACCGACTTGCTGCCGCTCGACGCCGGCGACAACCTGCTCATCGCCTACGGCGATCAGTTCTTCGAGCCCGACATGGCGCCCCTCGCCACGCTCGGACGCGTGGTCGACGAGACCCTCGGCGATCTGATCCGCGGCATTCACGTCCTGCCGTGCTTTCCGTACTCGTCCGACGACGGCTTCTCGGTGATCGATTACCACAGCATCGACAGCAACCTCGGCAGCTGGTCGGACGTGACCGAGCTTTCGCGCGCGCGCCGGTTGATGCTCGACGCGGTGATCAACCACATCTCGTCCGAGAGCGCGTGGTTCGCCGACTACCGCGCAGGGGTCGCGCCGGCCGTCGACTACTTCGTCGACGACGCCGACGACTGGGACCTCTCGCGCGTGGTGCGCCCGCGCACCAGCCCGCTGCTCACCGAGGTGCAGGTCACGCGCGACGGCGCGACGCACACACGCCGCGTGTGGACCACGTTTTCGGCCGACCAGATCGATCTCGACTACCGCAACCCCGACGTGCTGCTCGCCGTGCTCGACGTGCTGCTCGGCTACGTCTCCCGCGGCGCGACCCTGATCCGCCTCGATGCGGTGGGCTTTCTTTACAAGCGCTCGGGCACGAGCTGCCTGCATCTCGAGCAGACCCACGAGCTGGTCAAGCTGATGCGCCAGTGTCTCGACCGCGTGGCGCCGCAGACGCTGCTCATCACCGAGACCAACGTGCCGCACGCCGACAACGTCTCCTACTTTGGCGACGGCAGCGACGAGGCGCAGCTGGTCTACAACTTCAGCTTGCCGCCGCTTTTGCTCGACGCCCTCGAGCACGGCGATGCCAGCGTGCTGTCGCGTTGGGCCGCCACGCTCGAGCTGCCCTCGCCGCGTACGACGTGGTTCAACTTCATCGCCTCGCACGACGGCATCGGCGTGCGCCCCGCTGAAGGCCTGCTCGACGCGGCGCGTATCGATCATCTCGTCGCGGCGGTCAAACGGCGCGGCGGCCGCGTCGGATACCGCGCCACGCCCGATGGCGGCAAGCGACCCTACGAGCTGCAGATCACGCTCTTCGACGCGATGGCGCCCGCTGGCGAGGCCATCGAGCGCAGCGTGGCGCGCTTCCGCGCAGCACACGCGATGATGCTCGCGCTGCGCGGCTTGCCGGGCATCTACGCGCACTCGCTGTTCGGCAGCGGCAGCTGGCAGGCGGGCTTCGCCGCCACCGGCCAGGGCCGCACCCTCAACCGCCAGAAGCTGGCGCGCGACACGTTGCGCGGCATGCTCGCCGACCCACAAAGCCGCGCCTCGCGCGTGCTCGCCGCGATGCGGGCGCTGCTCTCGGCGCGCCGCGCGCACGCCGCCTTCGCGCCCGCGGCCGCGCAGCGTGTCGTCGATCTCGGACCGGCGACCTTCGCGCTCGAACGCACCGCCGCCAACGGCCAAACCGTGCTCGCCCTCGCTGACGTCAGCGGGCGCGAGAGGCGCGTCGTGCTACCGCATGCCGAGCGCTACGCGTCGCTGCTCGAAGGCGGCGGCGCGAGCGAGCAGCGCGAGCTGACGCTCGAGCCCTACGGCGTGCGCTGGCTCGCGCTCGAGCGCTAGCGCTAGCGGATCAACCCGTCGCCGCGCGCGACGTACTTGTACGTCGTCAGCTCGGGCAGCCCCATCGGGCCGCGCGCGTGCAGCTTGTCGGTGCTGATGCCGATCTCGGCGCCCATGCCGAACTCGCCGCCGTCGGTAAAGCGCGTCGAGGCGTTGATGTAGACGGCCGCCGAGTCGACCTCGCGCGCGAAGCGCCGCTGCGCGTGCTCGTCGCGCGCGACGATGGCGTCGGAGTGTTGCGAGCCGTAGCGTGCGATGTGGCTGATGGCGGCGTCGAGGTCGTCGACGACGCGCACGGCGAGGATCAGGTCGAGATACTCCGCCGACCAGTCGTCCTCGCTGGCAGCCTTGATGTCGGCGACCTGCGCGCAGAGGGCGCGCGTGGCTTCGTCGCCGCGCAGCTCGACGCCGCGCGCGCTCAGCCGGCGCGCCGCCTCGGGCAGGAAGCGCTCGGCGATGCCGGCGTGCACCAACATCGTCTCCATCGCGTTGCAGACGCCCGGTCGCTGGCACTTGGCGTTCTCGACGATCGCCAGCGCCGCCTCGATGTCGGCGCTCGCGTCGACGTAAACGTGGCAGACGCCCTTGTAGTGTTTGATCACGGGCACGCGCGCCATGCGCGTGACGGCCTCGATCAGGCCCTCGCCGCCGCGCGGGATCAGCAGGTCGACGCGCCCGGTCATTTCGCACAGCTCGCGCACGGCGTCGCGATCGGGTGTGTCGACGAGCTGCAGCGCACCTTCGGGCAGCCCCTCGGCGCCGCTCACCAGCGCCCCGGCAATAGCGCGGTTGGAGCGCAGCGACTCGCGCCCGCCGCGCAGGATCACGGCGTTGCCGGCCTTGATGCACAGCGCCGCCGCGTCCGCGGTGACGTTGGGACGCGACTCGTAGATGATGCCGATCACGCCGATGGGCACGCGCACCTTCTCGATGCGCAGCCCGCTGGGGCGCTCGCGTGTTTCGAGCACCTCGCCGAGCGGGTCGGCGAGGGCGATCATTTCGCGGATGCCCTCGGCCATCGCGGCGATGCGCCTGTCATCGAGGCGCAGGCGATCGAGCAGCGCCGAGCTGAGTCCGCTGCGCTCGCCATCGCGCACGTCCTCGGCGTTGGCGGCGAGGATCGCCTCGCGCGCGACCTCGAGCCCGCGCGCCATGCCTTCGAGCAACGCGTCGCGCTCGGCGGTCTCGAGCGCCGCCAGGGCACGTGCGCCGGCCTTGGCGCGGTCTGCCATGGCGACCATCTGCTGATGAAGGTCCATGGACTATTTGTAATGCGCGTGGGCGCGCCGCGCTAGTTGCCGGCCCATCACGGCGAGCGGCGTCATCGGTGGGCAGCGTGCGGCCGCCGCGGGCAGAAGTCGATAGGACGCTCAAAACGACGATCAATACGCGATGATCGAATTCAAGGATAGCGCGACGTGAGGCCGTCACGACAGACGCCATCAGGGTCGTGCGTCGGCCGACCGGTCAGCGCCGAGCGGCATAGCATGGCGCTGGGATTGCCCGGCAAGCCGAGGATCGCGCAGCTGAGCGTGCTCTTGGTGCCGGTCGTGAACATGCCGCAGCGAAACAGCTCGCGCGTGCACAGCGGCGCGTCGGCGATGGGAACGCCGCCAGAGGCGACCCTGTTGAAGGCGTAGCATTCGATGCCGTCCGCGTGGTTTCTGCAGTGGCCCGCCTGCGCCGGATCGCACGTCGGCCGACAGCTGCCGCCCGGCGTCAGTCGGTAGCACGTCGTGCCGCTCGGGCAGGCCCACTGCGCGACCGACTTCGCGAACGTGCAGCCGCGCAGCGCGCACAGCCCACCCTCGCAGCGCTCGAAGGCGCCGCACTCTCCGTCGGCGCGGCAGGGCGCGTCGATGCGCGACGGACCGCTGCCCGCCGACACGCATAGACCACTCGGCAGGTCACAGCGTCCCGAGCAGTCGGCGTCGGTGCGACAGCCGAGCGCGAGACAGACGCCGTGATCGATCTGCCCCGAGACGCGTGTGGTCTCGGGCGCGCAGGCCAGCGGGGCGCGACAGTCGTTACCCCCGTAGCGCGGCGTGCAGAGCCTGACGCAGGCGTGCTCGGCGAGCGGCTCGTAGGCGATGGCGCGGCAGCGCTCGCCGATCGGACACGCGGGATCGAAGACTTCTCCCGTAGGCGTGCAGCGGCAGGCGCATACGCCTCGCGGCGAAGTCGCCAGCACCACGCACATGCCCGTGGCCCCGCACTGGTCGCTGTGCGTGCAGATCTTGCCCGCCGTCGTGCACTCACCTCGCGCTACGGGTTGGTCGGGCTCGATGTCCGGCTCGGGCGTGATGTCGCCGGTGAGGTCCGCACGCTGCGCGTCGGCGCTGGCGTCGCGCGCCGCGGCGCCCGGCAGCCGCTGGCCGCAGGCGGCCGCTGCCAGGGCGATGATGAGGGCCGCGACTCTCACCGCAAAAGCATAGCAACGTCGGTGATAGAGTGATCGTCATGACGCGATACGCGCTTCTGACCCTCGCCCTGAGCTCGCTTGTCGTGGTGGCTGCCTGCGACTCGTCCGATCCCGGCGGCGGCGGCGACGACGCGCGCGCCGATGTCGGACGCCGCGACGGCGTCGGCCAGGACGTCAGCATCGACAGCCGCCAGCTGTCCGACGCCACCATCGACGGCTTGTTTTCGGACCTGCCCGGCGACGCGGCGGACGGCGGCGTCGACGCGCCGGCGGACGCCACATCCGACGCCATCGCGGCGGACGGCGTCGACGCCGTCACGTCGGACGCGTCGGACGGCGCCGTCGAGACGACCTCGGCGGATAGCAGCGCCGATACGGTCTCGCCCGACACGTCGGTCGATACGCTCGCGTCCGACACGTCGGCGGACTTCTCCGTGGACATCACCGTCTCGGTCGCCGGCTGCAGTGACGGCGATCGCGAAGGCTTCACCAACGCCGCGACGCACCCCAACATCGCTGGTTGCAGCGGCGGTTGGTCGGTGCCCGGTGTGCTATCGGTCAAAGCGCCGGCGTGCAATCGCGTGGCGGGCAACTCGTCGAGCAACCCGACGGGCAACGGCTGCGCTGCCGAGGACCTCTGCGCTGTGGGTTGGCACATCTGCGCCGACCCCGCCGAGGTCGCTGCCAAGTCGAGCACCGGCTGCACGGGCTCCGCCGCCGCCGGCACGTCGCTGTTCTTCGCCACGCGTCAAAGCGGTCCGGCCAACGGCATCTGCGGCGCCGGTGCCAACGACATCTTCGGCTGCGGAACGCTCGGCATCGCCCCTGCCGCCAGCTGCTCGCCGCTCGACCGCTTCAGCAACAACCTCTGCGGCGCCCTCGGCGCGCCCTGGTCGTGCGGCAGCGACGGCTTTCAAGAGGCCAACAACGTGGTCAAGACCGCCGCGGCCGGCGGCGGCGTGCTCTGCTGTCGCTAGCGCGCCCGGCGTATCCGAGCCGTATCCAAGCGGGCCGTATCCGGCGCTAGAATTCGCCCGGCGCGCGAGATATCGTCACCGTTCGTGCGACGCCGACTCTACGTCGAGAACTGGGCACCTCACTACGGCTCGCCCTTCGAAGCCGACGACGAGGTTTCGCCCGCCACCGCCGAGGTACAGCTCGAGGTCGAATCCAAGGGCAAGCCCTGGCAGCCGCGCGCCGGATACGACGGCGGCGTCGAGTCGATCGCCTTCATCGACGGCGTGCGCCGCATCGACGCGCGCGTCACCATCGACGATCCCGAGCTCGGCCCGGTGCCGGGCATCTGCATCTCGCTGGCCTACGGTGCCGTGATCTGGGACGCGCGCGCGCGCCGCTCCGAGATCGCCGAGGCGCGCGTGCAGCGGCTGGCGATCTTCGCGCAGGGCCAGAGCGTCGCGGTGCCGCAGGCAGGTCCGACGCTGCGTTACCGCTCGGAGTCGGTGCCCACCTCCGACCCCGCCGCGCTGACCACCGTGATGCAGACGCGCATGCGCCAGGCCGAGGGCGAGCTCGGCCGCGAGCTCGCGCGTCGGGGGCACCTCGTCATCGCCGACGGACCGATCCACCCGCTCGAGCCGGCCAGCGTCGTCGGCTACATCAAGAGCCAGCGCGCCGCCTATCTGCCGCCCGAGAAGGTGCCCTGCGTCGCCGCGCTCGGCCCTGGCGAGCGCACGCCGCTGTTCGTCTTTTCGTCCGGCGGCAGCTTCGCGCGCTACTCGTGGTACACGCGCCTCGAGGACATCGAGCACGGCCACACCTGGTCGGGCGTGGCGCGCTGCGAGTGCACCGGCGCCTTCGCGCTAGAGGACGCGTCGCGCCTCGCCGACGAGACGACCTTCTTGCTGCCGCGCTTCGCCTCGGCGGCGCACATCGAGGCGCGCGCGCCGCAGAACCTGGTGCCCGTCGCCGCGCTCGAGCGCCACCTGCGCCGGCTGCTCGGCGACCAGGCGCTGGTCTACCGCGCGCTGTGCGCCGCCGTCGCAGGCACGCCGCTGAGATGACAACAACGAGGACAACGCGATGAGCGACGACACCAAGAGCCCGCACGACAGCGTCGGCCGCGTGATGGGCACCGAGCACACCACGACCCAGGAGTTTCGCGTCGCCCTCGACTCGGACAACTACTTGCAGCTCGACGATCTCGTCGTCGTGCGCTCGGACATCCCGCGCCTCGGCGAGCTTCACACCTACGGCGTCGTCACCGAGACGGAGGCGATCTACGAGGGCGCCACCTTCGAGAGCGACACCCACCGAATCGCCGCGGACGGCATCCTGCCAGCGCAGAAAGTCCGTTCGGCGCACGTCGCCGTCACGCGCGTGCACCCCGAGGTGTGGGTCGCGCCCGATCCCGGACAACCCGTCTTTCGCGCCGCCGGCGTGCAACGCGAGCGCGCCCTTTACGTCGACGAGATGGAGCGCCCGCTGCCGGTCGGCGTCGGCCGCGACGGCCAGGCCGTCTTTGTCGACCTCGACTTCTTCGACGGCCGCAAGGGCGGCCACATGTCGATCTCGGGCATCAGCGGCGTGGCCACCAAGACGTCCTTCGCGCTGTTCTTTCTGCGCATGCTCACCGCGCGCCGCGACGTCGTCGGCGCCGGCGCCACCAACCTGCGCGTGCTCGTCTTCAACGTCAAAGGCGAAGACCTGCTATGGCTCGACAAGCGCAACGCGCACTTCGCGCGCGACAAAAAGCACGCCGACACCTGGAAGGTGCTCGGCGTCGAGCCGGCGCCGTTCCCCTCGGTGGCCTTCTGGGCGCCGCCGCGCCGCCAGTCGTCGGACGCCGTGGTGCCCGACACGGGCAGCCGCCACCAGGACGTGTCGGCTTTTCGCTGGACGCCTCGCGAGCTGATCGACGAGGGGCTCTTGCGCTTCCTTTTCACCGACGCGAGCGACGCGCGCAACCAGATCCCGTTTATCGAAGAGCGCGTGCGGCACCAGCTGAGCCGCTGGGCGGTCGACGTCGCCGGCCGCCCCGGCGCCGTGGTGCTGCGCCAGCCGCCGCCCGGCGGTCACCCGCGCCGCACCACCGTCAAGCCCGCGCCCGGCGAGCTCGTCATCGACGATCTCAGCACGCTCGTCGAGGCCATCGAGCCGCACATCGATCCAGAAGACGGCGAGCCCGACCGCGCCTGGACTGGCCGCGTACAGGCCGGCACGCTCTCCGCGTTTCTGCGGCGCCTGCACGCCGCCGTGCACCGCCTCGGCCATCTGATCAAAGCCGGCGAGTCGCGCCGCATCGATCGTCAGAAGGCGCAGGTCACCGTCGTGGCGATCCAGACGCTGCACGAGCTGGCGCAGCGCTTCGTCGTCGGCGCGCTGCTCGACGAGACGTTTCGCCACAAAGAGCAGAGCGGGCAGCGCTTGCCGCTGTCGGCGATCGTGCTCGACGAGCTCAACAAGTACGCCCCGCGCGAGGGCACGTCGCCGCTCAAGGACATGCTCGTCGACATCGCCCAGCGCGGCCGCTCGCTCGGCGTGCTGCTCGTCGGCGCGCAGCAGACCGCCTCGCGCGTCTCGCCCGAGGTGATGGAGAACGCGTCGATCCGCGTGGTGGGGCGCCTCGACGCAGCCGAGGCCGAGCGCGCCGAGTACGGCTGGATGCTGCCGGCCACCCGCGCGCGCGCGCGCCTGCTCAAGCCGGGCACCATGGTGCTCTCGCAGCCATCGATCCCCGTGCCGCTGGTGCTGACCTTCCCGTTTCCACCGTGGGCCACGCGCCGCGAAGAGGTCGCCGAGGACGGCGACGCTTTCGACGAGATACTCTAGGCGCTCCGGCTTTGTGAGAGGCCGGTGCGGAAGTCGAGGCCGGCGGGCTCCTGGTAGGCGCGCAGCCCGAACTCGGGGATCGCCGCCATCAGGTGATCGAAGACGTCGGCCTGGATGCCCTCGTAAACCGCCCACTCGGTGGTGGCGGTAAAGACGTAGATCTGGATCGGCACGCCGTGTTTGGTGGGCTCGAGCAAGCGCACCAGAAACGTCATGTCCTTGTGGATCATCGGGTTGGCGCGCAGATAGGCTGCTACGTAGGCGCGGAAGGTGCCGATGTTGGTCATGTGGCGGCCGTTGACCGGACACGACGTGTCGATGCCCTGCTCGTCGTTGTAGGCCTTGATCTCGGCGCGTCGCGTCTCGATGTACTCGCGCAGGATCTCGATGCGGGCGAGGCGATCGAGCGTGGCGTCATCGGCGTAGCCGACGGTGTTGAGGTCGATGTTGATCGAGCGCACGATGCGTCGGCCGCCCGACTCGGTCATGCCGCGCCAGTTCTTGAACGACTTGCTGATCAGGTCGTAGGTCGGGATGGTCGTGATCGTCATGTCCCAGTTGCGGACCTTGACGGTGGTGAGCGCGATCTCGATGACCTCTCCGTCCGCCGAGTGCGTGGGCATCTCGAGCCAGTCGCCGATCGCCACCATCTTGTTGGCGCTGAGCTGGATGCCCGCCACGAGCCCGAGGATTGGGTCTTTGAAGATGATCAACAGCACGGCGGCGAAGGCGCCGAGGCCGCTGAGTAGATAGAGCGGCGTCTTGTCGAGCACCAGCGCGAGCAAGATGATCGCCGCTACGCAATAGAGCACGACCTTGGTGACTTGGATGACGGCCTTGATCGGGATCTGCTTGGCGGACTTGAACGACTGATAGATGTCGAGCACCGCGTTGAGCAGCGCGCTCGCCACCGAGAGGCCGATGATGATCATGGCGATCAGCGCCAGGCGGCGCAGCACCGTCGTCACCGTCGGGTAGCCGGCGAGGATCGTGGGCAGCACCAGGTAGATCACGACCGCTGGGGCCAGGTTGGCCATGCCCTTGAAGACGCCGCGCTCGACGAGATGGTCGTCCCAGGTGGTCTCCGTGCTCTCGGTGACCTTGGTGATGGCCTTCAGCAGCAAGCGCTTGCTGAGCTCGTAGGCGAGCCAGCTCGCCACCAACGTCAACAGCACGCCACCGCCGATGATGATCGGTTCGATGAAGCTCTTGGGCACGAGACCCGCGAGCCACTTGGCGATCTGATCGTGCATGGCGCTTTGTTGCACGTGCTGCACGCCGATATCAACCCCGCGCTTCTCCGCAAAAGTGCTGCTGTCGACACCTCTTTCGATCACACAACGAAGGAGGCAACTCATGTCACGTTCTGGTTCGTGCCTCGCGTCGGCGCTGGCGCTCTCGCTGCTCTGCGCTGGCGTTGCCGAGGCTGCACCGCTTTCGCTTTCGCCGTCGCCGACGGCGGCTGCGCTGAGGCGCGCCGACCTGCTGGCGCGCGTGCGCGCCGAAGGCATCGCGCTGACGTTCAACCTCGGCGGCAGCCGCGCGCTGGGCAAGGCGGCGAGCGAGTACGACGTGGGCTTTCCGCTCTCGGCGACCCTCGGCTATCAGATCAACCTCGGCAACGCGACGCTCACGCCACAAGCGATGTTCGAGATGAGCCGCTGGAGCGCGAGCGAGGGCGACACCTACGGCCTGATGCTCGTCGCGGCGGGCGGCGGCGAGCTGGCGTATTGGCTGCAGCACGTCCCGCTCTCGCTGTGGGCTGCGCTAAATCTCGGCATCGGCGACGTGAGCATCAACGGCGGCGACGGCGGCACGAGCAGCAAGGTCGGCTTTGCCATCAACGTCGGCTGGGGCCTGACCTACATGCTGACCTCCTACATCGGCGCGGGGCTCTACATGGGCGTCACCAAGAGCTTCGCCAACACCGACGATCCGAGCGGATCGCTGACCTTCGGCTTCAGGCTGCGCGCGTTCTACTCGCTCGCCGGCGGCTAACCTGACGGCGTGGCGGCGACGGCGCTTGCAAAGCGGCACCGTCGCCGCCGATATAATCGCGGCCATGGAGGCCCCGATGAAGGTGTTCGTGATCGCGGCGACGATGCTCGCCTGCGGATGCAGCAGTGATCCCAGCGACCTGGTGATCCGTTTTTCGACGGACCTCAACGTGCCCACCGAGGCCGACGAGATCAAGCTCACCGCTAAGTACGCGACGGTGACCGATCGCTTCGCCGACGTCAGCTGGTCGATCGATCCGGCCGACGCCAACGCCATCGATCTGCCAGGCCGCGTGCGCCTGATCCCCAACAGCGGCGGCGTCGACCACACCATCGAGATCGAGCTGCGCGCGCTGCTTCGCGGCAGCCCCGTGCTCGACCAGCAGGCCTCGCTGACGATGCCGAGCGGCGGCGCGCTGCTCCTCGAGATCGCGCTCGGTGCCAACTGCAAGCAGAAGAGCTGCCCTTCCGGGCGTACGTGCGTCAACGGCGAGTGCAGCGCCATCGCGCGCAGCCACGGCGCGCTGCCGGCGTGGAACGAGTCCAACGCCGGCGAGCTGCAGACGTTTCAGCTTCCTTAGGCGCCAAGCGCACGCGCACGGCTGCGAACGTGCCGAGTCCTCGGACGCTAGCTGATGTTCATCACGGCTTTGCCGTGGATCTCGCGCTCGAGCACAGCCGTCGCGAGCTCGCCGATCTCGCTCCAGTCGGCGGTGCGCTCGATATGCGTTTTCAGCCGACCCTCGGCGACCAGCCGCAGCAAACGCTCGAGCCCCTGCGTCGGCGGCAGCACACGCGACTCGTGATAGAGGTTGAAGCCTTCGAGGCGACCGCTGCCGCTGCCGAGCAGCGCGCCGAGCGATACGTTCGCGCTCGGCGACGCGGTCACACCGTACGCGATCGCGGTGCCGCCGGTCTCGAGGCGCATCAGCGCTTTGGCGAGCAGCGGACCGCCCACGCCGTCGAAAATGGCGCGGTAGCTGCCCGAGGCGACGACCTGATCGCCGTCGTCGTCGACGATCACTTCCGCGGCCCCCGCAGCGCTCAGCACGTCGGCATGCGTGTCGCGCCGCACCTGCGCCACCACGTGCGCGCCCATGGCGTGCGCGAGCTGCACGGCGAACAGGCCCACGCCGCCGCTCGCGCCGGTGATCAACACGCGCGCGCCGAGCAGGCGGCTGGCGCGCTCTAGCCCATAGAGCGCGGTCAACCCGGCCACTGGCAGCGCGGCCGCGTCCTCGTCGCTGACGCCTTCGGGGATCTCGGCGACATAACGCGTCGTCGCCGCCACGCGCAGCGACCAGCCATTGGCCTGCGGCAGAAAGCCGACGACGCGCGCGCCGACGGCTGGACCGCTGCCATCCTCGGCGGCCTGCTCGACGATGCCTGCCACGTCCCAGCCGATGCGCGCGCCGGCGGGCTTGCTCTGCGCCGCGCGCAGCTCGCCGCGGTTGAGCGACGCGGCGACCACGCGCATCACCAACTCGTCGGGGCCCGGCGCGGGCGGAAGCACACCCTTGAGCGTCAGTCGCGACGGCGCGTCGGGATCGACGACGATCGCCTGCTGGACGGTGGGGTTTTCGATCGTCGCGTCGCTCATCGTCACTCCTGTAGGGGCGGTTGTGCGCCCGCGAGCGTAGCGCAACGCGCGTGACGTTGCACCGCCGCCCAGACGCTGCTGCAACAGACCGCCGGGGCGCGCTGCTAGACAATCACGCGACGAGCCGTCACGATGCGATGCCTCGATGCGCATCCTGCACACCTCGGACTGGCACGTCGGCAAGCGGCTCGGGCGTTTCGACCGCATGGCCGAGCATCGCGCCGCGCTCGCCGAGGTGCGCGCCGTCGCCGAGCGCGAGCGCGTCGATCTCGTGATCGTCGCGGGCGATCTCTTCGATCGGCCGATGCCGCCTATCGAGGCGCTCGACGCCGTGGTCGAGGCGTTGCTCGCGCTCGCCGCGCCACAGCGCCCGGTGGTCGCCATCGCGGGCAACCACGACTCGCCGGAGCTATTCGAGGTGCTCGCGCCGTTGCTCGCGCCGCGCGGCGTCCACCTGGTGGGCAGCATCCGGCGCCCCGACGCCGGCGGCGTGCTCGAGCTCGCAGCGGGCGAGGGCGGACAGCGCGCGCTCGTAGCGTGTTTGCCGTTTCTTCGCGAAGGGCGCGTCGTCGACTTTCTCGACGATGTCGACAGCTGGTACGGCCAGTACGCCGACAAGATCGCGCGCCTGTGCCGCGCCTACAACGACGAGCTGGCTCGCCGCGCGCGCGACCGCGACGACGCGGTCACCGTGCTCGCCGCACACTTCATCGTCAGCGGCGCCCGTCTTGGCGGCGATGGCGCCCCTCGCGGCGAGCGCCAGCTTCACATCGGCGAGGCTTACACGGCCACCGAGAGCTCGATGCCGCCCGACGTGCAGTACGTCGCGCTCGGCCACGTACACGCGCCGCAACCGGTGCCGGGCGCGCTGGTGGCAGCGCAGTACGCCGGCTCGCTGCTCGAGCTCGACTTCGGCGAAGCGGGCGAGACCAAGCGCGTCGTGATCGTCGAGGTCGAGCCGGGCGTGCCCGCCAGCACGCGCAGCGTCGCGCTCACCGCCGGGCGTCGCTTGCAGCGCGCGCGCGGCCGCGAGCAGGCGCTGCTCCCGCGCGCACACGCGC
>JAGQIK010000307.1 GCA_020431405.1 Myxococcales bacterium
GTCCACAACCTATGCGCAACACGTTTCCGACGCCCTGTCGATCCCCCTCGTCAGGTGATCGAAATGACCGGCAAATCTCGCCGCACCGACCGGCACCACGCGTTCGCGACACCACGTGAACGGTTACTCGGGACGCGATCTTTCCCTTCCAGGCCCACCGATGCTTGCACGCTGGGCATTCAGCCGTCCCCGTCTCTGTGACCATGTTTCCCTCCGATGACGGAAGTGTCTCACGAGCGCTGTTTCGCCGAAAGCAGCGACTTGCTTGCTTTGCCGGTGTCCACGTGCGCCCATGGCTGCCCGTGGTGCGTATCGTCCGCGCTGGAGGCGCGATGACCTCGACGACTGGTGTCGAGACGCTGCTGAATTCGGGCCGGGTCAGGCCGTGACGGTGCGGTCGCAACACGACGACACGCCCGTCGCTCTGGCGGCTGGGCGGCGGGCGAGGCGCTCAGGGCGCCGAGGTAAATAGCGCCAATCGATCGGCAACTGCGCTGCCTGCGTTTCGCGTAAACTCTCCGATATGCCGACAGCCAAGCAAGTCGCCGACGCTATGAACGGGCTGGCGGGAGCCATCAGAGCCCTGGACAGCCTAGTGTTGGGCGGATGGATCGCAGGAGTGCTGATTCTCGTCGCCCTCGTAGTCATTGTCATCGCGACGCTTCGCGGGCTGAAGCGGCTTGCCGTTCTTCAGGACGAGGCCACCAAGGCGGCAAAGTCTGCGTCCGATGAACACAAGGCAGTCGTGAACTCGCTGAAGGTGTTGAACGAACAACAGCAATCGGCTCACGGTCAACAGCTCAAGCACATGATTGACGTGGCGGAGCTCGTCAGCTCCCCCAACCTAAAGGCGACGATTGAGTTGGAGCGTGAGGAATTTGAGCGCGTGGCTGCGAAGCTCGGTGAGCTAAAGAAGAAGCAAGGTCAAGTTGAAGCCGAGAATGAAAGGCTTCGAAAAGAAGCCGCCCGTCTTACGAAGGAAATGAACGACGTCGCTGCCGAGGCAGAGCGAGCTGTCAAAGAGGGACGCTCGGCTGAGGCCACGTCGGCGTTGGGGCGATTCACGACGCTGTCGTCAAACTTCGACGATCTTCTCGACGGCTACAACGAGAACGCAGCGTCCGGGGGCAGGGTCGTAGGTCAGTACATCGATCTCGCCTCTGAGCGACCTTCCGTGTTTGTGCTGCCCCTCGTCGACGAGTCCAAACCCATTCGAGGTCAGGTGCGTAGGCTGTTCGTCAAAGAGCAAGAAGACAAACCAGACGGTGACAAGTAGCGCGAGTTACGCGCAACTTCCTCGCCGCAGAACCGACAACAGCGGCATGACGAGAGCAAGCTTCTGGATCGTGCTCGTGCTTGGCGTGGTGCGGAGGCGCTGCGCTACGGCTAGCGCGTCTCGAGGTTCGGCGGGTACACGAGCGGGTAGCCATTCGCATCGGGGCCGGGGCACTGCGAGGGCGCGATCGTCTCGCCGTCGGACGTGGTGACGCTCTTGGCCAGCATCCGCGTGCACAGGTGCGCTGTGATCTTCGACGTCGTCGGGTCTGCCCCATCGATGCCCACGAGCCAGCAGTTGAGGCCAGCAAAGCCCGGCGGCAAGTCCTTCACCGCGTTCGAACAGTCGGCTTTGACGTAGCGCCAGGTCGTGGTCTCGCCGCCGCTCGGGCCCGGGCACCAGGCTGGCGGGTACACGTCGTCGTGCTGCATCGTGAGGGTGAAGTCCGAGGCGTTGCCGCTCGCCGCCTTGATGTCCCAGACCTTCTGACACCATCCGTTGTACTTCGCAGGGTCAGCAGACAGCCCCTGCCAGTACTGGTACACCGCAGGCTTCGCGGCGTGCTGGATGTGTTGCAGGGCCGCGCATCCGGGCGTGTCGGCGTCGCAGCGAACGTAGTAGCGACCAATCATGTCCGCCACTGCGAGCGTGACGTCGCGGAAGTCCGGAATCAGGCACTCGCAGTTCTCAGCCCACTTGCGGCCGGCGCAACGGAGCAGTCCGGGGCTGTCATCCGCCGCGCACGTGCAGCCGACCGGAGCGTCGCGCTGGATGTCGCAGGGATCGCCTGGGCCGGGCGTCGAGTTGCAGGAGATCGCGAGCAGTGCAGCGAAGGCGAGAAATGCGCGCATGCTGAAAGCGTAGCACGCGGGCCGGACGCGCTAGACGCTGTCGCGCTTGCGAACGGCAGCGACAAGCGCGACGCCGGGGTCAGCGTCGGTCCCGATGTCGACGGGGCCGCGGGGATAGCTGAGGAAAACACGCCAGCCGTGCTCGCTGCAGCCGATGACCGCGTCGGGCTCGCCGAGCTCGTTGAGCAGCTCTCGAAGGCGGCGCGCGTGCACGCGGAGGCGCGCGGCAGTGATCGCCGGCGGGTGGTGGCACGTGTCGGGCGACGGCGGCGGCGTGGAAGCTACGCCAGCGAATCATCGCGCTCGAGAAGGGGCTGAAAGCGAAGTCGCCGGCGCCCCGCAAGCCTACCAACTAGCGCAGGAGTCGGCCGAGTTCGCGCCGGAAGGCGTCGGCGTCTCGTCGTGCTGAGGTTGCAGCAAGCGGACACGGAACGTCGAGCCAGTCGGTGGGTGCTGACGCTACCAATCTCGCCAAGTGGCCGTTGTTCATTCCTTCGGCTTCGAGAGCATATCGGAGATGGCGCAGGCGCTGCGGGTCTCCCCTCGGAATGTTGCCCGCGCCGTGTGTGAGCGCCGCGATGCAATCGTCGAGTTGCAGGACCATGATGACGTCGACGCTCGCTAGCCAGTGGTCTCGAGCTGTTTCGAGGTGAGCGCGAGCCTTTCGTAGCTCATCGCGGGCAGCCGCCTGCGCCTCGCGATGTCGTCTTGGCGTGGTGTCTCCCGAGAACTGCGGAATCTCGCGCTCAAACTCCACAAGCGCGTACCAAAGTTCCGCGCTCGCACGAGCGTGCACCTGCCACGGCGTGGCCGCTGATACCTCGCCGAGTTCGTACAGCGTGAGCTCGCGCCGCTGGGAGACTTTCGCGATGGCGCGGACTGCGGCGTGCCACAGGGGGCTGGCGTCGATGGCGGGCCGTCCGCCGAGCCCGAGCATCGCCATGGTGGCCGCGAGTTGCCGGCCGCGTAGCCTGTCCACCGTCGCATCAATAGGGGGGCGCTCAGAGGCCAAATGACGCGATGGCTGGGCGGGTGAGCCACGTGGCATTTGTTCACTATGCCAGACACCAACGAACAGAACAGCGCAAACGAGCACATCTCGCGCGTCGCGTTTTCCCTCGAAGAGGTCGGCGCGATGGTCGGCGTCCACCCGCGCACGGTTCGCCGGTGGGCTGAGCGTGGCGTCATCCGGATGGTTCGCCTTGGTGGTCGCCTTGTCGTGCCCGCGTCCGAGCTTGACCGCGTCCTGAGCCAAGGCGCCGACGCCTAGAAAGACGAACGCCGTCGCGCTCGGGCTGTGCAGGCATGAGCGGACGGCGTCGTGAGGTTCTAAATGGATCTTAGCACCACCGTCCGGTTTCTTGCGGCACTCGCCGCCACCGATCCCGACGTCGAGCGCTGGACGTTCCAAGCGTTCGACGACAACAAGCATCGCGACGACAAGCGGCTAGCCGGCCACCGGACGGGCGAGGTCGCTGAGTGGCGTCCGTGGCTCGAGGCGAAGCAGGGCGAAGGCTGCGGCGTGTTCGTCACCGTCAACCGCACGGACGGCGCGGGACGCAAAGCAGAGAACGTCGAGCGGGTACGCGCGCTGTTCGTCGACATCGATCAGGCCGAGCTGCCCGAGGACCATCCGTTGCCGCCGTCGATCGTGGTGCAGAGCGGCCGCGGCTACCACGCGTATTGGCTCGCGGTGGACGTGCCGCTAGAGCGCTTCACCGAGCTGCAGAAGCGACTGATCCACCACTACCGCGATGCCGGCGCCGACCCCATGCCGCACGACCTGCCGCGCGTGATGCGGCTGCCTGGGTTCGCGCACCAGAAAGACCCGGCCAATCCGCGCGTCGTCGAGCTCGTTGAGGCGCAATCGGAGCGTCAGTACACGTTGGCGCAGTTCGACGCCGCCCTGCCGAAGCTGCCGAAGAAGAAGATCGCGAGCAGCGGGGTCAAGACGTCGGCGCCCGACGTCGTGGAGCGCGCGCGCAAGTACATTGCGCGTTGCCCCAGCGCCGTTTCCGGACAAGGCGGCCATCAACAAACTTTCCTTGTCGCACTTCATCTCGCACGTGGCTTCGACCTCAGCGACTCCGACGCGTGGGATTTGCTCGTCGAATACAACCGGCGCTGCGAGCCTGAGTGGTCGGAGCGAGAGCTGCGGCACAAGCTCGAGAGCGCGCAGAACGCCGACGCCGAGCGCGGCTACCTGCTAGACGACGAGGACGCCGAAAAATCGTCACCATCTTCTTCTTCAAGAAAAAGTGACGCGCCCGACAAGGCGCTCGGCAAGCCCAAGATCAGCCCCGCCAAGATCGCACGGCGCTTCGCCAAGCAGCACCGCGTCATCGGCATCTACGGCGGGCTCTACATCTACCGCGACGGCGTCTATCAGCGCGACGAGGACGAGTTGTTTGTGCGACGCTGGGTGCTGCGAGACCTCGGCGACGACGGCCTCAAGCGTCACTGCGACGAAGTGGTGCATGCGCTGCGCACCGAGCACGCCAAGGCGCCCCGCGACCTCGACGACGGCGCGCGCCTGATCAACGTCAGCAACGGCTTGCTGGATTGGCGCACGGGCGAGATCAGGCCGCACACGCCCAAGGTGCTGTCGATCATTCAGCTGCCGACCGCCTGGGACGCACAGGCCCAGCACGCGCGCGCCGACCGCTTCCTCGACGAGGTGCTGCCCGACGCGGAGACACGCGAGCTCGTCGAGGAGTTTTTCGGCTACTGCCTGCATCCGCGCTGCAGCTACCAGAAGGCGCTGATGATGACGGGCGAGGGGGGCAACGGGAAGTCCGTGGCGATCGACGCGTGGCGCGCCACGCTCGGCGCACACAACGTCTCGGCCGTCTCGCTGCAGCGGCTAGGCGAGCGCTTCCAAGCGCTGCCGCTCGTCGGAGCGCTTGCGAACGTCTACCCCGACCTGCCCCGCGCCGCGCTGCGCGAGACGGACGTGTTCAAAGCGCTCGTCACGGGCGACGCCATCATGCTCGAGCCGAAGTTCAAGGCGCAGTTCTCCTACGTCAACCGGGCGAAGTTGATCTTCTCCGCGAACGAGCTGCCCGGCTCTGCCGACCGCACCGACGGCTTCTTTCGGCGCTGGGTGGTCGTGCCCTTCCCGCATTCGTTCAAGGGGGACAAGGCCGATCCCGACCTCGAGGCGAAGTTGACCACGCCGGCCGCGCGTAGCTACTGGCTGCGCCTGGCGGTCGAGGGACTACGGCGCCTGGTGAAGCGGGGCCGCTTCGTCGAAACGGAGCAGACGCGCCTGGCGATCGAGGACTACCGCCGCAGCGCCGACGACATCTACGCGTTCTGGCGCGAGACCTACCAGGAGTCGCCGGGCGACCACGTGATCAAGCAGGACGCCTACAACCGCTACCAGCGCTGGTGCGAGGCCGCGGGAGCCAAGGCGCAAGCTGCGTCGGTGTTCTTCAGCCGCGTCAAGGCGATGGGCGTCAAGAGCTTCCGCCCGCGCGTCGCCGGCGAGCGACCGCCAGCGCTGAAAGACGTCGCGTTGGCCGCTGAAGTGGTCAACCCGGTCAACCCAAAACCCTATTTATCTATTAATCGCGCGAACGGAAAAAGTCAGTGATTACAAGAAAAGATAAATACGCGGTCACCCTGACCACCCTGACCACCCTGACCACCGACTGCCCATCATGCGCTGGCCTACAACGCGCCGACGCAGCGGGGAGGAGTGCCCGATGATCGACCCCAGGCTCATAGTCACAGTCCCCGGCGGCGGCGAAGTTGTTGATGTCGCCTTCGACGAGAACATGACGGCGTATGTGACACGACACGCCATCGCCGCCTGGCAGGTGTTCACGGTCGAAGGCAACGCGACGCCCTACGCCGAGCCTGTCTGTTGCTCGAGCTACGTCGAGCTCGGCGGCGGCACTCGCGGCGGTGAGTACCGCGGCATCGTGCGGCCCGATGGCGGCGTCACCGTCGAGGCCCGCGCTACGCCACCCCCATCGGCTGAGACGACGTCGTCCCCGACCCTCGTCGACGAGGTGCGGCCGTGAAACGCGCCTACGTCGACTACAACCCGCGGCAGGCGACGCGCAAGCTGATCGCCACCTGCAACAGCATCATCGCGGAGTACGACGGCCAGCCGATGACGCTGCGCCAGCTGCACTACCAGCTGGTGTCGCGCGGGGTGCAGCCCAACACGCAGCGCGCCTACAAGCGCCTGAGCTCGCATCTGTCGAAGGCCCGTATGGGTGGCCTCGTCGACTGGGACGCGATCATTGACCGGCTGCGCGTTGTTCGGGCTAGGCCGCACTTTGACTCGCCGGCGGACGCGGTGCAGGAGGTGGCGCGCCAGTACGCCATCGACACGTGGGCTGACCAGCCGTACCGCGTCGAAGTCTGGATCGAGAAAGACGCCCTGATCGGCGTGCTCGAGGACTTCTGCGAGCAGCACGACGTGCCGCTGTTCGCCGCGCGCGGCAACGGCTCGACGACCTGCCTGCAAGAAGCCGCCGAGCTGCGCATAAAGGCGCGCGAGGCGCGAGGCCAGCGCACGGTGATCGCGCTGATGACCGACCACGATCCCACCGGGCTGTGCATCGGCGAGGCCGCGCGCGACGCGCTCGAGGCGATGGGCGCCCGGCCGATCGTCTGCCGCGTCGCCCTGACGCGCGAGCAGGCCGAAGCCCGCGGCGTGCCGCCCATCCCGACGAAGAAGAAGGACTCGCGCTCGCCGGCCTACATCGCACAGCACGGCGACAGGTGCTGGGAGCTCGACTGCCTCAGCCCGCTCGAGTTGCAGGGGGAGGTGCTGGCCGTGATCGAACGCTACCGCGAGGACGAGCGCTGGCTTGCGGCGCTTGGTCGCGAACAAGAACAGCGCGAGCAACTGGCGCGCATCGCCGCCGGGGTACAGTCGTGAGGCCCAAGCGCCGACCGCGGGGCCGCCCGCTGCCGATGCCCGGACGCAGGGTAGCCGCCGATCGCGAGCGTGCTGGCGCCGCTGGCCGCGCTGCCGGTGTCGCCGACGAGGTGCGCCGATGCCTTGCCGATGGCAACCACGAGCGCGCGCGCGAGGCTCTGTCCGAACTCCTCAGCATCGCCGCGCCCTACGTCATGACGACGAAACTCGACGCGTGGCTCGAGGCGCTGAACATCTCACCCGCCAAGGCACGCCAGCTGCTGCGAGAGGCCCGCTGATGAAGTCCGACATCCTGGAGGCGCTCCGCGCTGCGGCAGCGGCACAGCGAGCCACAGCGGCCGCGCTCGAGGCCATCGCGGCGGCAGCCGAACAGGCGCCCGACGTCGAGCCGGCCATCACAGTCGCGTCCGCCGGCGAGCTGCTCGACGTGCGCCATGCCGCGGAGCGTCTCGGCATGTCCGTCTCGTGGGTGTACCGCCAGGTGGAGTCCGGGCGACTGTCGTGCGTGCGCATCGGCAACCGCGTGCGTTTCCGCGTGGCTGACCTCGAGGTGTTCGTCGCAGAGCGCAGCGCCGGCGGTGACGCGTGCTAGAATCGTCGGTGCGAGACTCCAACGGCCGAAACGAAAGGCCCTCACCGACCAGCACGAACAACGCAAAGACGCGCTCATATGTCCCTCGCTGGGCCGCGCGAGCGGTAGGCCGGAGTCTCGCAAACCCGTCCCTAACCTTTCGTTCCCAGCGAGGGGCACTCTTGTGCGCGGGAAGGTGAGACTGCCGTGGGCAGCATCTACAACCGGGGCGGACCGACGCGCCCAAATGTTTGGATTCAGTACTACGTAGGCGGCAAGCGCCAGCGCGAGCCGATCGACAAAGCCCCCACCGGGCTGACGCGGTCGGAGGCGAACGCCCTCGAGAAGGACTACCGCCGCAAGGCCGCGCGGCGTCTCGCGGAGATCGAGCATGGGTTGACGGCGCCAGCACCCGCCGAGAGCGAGCAGCGCAGCGAGGACGAAGACCCGCTGTTCTGTGCCGCCGCGAAGACGTGGCTCAAACAGCGCAAGGCAGACGGCTACCGCGCGATGACCAGCACCACCGCGCACATCAACCGCCACCTGGTGCCCATGCTCGGCCAGCTGCGGATCAGCGAGGTGACCACCGGCAAGGTGCGCGAGCTCGTCGACGAGCGGCGACGCACGGCGAAGCTGTCGGGGGCGACGGTCAAGCGCGTGCTGATGACGCTGTCGCGGATGTACAACGACCTGCGAGAGCGCGATCGGCCGTGGCTGCTCAACCCCGTGGGCGCGCTGAGCAAGGCCACGCGCAAGAAGCTGCGCAGCAAGCACGACCCCAAGCGCACGCCTTTCGTCAGGACCAAGTCCTGCATCGCCGCCGTCTACAACGCGCTGCCGGAGTATCTGCAGCCCGCGTACGCGGTGGGTGTCTTCGCTGGGCTTCGCACCAACGAAGTGCTCGCCCTGCGCTGGGCCGACATCGATCTCGACCGGCGCACGATCACGGTGCAGCGGCAGAAGGTGCAGGGCAAGCGAGAGACGGGCCCGCTGAAGAACAGCAAGACGCGCGTGGTGCCGATCAACGACACGCTGCTCGCCGTGCTCAAGCCCTGCAAGCTCGCCGGCTGCGACGGCCTGTGCTTCCCTTCACGACGCACCGGCGACCTCATGTACGACGACACGCCCCACGACGCGCTACAGCGAGTGCTCGCCAAGCTGCCGAAGGTGCTGGCGCGCGCGTTGGAGCCTGCGCCGGCCGGCGAGTCGCTGACCTGGTATCGCGCCACCCGCCACACCTTCGCCAGCCACTGGGTGATGGACGGCGGCAGCATCGAGAAGCTGTGCGAGATACTCGGTCACTGCTCAGTGGTGGTGACGGAGCGCTACGCGCACCTGCGGCCTGATGCGTTCGGCGCCGCGGACTACGCGAAGGCGTGCGTTGACCTGACTGTCGGTCGCGTCATAGACCTCGACAGCCACAGGATAGCCACAGATGGAGGTGAGGCGGCGGCGGCGAGCCGCTAACTAGCGAGAACAGAAGAACGCCCGGGTGGTGGAATTGGTAGACACAGGGGACTTAAAATCCCCAGGCTCCTAGAGCTTTGCGGGTTCGACTCCCGCCCCGGGCAAGAACAACCGTACTACGGCGCGCAGAAGGCCCACACTTGCACCGGCTGCGAGCCGGCGACGTCGCAGACCCAGCCACTGTCCCCCGAGCCGGTGGGGTAGCTCTTGGTGAGCGTGTTGGTCGCGCTGCTGGCGAGCTCGCAGCCGCCGCCGACGACGCGCCGGCCGGTTGAGCAGCTGTTCGTCTGCACACCGGTGCCGGTCACCGGGGGGCGCGCGTCCAACGGGCCGCTGGCGCAGATCGCGAACGCCTGAGCCGCCTGGCCTCCCGAGCAGGTGACAAACGCGCCGCGGGAGTCGGGCTTGTGACCGATCATGCCGAAGCTACCGCAGGTGCCAGCCGTGCCGACGAGCACGCCCGTGGCGCAGGCTGCGCTCGCCGTGGGGCCGCTCGGGCTGGCGCTCGGTGTGACTGTTATGGGCGCTGGCAGCTTGGCGCAGACCACCCACGTCTCGGTTGGCGCGGCCGAGGCGGTGCACGACAGCGTCCATTGCTGGCCGAGCGTGCCGTCCTTGGGCATGGTGGCGCGGATCTGGGCTGCGCCGCAGTTGCCGCCGCCGGCGATGGCCACGTAGCCGACGTTGCAGTCGAGCCGCCCCTTGGCTGGCGGTTCGACGACCAACGCAGCGCCGCTGCCATCCAACACGTCGAGCGCCGCAGCCTCGAGCGCGCTGTCCGCGTCGCCCGTGTCGCGAGCGGCGTCGCCGTGGGCGTCGGCGGCCAGGTCATAGATGGGGGCGATCCCGTCGACGCTCACCGCGCCGACCTCGTGGCGGCAGCCGGCGACGGCGATCGCGCCGCCGATGAGGATGGCGACGGCGTGAAGGCGGTGCACGGTCATGCGTTCACGCATTCTACCGCAGCCGGCGCCGCAGCTCTCGACGAGCGCTGGCTAGGCCTTGGCGTCGGCCTTGGCGGCGTGGATATAGCGGCCGAGCAGGCCCGCCGCCACGGCGCCGATGATCGGCGCCACCCAGAACAGCCACAGCTGCTGCAGCGCCCAGCCACCGACGAACAGCGCCGGCCCCGTGCTGCGCGCCGGGTTCACCGAGAGGTTGGTGATCGGGATGCCCACCAGGTGCACCAGCGTGAGCGTGAGACCGATGGCGACCCCGGCGAGGGCGCCGTGGGCGTGGCTCGACGTGGCGCCGATGATCACGGTCAGGAAGATGAAGGTCAGAAGCACCTCGGCGACGAGCGCCGAGGTCATGTTGTACTTGCCGGGCGAGTGGGCGCCGAAGCCGTTGGCGGCGAGCCCTCCTACGGAGGCGTCGTAGCCGCCGGGCTGGCCGTTGAGCAGCAGCAGCAGCGCGCCGGCCGCCAGCGCGGCGCCGACCACCTGCGCGATGATGTAGCCGGGCAGCTCCTTGGCGGGAAAGCGCCCCGCCGCCGCCAAGCCCACCGATACGGCTGGGTTGAGGTGACAGCCCGAGACGCCGCCGAAGGCGTAGGCGCAGCCGAGCACCGTCAGCCCGAAGGCGATCGACACGCCGACGAGCCCGATGCCGACCTTGGGAAACGCCGCGGCGAATACGGCGCTGCCGCAGCCACCGAAGACGAGGATAAACGTACCGACCAGCTCCGCGACCAGCTTGCGACCCAACCTACGCTCCTGGTTAGAGGTATGGCGATGGTCGCCTGGCGTGATGCTCGCGGCTACTTTTCGGGCCTTCGAGCGCTAGAGCAGGTTCGATTCGTCGGTCCAGCCCTCGTTGCCGAGCAGGTCGCGCACCTTGACGCGCTTACCCTTGCGCTGGAGCACGCGCAGCATGAAGCCCTTGCGCACGCCGGCGCGGCTGTCGCGGCGTGCGGCCCTGCCTTTGCCCTTGCCCTTGCCCATGCTCGTGCCCGTCACAGCGGCGCTTCGCTTCTGCGGTGGGCTCGCGCTGGGGCGCTGCGCGCGGTCGAGACGGAAGCCGCGCTTGGCGCGCGCCTTGAACTTGGAGAGCAGGCGCTTGTTGGCGCGCGCCTTGTCGACGAGCACGTTGGCGGTGACCTGCTGCATGGCGTAGGCGGCGTTGAGCGCACCCGCACGCACCTTCTCGAGGCCCTGCTTCTTGAGGCGCGCCACCTGGGCGCTGCTCAGGCCAGCCGCCTTGGCAAACGCCGAGCCCTTGGCGCGCTCGCGACGGCCGCGCAGCTTGGCCTGCTGCAGATAGAAGTGGCTGGTCATGTGAAGCACCTTGCCGTCGTGGAAACGAAAGCTCACCGCGATCGGCGCCGCGCCGTACTTGCGCTTCATCTCGTTGCTGGTGATCAGCACCTTGACCTTGCGCGGGGCGAGCACGCGGATCGGGTAGCTGCCCGTCTCGAGCCACCAGCGCGGCGCGACCTTGGCGGCGCGCGCGTGCTTGAGCAGCGCGTTTTTGTAGTCGAGGAACTTGACCTTCACCACGTCGTTCTTGGTGTTGCGGCCGCCGCGCGTGATCGTGCCGGGGAAGGCGCGCGCCACCACGGTGAGCGCCCAGTCAGTGGTCACCAGGTGGCCGCCCGTGCGCACGAAGTGGCGCACCTTGCGCACGCCGGCGGCGCCGAGGCGGCCGGGGCAGTTGATCATCAGCGTCTGGGTGGAAAAGAGCGGCAGGCGCGGCAGCAGGCGCGGCGGCACCACCACGTGCTTGACCTTCACCGCGCGCAGCACGTCCTGCACGCGATCGTAGCTGCCGCGCACGACGATCACGTCGGCAGCCGCGGCCTCGCGCAGCAGCCTGAGATCGTTGGGGCGCCTGCGCTGCATGCGCTGGCGCAGGATGCGCGCGGCGAAGCGGTTGGCCCGGCGCATGCGCCGCGAGCCGAGCTTGCCGTCGACGGTGCCGTCGCTGAAGTTGTAGACCTTAGGTTTCAGCTTCGCCTTGTAGGGGCTGCTGCTGGTGGGCGGCGCCGCTGAGGGAGCCACCAGCGCGTCGGTGAAGTTCTTGCGCTCCGCAGCCTGTGCAGAAGCGCGCTGGGGCGCCGCCAGCACGCACGACGCCACGCACAGCCCGAGCCAGATATCTCGGCCGCTCATCACCACCTCGCTTGGTTTGGTTTACCTGGCCGTAAACGGACCAGGCGCGAGAAGGATCTGCGCCGTCGACACGTAAAATGCGCCACCGCGTTGAATCGCCGCGCCGATGTCGCTACCGTCTACGCCCGATGACGCGTGATCTCGACCCGCGCCGCCAGCAGCTGCGCGACCTCATCGACCAGCGCTCGCTGCGTCGCGGCGACTTCAAGCTCGCCTCGGGCCAGGCGAGCGGCTTCTTCTTCGACATGAAGCAGACGGTGCTGCACCCGCGCGGCGCCCGGCTCTGCGGCGAGCTTCTGATCGAGGCGCTGACGGCGGCCTGCGGCGCGCGACCACGCTACGTAGGCGGCCTCGAGACCGGCGCGATCCCGGTGATGAGCGCCGTGGTGCTGGCTTGCGCCTACGAGGGCGAGGACGCGCCCCCCATCGACGGTTTCTTCGTGCGCAAGCAGGCCAAGGGCACCGGCACCAACGTGCTCATCGACGGTATCGTCGCCGACGATGGCCCCATCGCCGTGCTCGAAGACGTCACCACCACCGGCGGATCGGCCCTGCGCGCCGTCGAGGCACTGCGCGGCGCCGGGCATCGCGTGGCGGTGGTCGCCACCATCGTCGACCGCCTCGCCGGCGCCGCCGACGCGCTGCGCGAGCACGAGCTGGAGCTCGTCTCGCTGCTCGATCGCGACGACTTCGCGGCCTGACGCGCGCCTGACGCGCCACTCCTGACACCTTTCGGCAGCAGCCTCGCGGCCGGGGCTAGTCGCCGCCCGCCCCTGCCCTGCTATCCTCGGCGCGGTCGTCGGCGCGTATCGGGGCGCGACCGGCGGCGCTGGAGACTTCATGGCCGAGCTCGACCACATCCATATCCGCGGCGCCCGCCAGCACAACCTCAAGATCGACGCGCTCTCGCTGCCCAAAAAGAAGCTCGTCGTCTTCACGGGCCCGAGCGGATCGGGCAAGTCGTCGCTCGCCTTCGACACGCTCTACGCCGAGGGGCAGCGCCGCTACGTCGAGTCGCTGTCGAGCTACGCGCGCCAGTTTCTCGGTCAGATGGAAAAGCCCGTCTACGAGCAGCTGCGCGGGCTGAGCCCGACCATCGCCATCGAGCAGAAGACGGCCTCGTCCAACCCGCGCTCCACCGTCGGCACCATCACCGAGATCGCCGACTACCTGCGCCTGCTCTACGCGCGCGTCGGCGTAGCGCACTGCCCCACCTGCGGCGCGCCGGTGGAGGCGCTCTCCACCGATCAGATCGTCGAGCGCGTGGCGCGCCTGCGCGGCCAGCAGCTGCTGCTCGCGCCGGTGGTCGAGCACCGCAAGGGCGAGTTTCGCGACCTCTTCGAGGGGCTGCGCCAGCGCGGCTTCGTACGCGCGCGCGTCGACGGCGAGGTCAAGCGCCTCGAAGACGTCACGCAGCTGGACAAGAAGCGCAAGCACACCATCGAGCTGGTGGTCGATCGCCTCGATCCCGAGACCAGCTCGCGCTCGCGCCTCGCCGACTCGGTGGAGAGCGCGCTGCGCGAGGGCGACGGCGTGCTGCTGGTCGAAGGGGCCGGCGAAGGCCTCTCGCCGGCCAGGAAAGACGCGCGCGAGCCGCGGGCGCAGAGCTTGCGCCTCAGCGGCCGCCGCGCCTGCCTGCGCTGTGACATCGGCCTGCCCGAGCTGTCGCCGCAGTCGTTTTCGTTCAACAGCCCGCTGGGCATGTGCCACTCGTGCAACGGCCTCGGCCGGCGCATGGAGATCGATCCCGAGCTGGTGGTGCCCAATCCCGACCTTTCGATCAACCAGGGCGCCATCGAGCCGTGGGCCAACGCCGTCGAGCGCCAGTCGGGCTGGGTCTACCGCATCATCGAGGCGCTGCGCGACGAGCTCGGCATCGATCTCGACAAGCCGTTCAAGAAGCTGCCCAAGAAGCAGCGCGAGCTGATCCTGCGCGGCACCGGCGAGCGGCGCGTCGAGGTCAAGTGGCAGGGCAAGCACGGCTCGGGCAAGTGGGCGATGCGCTTCGAGGGCGTGATCAACACGCTGATGCGCCGCTACAAGGAGACGTCCTCCGAGGCGATGCGCAAGCGCTACGAAGCGTTCTTCGCCGAGGTCGACTGCAGCAGCTGCGAGGGATCGCGCCTGCGCGCCGAATCGCGCGCCGTCACCGTCGGCGGCAGCAGCATCGTCGACGTCACGCGCCTGCCGGTAGGCGAGGCGCGCGCGCACTTCGAGAGCCTCGCGCTCGAGGGCAGCGACGCCATCGTCGCGGTAGAGGTGCTCAAAGAGATCCGCGGCCGCCTGTCGTTCCTGTGCGACGTGGGGCTCGACTACCTCGCGCTCGACCGCGCCGGCCCGTCGCTTTCGGGCGGCGAGGCGCAGCGCATCCGCCTCGCCAGCCAGCTCGGCAGCGAGCTGTCCGGCGTGATGTACGTGCTCGACGAGCCGTCTATCGGCCTTCACCAGCGCGACAACCAGCGCCTCATCGCCACGCTGCAGCGCCTGCGCGACGTGGGCAACACCGTGATCGTCGTCGAGCACGACGCCGAGACCATCGGCAGCGCCGACCACGTGGTGGACTTTGGCCCCGGCGCCGGCGAGCTCGGCGGCGAGGTCGTGTTTTCGGGCAGCGCGGCGCGGCTGCGGCGCAGCGCCGGCATCACCGGGCAGTACCTGTCGGGCAAAAAACGCATCGAGGTGCCGGCGTCGCGGCGATCGGGCGCGGCCAAGCTCGAGATCCTCGGCGCCAGCGAGAACAACCTCAAAGACCTCGACGTGGCGCTGCCGCTGGGCACGCTGGTGGCGGTC
Source organism: Myxococcales bacterium (assembly GCA_020431405.1). Classification (GTDB taxonomy): domain Bacteria; phylum Myxococcota_A; class Polyangia; genus JAGQIK01. The sequence goes on from JAGQIK010000307.1 coordinate 14,963, forward strand.
ACCGGCGTCTCGGGCGCCGGCAAGAGCTCGCTGGTCTCGTCGATCCTCTACCCGGCGCTGACGCGCGCGTTGCACAACAGCCGCCGCGTGGTGGGCAAGCACCGCGCGATCAAGGGGCTCGATCGCATCGACAAGGCGATCCATATCGACCAGTCGCCCATCGGACGCACGCCGCGCTCCAACCCGGCGACGTACACCAAGTGCTTCGACCTGATCCGCGGCATCTTCGCGCACACGCCCGAGGCGCGCGCCTACGCCTTCAAGCCGGGGCGCTTCTCGTTCAACGTCAAAGGCGGCCGCTGCGAGTCGTGCGAGGGTGACGGCGTCAAGAAGGTCGAGATGCACTTTCTGCCCGACGTCTACGTGCCGTGCGAGGTCTGCCGCGGGCAGCGCTACAACGAGGCGACGCTGCGCGTGCGCTTCAAGGGGCTCAACATCGCCGAGGTCCTCGGGCTGTCGGTGCGCGAGGCGCAGGATGTCTTCGCCAACCACCCCACCCTGGCGCACATTCTCGAGACCCTCGCCGACGTGGGCCTCGACTACATCAAGCTCGGCCAGCCGGCGCCCACGCTGTCGGGCGGTGAAGCGCAGCGCGTCAAGCTCAGCCGCGAGCTGGCCAAGCGCTCCACGGGCAAAACGCTCTACGTGCTCGACGAGCCGACCACCGGCCTTCACTTCGAGGACATCCGCAAGCTGCTGACCGTGCTGACGAGGCTAGTAGACGCCGGCAACACCGTGGTCGTGATCGAGCACAACCTCGACGTGATCAAGTGCGCCGACCACGTGCTCGACCTCGGCCCCGAAGGCGGCGCCGGCGGCGGGCGCATCATCGCGCAGGGCACGCCCGAGCAGGTAGCGGCGACGCGCGGCTCGGAGACGGGGCGCTTTCTCGCCGAGGTGCTCGCCGAGCGCAGCGACGCCGAGCGCTCGGCCAAGATCGCGAGCAAGAACCAGCGCCGGCGGGGACTCGGCGGCAGCAAGAAGAAACGCGCCACGCGCAAGGCGGCGGCCAAGAGCTAAGAGCGCAAGGAGACTGGGATGAAACTCGGATACGTCTTGCTGTACGTCGACGATGTCGCCGCGGCGATCACGTTCTACGAGCGTGCCTTCGGCCTCGAGCGCGCCTTCGTGCACGAGAGCGGCCAGTACGGCGAGCTCGCCACCGGCGCCACCAAGCTCGGCTTCGTGCACCACGAGACGGCCGGCTCGCACGGCTTCGGCTACCGAAAGCAGACGGCAAGCTCGGATCCACCGGCCAACGAGGTGGGCCTGGTGACCGACGACGTCGAGGCGGCGTTCAAGCGTGCCGTCGACGCGGGCGCCACGCCAGCGTCGGAGCCGAAGACCAAACCCTGGGGCCAGACGGTGGCCTACGTGCGCGATCCGAGCGGCTTTCTCGTCGAGCTCGCCACGCCGATGGGCGGCTAGAGCAGCGCGCTACTTGATCTCGACGATGGCGGCGCGCTGGTGCGCAGCGAAGGCCACGCGTGTGTGAGGCCGGGCGCTCAGGCTTCAGGCTTCAGCGATCTCGGTGGGGTGAAGGACATCGAGCGCCAACCGAGGAGCCTCGACTTCTACTTCGACCTTCCACTTCGACTCCCGACTTGGCCTTGGACCTAACCTCAGGGTTCCACTTGGAGTCGACACGGAAGTCTGGGGTTACGGCCAAGGCCAAGGCCAAGTCGAAGTCAGGGTCGAAGTCGAAGTCGAGGACGCTCGGCGTCTCTCGCGGCGCGCGCCGTGCCTGTGCCGGTCGCGTACCGCTGCGCGCGTGGCCAGCGGAGGTTAGGTAGAAGGCTTCGGGTCGAGCCGTAGCCTTGCGTTGCGCGCCTCAACGTCTGTTCGCCACGGGGATCACGCAGCGCAGGCCCGACCAGATGGCGTCGATGGCGCAGACCTTGTTGTCGACGAGCCCCTCGGCGAGCGCGACCTCGCGCACGCGGTCCTCGGTGACGTCCGTGGCCACGCCGGAGCTGCGCTTGGGCCACGCGATCCACAGCCCGCCCGCGGGCTGCAGGCGCGCCGCCGCGCTCGAGAAACGGCGCCGCAGCTCGGCGAGCCGATCGGCGAAAAGCACGATGACGTCGAAGCGCGCGCTTCCGCGCAGCGAGCGCGACAGCTGGCTGCACGCGCCTTGCAGCGCGTCGAGCCCCTCGGGCAGCGGCTCGGGCGCCGCGAGCATCGCCACGTGGTGCTCGGCCTTGACGCCGAGCTTCTTCAGCAGCGGCGTACCCGAGTAGCCCGCTTGTCCGCCGCCCTGACGTGGTGAGTCATCAGTAGGCACGCGGATGAGCTTAGTACCTGAAGGAGCCGCCGAGCATCACGAACAGGTAGGCGCGCGACTTCTCGAGCGCGGTGCCTTCGAACGTGGTGTCAGCGCCGCCGAAGCTGAGCGACCAGCCGAGCGAGATGGTGGCGCGGTCGACCTCGTAGCTGATGCCGCCCGAGACGCCGACCTGATCGATGTCGTCGGCGAAGATGCCGTTGCAGGCCACCGGCTGGCAGGTGCCGAGGGCCGAGAGGTTGGTGAAGAAGCCAGCGCGCAGCGCCAGCGCGCGCAGCGGGTAGAGCTCGGCGCCGACGTTGACCTGAACGATGGCCTTCTTCTTCATCGGCAGCAGCACGTCGAGCTCGGCGTCGCCGGTGTCGGTGAGCATCTGGTACTCGCCGACGGGCCCGTAGACCGCGACGTCAGCGCTGACGCCCCAGCGGCGCTTGACCAGATACGCCGCGCCCAGCGAGACCTTGAAGGGCTGCCGGTCTTGGAACTTGCCCTCCGCGTCGTCGCCCTGCACTTGGACCTGGTCGTTGACCTGCAGCGTGCCGATCTTGACGGTGCTCGAGATGCGCGCGTTGGGCGTACGAAAGGCCGCGCCGAAGCGCAGCCGCTCGCCCACGCGCACCACCGCGCCGAAGACGCCGAGCATGCCGATGTGGCGCAGGCGCGCGTCCGTGCGCGAGGGCAAGATCAAACGGTCGGTCTCGCCCGCCGCCTCGACCAGTCGCAACAGCTGCACCGTGTAGAACTGATAGACCCCCGTGCGCACCGTGGTGTAGAGCGTCGCGCCCAGCGAGAGCCAGCGCGCTACCTTCCAGGCGAACGAGACGCCGATCCACAGCGTGTCGTCCTCGGCCGACTGCACCACCAGGTTGTCGGAGAGCAGGTTGCCGGTGCCGTTGGGCGCGGGGCCGAGGTCGCTGGCATAGGCCAGCCGCTGGCGTCGCACCGAGCTCTGCGGCGTGACCAGCGAGAGCGCCGCCTGCATGCGCCCCACGCCGGTCTGCTTGTCGCCCTTGCGCAGCAGCTGGATCCACGCCGCCGTCGTCGGATAGGTGATGAACGCCGACTCGCTGCTCTCCACCGGCGACGCCAGCGCCAGCCGGTCGCTGGTCAGCACGAAGCCGTAGAGCGCGGCGCTGAGGCTGACGCTCGAGTAGCCCGACTCGGCTAGGCCGGCCGGATTGTAGTAGGCCCCCGACGAGTCGTCGGCGATCGCCGTGTACGCGCCGCCGAGCCCCACCGCACGCTCGCCCACCAGATAGCTCTGATAGTGCGAATCCTGCCCCCAAGCGCGCGTCGCGGCCATCATCGACAGCACCAGCAACGCGCCCGCCAGCCAGCGGCGAAGCTCGCGAAGATCGCCGAGCGAGCGAGCCAGAAACCCCGAGGCCCGAGGCCCGAGGCCCGAGGCCTTCCTATTGAAGGTCAAAGCCGCCTCCAAACGCGATGATCAGCGAGAGGCTGCTCGCGTCGCGCAGCTCGTAGGTGCTCTGCAGCCCCTGCCCTCCGCCCGGCGACGTCACGCGCTCCGTGGAAACCTCGCCCGTGCCGATCTGCAGCTGCGCCGAGAGGCCCAGCGACGAGCCGCGCTTGGAGAGCCAGCTTCCGCCCGCGGTGAAGCCGACGAACTGCATGCGCTCGTCGTCGAACGCGCTCTGCGGATCGGGGGCTGGCTGCGCGCTGAGGTTGGTGAAGAAGCCGAGCCGCAGCGCCAACCGGCCGAAGGCGAGATACTCGGCGCCCACGCTGACGTTGGCGACAAAGCGGCGCTCGATCTCGCCCAAGGCGTCGACGAGCTCGCCGAGGCGAACGTCGCGCGAGATCAGCCTGTAGCTCGACACCGGCATGTGCAGCTTGACGTCGGCGGCGAGCGTGAGGCGACCGCGCCGGTAAGAGGCGCCGATGGCGAGCGCCAGCGGCGTGCGCGCGTTGTACTCGACGTCATCGACGGCGTAGAGCTGCGTCTGCTGCCACGCCGCGGGGTCGGAGCCGGCGTAGGCCACGTCGAAGCGCCCCTTGCCGGTCACCTGGATGTGCGGCGTGGTTAGCGAGAGACCGAAGCGCAGGCCGTCGATGGGCTCGATGATCGCGCCCACGCGAAAGAACAGCGACCACACCGTGACGTCGATGTTGACCATCGTCACGCCGGGGTAGCTCTGTCCGTTGATCGCCAGCAGCAGCGACGTGCCGAGCACGGCGCGCGCCGCGAGCCCGAAGGTGGCGCCAACGGACAGACGCCGCCACTTGAGCGCGTAGCTCAGCCCGCCTTCGAACAGCCGGTCGAGCAGCACCTGCGACTCGGCGTAGGTCACGGGCGTGCCGTTGCAGTCGACCTGCCGCAGGATGCGCGATGACTGCTGCTTTTCCGAAGACGGCACCACCAGCGTGAAGCCCACGGCGTGGCGCAGGCCGCCAGCATTGAACGGCCGCACGTAGCCGAGCGCCGCCGGGAAGCCAAAAAAGCCGCTCGACGCCTCGTCGATGCTGCGCCCGCAGAGGTCCACTAGCGGGATCGAGCGGCGCGTCAGCTTGTAGGCGCTCATCGACAGCTGCAGCAGGTTGCTGCCGGGGCGCGCGATGCCGGCCGGATTGTAGTAGGCGCCGGTGGCTTCATCGGCGAGCGAGGTGAACGCGCCACCCATGCCCGCGGCGCGCTCGCCGACGACGGCGTCCTGGTAGTGCGTCTCGGGTGCGGCGAGCGCGGGTGCGGCGAGACACAGGAGCATCGTCGCGCACAGGCATCGACGCACTATCGTAGAGATCACTACACGTCCTCCGGCGCGAAGGGCACGACCTCGGCGATGTCGCGCGCGTCGAGCAGCAACATCAGCAGGCGATCGAAGCCGAGGGCGATGCCGGCGCTGGGCGGAATGCCTTCGCGCAGCGCGGCGATGAAGCGCTCGTCGATGGCGTGCACGGCGCGCCCGGCGGCGCGGCGCTCGGCGCGCTCGTGCTCGAAGCGCCGCAGCTGCTCGTCGGCGTTGGTGAGCTCGCCGAAGGCGTTGGCCAGCTCGAGCCCGCCGGCGTAGAGCTCGAAGCGCTCGGCACGCGCCGGGTCATCAGCGCAGGGACGCGACAGCGCGGCGAGCGCGATGGGAAAGCGCGTGACGAAACACGGCGCGGCGCCGAGCGCGGGCTCGACGTGGTCGACCCACAGCCGCGAAAACGTCTCGGCGTAGCGTAGCTCGGCGTCGGCCCAGACGTGGCCCGCGGCGCGGGCGCGCCGTGCCAGCTCGCGCGCGTCGCGCTCGGCGCCGGCGAGCGACACGCCGGCGTGCCGTTCGAGCAGCTCCCCCACGTCATGGCGCGCGAAAGGCGCGGCCAGATCGACCTCGCGCCCATCGAAGCGCAGCACGCGCGCCGCGGCGACACCGGCGCGACCGTGCAGCGCCGCCGCGACATGCCGCAGCAGCGCCTCGGTCTCGCGCATCAGCGCGTCGAGGGTGCCGTAGCCGCAGTACCACTCGAGCATGGTGAACTCGTCGAGGTGCTGCGCGCCACGCTCGCCGCCGCGAAAGCAGTGGCCCAGCGAGTAGATGCGCTCGAGTCCGCCGGCGAGCAGCCGCTTGAGATGGTACTCGGGCGAGGTGATCAGCCAGCGCTCGCCGCTGGCGACGGCCTCGATCTCGGGCTCCAGCCCGGGGCAGCGTACGCGACGCGGCGAGTCGACCTCGACGTAGCCGCGCCCGTCGAAGAAGGCGCGCACGGCGGCGAGCGCGCGGGCGCGCTGGCGCAGCGCCCTCGCCCGCTGCGTGGCGCCGAAAAGCCGCCCGTGCTCGTGCTGCGGCGAAGGGAACGGCGAGTCGTCGTCGGCGAAGGGCGTGAGCAGCATCCAGCGCTCGGCGCGCGCGCCCGCATCCGCATCGCAATCACGGGTCGCCGCCAGCTCGAGCGCGACGATGTCGCCCGCGCGCAAGCTCGGCCCCTCGCCGGGCTCGAGCGTCACGGCGAGCTGACCGCTCTCGTCACGTACGAGCAGCTCGCGGCCATCGGCGCCCGCGGCGACCACGCGCCCCGCCACCAGCGCGCCCGCGCGGCACGGCCCAGCAGCGTGCAGGCTGGCGATGCGGCGGCGAGCCGCGAGAACTTCGTCCAGAGGGCGCGCGAGCGCTACTTCTTGACGCGCTCGACGTAGCTCTGATCGCGCGTGTCGATCTTGAGCCATTCCCCCTCCTCGACAAAGAGGGGCACGTTGACGGTGGCGCCCGTCGAGAGCTTGGCCGGTTTGGTGGCGCCCGTGGCGGTGTCGCCCTTGATGCCAGGCTCCGCCTCGACCACCTGCAGCTCGACGAAGTTAGGCAGCGACATGTCCACCGGGCGGTCGTTGAAGAACAGCACCGTCACGGTGAGGTTGTCCGGCATCATCAACGCGGCCGTGCCGACGACCTCGCCTGGCACGAACACCTGCTCGTAGCTGGTGTTGTCCATGAAGCAGTAGTTGTCGCCCTCGGCGTAGAGATACTGCATCTCGCGCTCTTCGATGTTCGCCGGCTCGAATTTCTCGCCGCTGCGATAGGTACGGTCGAGCACCGAGCCGGTGATCATGTTCTTGATGCGCGTCTTGGTGAACGCGGTGCCCTTGCCCGGCTTGACGAACTGGAAGTCGACGACGATGTAGGGTTCGCCATCGATTTGGATCTTCAGGCCTTTTCGAATGTCCGACGTCTCGTACATGGTTTCTCCGAAAGCCGCGGCAGTAGAGCAAAAAATCGGTTGTCTGTACAGGGAGCACCGGAGCGATCCATGATTTCGCCCGCCATGGACGCGCGCATCCTCGTCGTCGACGACGCCCCGACGATCCGTCGCTTTCTCGAGCTGTTGCTCGTCGAGGCGGGCTACGCCGTCGATCTGGCCGAGACCGCCGAGGACGCCATCGCCAAGATCGCCGCCGCGGACTACGACCTGGTGATCGTCGACAAGAACCTCGAGGGCCAGGACGGCTTCGCCGTGTGCCGCGCCGCGCGCGAAAAAGAGGACAACACCGCGTGCATGCTGGTGACCGCCGACCAGTCGGTGGCCAGCGCGGCACGCGCCGTCGACGAGCAGATCTCGGCCTACCTGCTCAAGCCGCTGCGGCGCGACCCGGTCTTGCGCAAGGTGCGCCAGGCGCTCGAGCGCGTCTTTCTGGTGCGCGAGCGCGAAGAGGCGCGCGCCGAGCTCCAGACCGCCAAGGAGGCGCTCGAGAAGCGCTCGGCCGCGCTGCAGCACACCCTCGACCAGCTCGTCGAGACGCAGCATCGACTGACCGAGAGCGAAAAGCAGGTCTCGCTGGGCATGCTCGCGGCCGGCGTGGCGCACGAGATCAACAACCCAGCGTGCTTCATTCTGCCCAACCTCGACTACCTCAAGCGCTCGCTCGAGCGCCTCGCCGAGCAGGCGCGCGAGGCCGGCGCCGACGACGGCGACATCACCGAGGAGCACGAGCGCGCCGATCGCATGGTCGATCGCTGCCTCGAGGGCGTGAATCGCATCGTCGAGGTGGTGCAGACGCTGCAGCTCTTTTCGCGCCGCGACGATGGCGCGCAGGAGCTGGTGGATCTCGCGAGCCTGTGTCGCTCGCTGCTCGACCTGGTGACCCACGAGCTCGACGGCCGGGCGCAGCTGTCGGTGAACCTGCAGCCGGTTCGGCCGGTACTGGGCAGCGCCGCGCAGCTGAGCCAGGCGGTGCTCGATCTGGTGCTCAACGCGCGGCGCTCGGTGATGCGCAGCGAGAGCGAGGCGCACACGATCTCGCTGTCGACGTCGATGGTCGACGACAAGGTGCGGCTGGTGGTCACCGACACGGGTCCGCCGCTGGCGGCGGCTGGCGAGCACAGCGCCGCGCTCGAGCCGTTCTACGGCGGCGGCAGCCTCACCGAGGGGCCGGGGCTGCACCTCACGCTGGCGCGCGAGGTCATCGACCGCCACGGCGGCGAGCTGTCGCTGAGCAGCGACGAGCGCGGCAATCGGCTCGAGGCGATCCTGCCGCCGGCGCCGGACGGCACACGCGCGGCGCTGGTGGACAAACCCGGCCGTTGACCGGCAGTGCCAGCGAGATGTATGCCTGACCTGCCGTAACGCGCTGGCCGCGGAGCAGTCGCCCCGCAGCTACCGAGGAGGGACCGATGGCCTACTACTGTTACAAATGCCGCAACGAGCTCGAGTTCATCGTCAAGGTCGGCATCAAGGTGGGCCGTCAGGACACCTGCAAGCACTGCGCGACAGACCTACACGTCTGCAAGAACTGCCACTTTTACGATCCATCCGTGCACAACCAGTGCCGCGAGTCGCGCGCCGAGTTCATCCGCGACCGCGAGCGCGCCAACTTCTGCGCGCACTTCACGTTCAAGGACGCGGACGCGGCGCCCGAGGTCGATGACTCGGCGGCCAAGGCCAAGGCCAAGCTCGACGCGCTCTTCAAGGGCCTCAAATGAGCTCCGACTCGGCGAAGAAGGACGAGGCCGCGCGCGAGAACGAAGCGCGCGAAGCCGACGAGAGCAGCGAGACGCCCGCGGCCGCCGAGGAAGGCGCCAAGGACGGCGATCCGCGTGACGAGGCCGCCGACGAGGCGACAGCCGATCACCAGGCGGAGGACCGCGTAAGCGAAGACGAGCAAGAGGAAGAGGAAGAGATCGTCGACGAGGAAGAGGAAGAGATCGTCGACGAAGAGGAAGACAGCGTCGACGAAGAGGAAGACGACGAGGACGACGAAGAGGCCGACGCGCCCTTCGACGCCAACAAGCGCATCCTCTGCGCCGATGGCAACTGCATCGGGCTCGTGGGGCTCGACGGCTACTGCAAGGTCTGCGGCACCGAGCTGGACGCCAACGACTATGGCGACTTCCGGCGCGCCTTCGGATTCCTCCCCGACTTCGCCGGCGGCGGTGGCCAGCGGCCCAAGGCCGACGCCGCAGCGAAGACGGACGACGATGACGCCAGCGCCGAAGCCGCGACCGCGGCCAGCGGCGACGGCGCCGAGTCAAACGTCGAGCAGCCGGCGCCGAAGAAGCGTCGCAAGAAGCGAAAGAAGCCCGCGCCCGCGGCCAGCAGCGGCTCGTGGAACGATCGAATCCTCTGCTCCGACGGTGCCTGCATCGGCGTGATCGGCTCCGATGGGCTCTGCAAGGAGTGCGGCACGCCGCTCGCCGAGAGCGACCACAACGCCTTCGAGCGCGCCTTCGGCTACGCGCCGCCGCTCGACGAAGAGGACGAGGAAGAGGACGAGGAACAAGGAGCGCACGACGAGCACGACGCGGACGACGTGGGCGACGCCGAGGACGAGCGGGACGAGCAGGGCGAAAAGGGCGAAAACGACGCATCTGGCGACGACAAGAAGCCCGCGGCCAAAGAGCGCGACGCCTGATCCCCGATGGGCAGTGAACGACGTAGACATCCTCGACTGACGCTCTTCGCGCAGGTGCAGCTGACGCGCGAGGACGAAGTGCACGTCATGTCCGCGCGCAACGTCTCGCTCGGCGGGCTCTTCGTCGACGCCGAGCCCGAAGAAGCCCCGGAGCTGATCGTCGGGCGCACGGTCGAGGTCGTGCTCTTCGCGCCTGAAGACGCCGAGGCCGCCGAGGCCGCCGAAGCCACCAGCGAGCAGCCGGAGGATGTGGTGGGCAGCGCGCGCATCGTGCGCGCCGAGGCGACGTCCGCGCGCAGCGGCTTCGGACTGCAGTTCACGCGCCTCGACCCGCAGAACATGCGTCGCCTGGCGCAGCTGCTCAAGCGCCTGAGCTGATCGCGGCTCCGCGCCGGGCAACGCGCGACGTTGCCAGACACCGCGCTGCGTGACATAGACCCAGTGATCATGGACGTCGCCTCCGACACCCAGCACAAGCTCGACAGCCTGCGCGCCATCCTGCGCGAGATGGGCTCGGCCATCGTCTGCTTCTCGGGCGGCGTCGACTCGGCGTTCCTGCTCAAGATCGCCGGCGAGGAGCTGGGCGAGCGCGCCGTCGCGCTGACCGCGCTTTCGCCGAGCCTGCCCCGTCGCGAGCTCGACCAAGCCAAAGACCTCGTGCGCTCCTTCGGCATCACGCGCCACATCACGCCCGACTCGCTCGAGGTCGAGCAGCGCGACTACGCCGTCAACCCGACCAACCGCTGCTACTTCTGCAAGTCGGAGCTGATGCGCCTCGCCGCGCAGGTCTCGCGGCGCGAGGGCATAGAGCACGTGCTGGTGGGCACCAACGTCGACGACCTCGGCGGGCACCGCCCTGGCCTGCGCGCCGCCAACGAGCGCGGCGCACGCCATCCCCTCGCCGAGGCCGGCCTGACCAAAGCCGAGGTGCGCGCGCTGTCGCGCGACCTCGACCTGCCCACCTGGGACAAACCCGAGATGGCCTGCCTCGCCTCGCGCTTCCCCTACGGCACGCACATCACCCCCGAGCGCCTCGGCCGCGTCGAGCGCTTCGAGGCCGGCCTCGCGGATCTCGGATTTCGCGGCGTGCGCGTGCGCTTTCACGACCCCATCGCACGCCTCGAGCTGCTCGCCAGCGACATGCAGCGCGCCATCGAGCATCGCGACGCCATCGTCGCCCTCGGCAACGAGGCCGGCTTCACCTACGTCGCCCTCGACCTCGCCGGCTATCGGCGCGGCGCGCTCAACGAGGTGCTCTCGCAGTCAGAGCGGGGACCCGATGCGAAGGAGACCGCTCGGGCGTTGGGCGAGAGCTAGGCACGAGAGGCCACGGGCTCAGGGCCACGGGCCACAGGATCGAACGCGGACGTTGGGGACGCTTCGCAGTTTCGCGGTGCCCTTCGTGCGCGACGGCGAGGTGGCGCGCGCGATGGCGCCAGGTCAGCCGCAGACGGTCACTGCGAAGCGTGCAACGCGCCTGCCCACGGCTGTGGCCCGTGGCCTGTGGCCTGTGGCCTTCCTACAAACAGTTGATCTTGCGGTCACCCGGCTGGTGACACTTCAAACACACGCGCTGGTTGCGCGCCGCGAGCGCGCGGCAACGCGCGGAGTGGGCGAAGTTGGCGCCGTGCGGCGAGAAGCCGCCGTTGCCGAGCTGGCGGGTGCCGTGGCAGCGGATGCAGGTTTTCTCTTGATGGCAGCTGGCGCAGACGCGGATGTTGCGGCGCGCCTTGAAGGCGTGGTGGTTGGGGCCGATGCTGCGCGCCGACCAGCCGTCGGGATGAAAGCGCAGCCCGGTGTTGGGCTTGAAGCCGCCCTGCACGCTGCTCTGCGCCACGCCCGAGCGTTGGTGACAGCTGATGCAGAACGTCTGCGCGCGATGGCAGCTCTGACACTTGTTGCGCCGCAGCTTGGCGTCGAGCGCGTGGTGCGTGGCGTAGTCGTTGGGGTGGATCGACATCGGGCGGTAGGTTCCCTGGTGGCACTTGAGGCACGTGTGCGGCGCGTGGCACTGCTCGCAGTAACGCTTGTTGCCGCGCGCGACCTGCTTGTGGCGCTTCGCGAAGCCCGGTGTGTGCGCGTCGCCCTTGAGGTTGCCGCTGGGCAGCAGCTTGCGCCCGCCGAAGCGCGTCAGCAGCCGCCCGTCCTTGCCGGTGACGTGGCACGAGGCGCAGCGCGTCGTCGCCTTGCGCGTGCTGTGACAGCTCAGACACGACGCCATCGTCGGCATCGACTTGCTCGGCCTGCCCATGTCGTGACAGCTCGCGCAGCCGACGCCCTTATCCTTGTGCAGCCGATGCGAGAAGCGCACGCGCCCCTGCAGCGCGCGCACGCGCGCCGGCGGACGCCCGTCCTTGGGATCGAAGCCGCGGTGGCACTTGGCGCAGCCCTTCTCGCGGCGCTGCCGCTCGGTGGGGCTGTCGTCGCGCCGCGTGGACTTGGCGTGGCATGCCCGGCAGACCGCCTCGCGCGGGATGTTGCGATCGCTGGCCGAGATGCTGCGCTCGACGCCGCTGTGACAGCGCGTGCAGGTCATGCCCTTGTGCTTGCCGTGATCGAAGCGCAGCCCCTCGGCGCGCGGATAGAGCAGCGTGGCGCGCCGCCCCGCCCGCGCCCCGGCGCTGCCCGCGCGCACGACGAGCCCCACGCCCGCGCCGGCGAGCAACGCCAGCACGAGCCACGCGGTGTCGCGCACGAGCGCCCGCCCGTTCATGGCGACACCTTGAAGTCGAGCACCGCGAACAGGCGTGTGGCGCTCTTGTAGAGGCGGCTGATGTTGTCCTCGAAGAGGATGTGCAGCAGCACCTGCGGCAAGAAGCGCACGCGCGTGCCCAGCTGCACGCCGAACGTCGTCACCGAGCGCCCCTCGCCCTGCGCCTCGTCGCGCGACGTCACCAGCGAGGCGCGCCCCTCGAACGCGATCCAGCTGCGCAGCCGATAGCGCGCGCTGGCGTCTCCGCCGCCGCGCCGGCCGTGCTGCCCTTCGAAGTAGAACAGCGCCAGGCCGCCGAGCAGCCGCACGCCGGTGTACTGACCTATCAGCGAGAGCGAGAGCGCCCCCGGATCAGCGGCCGCCTCGCCGTCCTGCGTCGACGCGAACCAGCGGTAACCCACGCGCGCGTCGAAGCGCACGCGCAGCGCGTCGAGCCGCAGGCTGTAGCGGCCGGCGAGCTCGCTGTAGGGCTCGATGGCGAAGACGTTGAAGATCGAGTCGCCGCGGAAGTTCGGCCGCACCGACCCCGCCTCGACGGTGATCTGCTGCGCGTCACCGATGCGCTGCATCGCCGAGACCTGCACGTCGTCGAACGACGCCAGCAGCAGGTTGTAGCGCGCGCCGAACAGCAGCATCGTCCCCGTCAGCGGCAGCCGCGCTGCGGCGCTCACAAAAAACAGCTCCTGGTCGACGCCCCACAGCCGCTGCAGCGTGCCGTCGGGGCCGATCACGATGTCGGCCGCCGACGCCGTGCCGCGATAGGCCACGCGCAGATCGAGGTGCCGCATGTTGGCGATGCCCACCGCCACGCCGAACGTCGGCGCGGGCGACTCGTCGGCGGCGTCGCCGGAGACGCCGTCCGTCTCGAAGAACACCGCCGAGAACGGCTGCGCGCGATCGACCTGCAGCCCGATGTGTCCCTCGATGAAGATCTTCCAGGGCGTGTTGAGCCGCACGCGCAGCCCGTCGTAGCCGAAGAAGTCCATCAGCTCGGCGTCGTACTGGCGGCCCAGCGTGAAGTCGAGAAAGCCGAACAGGTTGCGTCCCTCGAGCGCCGCCGTGAGCAGCTCGAAGCGGTTGTTGCGAAGCTCCGGCCACTCCACCAGCGGCTTGGTGTACCCGCCGAAGCCGCCAGCGAAGCGCATCGTGGTGTGAAGATAGAGCAGCGCCGGCGCGCGCTTGTCGTCGCCCTTGAGGATCTGCGCCAGGCGCCCGTCGTCGAGCAGGTTGAAGATGCGCAGCCTGAGGTACTGCGTGATGCGGCGCCGGTTCAGAAACGTCAGCCCCTGCCGGTCGTAGCGGCGCAGCTGGTAGCCATAGGCCTCGGTGCGCGCGGCGATCTCGAAGTCGTAGGCGCGAGCGGCGGAGGTGTGCAGGCCGAGCGCTACGAGGAGGGCGCAGACGAGAGCAGTGCGGCGAGGGCGGCGCATCGAGGACGGCATCTTGCCACGAAACGCGGCGACGCTGCCGTCACATGGGCCCGACCATGGTCGCAGCTCGCGCTCCCGCGCGGCGCGCGCGTGATCTTGCCACCAAGCGCTGGCATGTCCCTTGAACCACGGTGCGCAAAGGACGACACCGTGAAACGCACCCCCTGCAAAGCTCGCGCGCTCGCCATCGCGCTGACGGCAGCCCTCGCCGCGTGCCCGGACAGCGCACCACCAACCTTTCGACCCATCGATGACGCAAGCCCTGCACGCAGCGTCACGTCCGCTATCACGGGCGCGGTAACGAGCGGCGAGTGCCCCTCTGGGCTTGCCTTCTGCGGCGGCATCGCGCCCTACTGCGCTGACACCGCGTTCGATCCGTACAACTGCGGTGGCTGCGGCGCGACCTGCGCGAGCAACGAGCAGTGCTGCGCCAGTCAGTGTGTTCGCTCGGGAACGTGCAACGTGCCGCTTCCGTCCAACCCTGGCGGCGGTCGTTGCCAGTTTGGCTTCACGGACTGCACGCCGATGGTGGGTGCCCCGCGCTGCGTGGACATCCTCAGAGATCCCTACAACTGCGGTGGATGCGGCACGCGCTGCGGCGTCGGGCAGCTCTGCTGCGCCGGCACGTGCAAGGCCAACGACGAGAGCACCTGCGGCGACTGCAACACGTCATGCGCGGCGCGCGAGCACTGCTGCCTCTCGTCTTTGCTCGGCCGCTTCGAGTGCGTCGCCTTCGGCACCACCGAAAACTGCTCGCGCTGCGGCGAGACGTGTGACGCGCTGCAGACCTGCTGCGAGAGCGGCTGCGCCAATCTCCGCTTGGACAAGGACAACTGCGGCACCTGCGGCAACGCGTGCGGACCGGAGCAGTACTGCAGCGGCGGCGGCTGCCGCTGCAGCAACGGCCGACAGGCCTGTGGCCTCAACTGCTGCGCAGCCGGCGAGCAGTGCTGCGAGGGACAGTGCGTGTCCAAGACCGACCCGCGTCACTGCGGCAGCTGTGGCCGCGCCTGCCGGCCCGGCGAGGGCTGCTGCAACGTCAAGGGCATCGGCTACGTGTGCTACTGCCAGACCTGCGGCGACGACGGCTGTGGTCCAGGGCAAGCGTGTTGCGGCCGCAATGGCTGCGTCGACGTGCTCGACAACCCGCAAAACTGCGGCTCGTGCGGCCACCGCTGTCGCGAGGGCACTCACTGCAAGTCCGGCCAGTGCCTCTGCGACTCTGGCACGGTGGCGTGCGGCAGTGGCTGCTGCGCCGCCGGCGAGAGCTGCTGCGCCGACCGCTGCGTCGACACGAGCACCGACGCCAGCAACTGCGGCGGCTGTGGCCAGCAATGCACGGGCGGCAAGGTGTGTCTCGGCGGCACCTGCGCCTGCCCCGCGGGACGCGCCCCGTGCGACGGCGGCTGCTGCGCGACGGGCCAGAGCTGCTGCGCAGGAAAATGCATCGACTACGCCACCGATCCGGCCAACTGCGGCAGCTGCGGCAACCGATGTGGAGGCAATCAGACCTGCAGCAATGGGCGCTGCGTCTGCGTCAGCGGCTACGACGCGTGCCCCGGAAACGATCACTGCTGCCTGGCGGGCCGAAGCTGCTGCGCGTACGGCTGCTGCAGCAGGGAGTCACACCCGCTGTGTGTGCAGTACGCTGGCCAGCCCGGGTGCTGTCCCGAAGGCTACCCCGTCACGTGTCCCTCCGCGAACACGGCAAGCGGCGTCGCCTGCTGCCCAGCCGGCACCATCTGCAGCTTCGACCCGATCAACGAGTGCGTCTCCTACTAGATTCTGCTCCGCCAGCGCCCCCCTCCCACGGCTCGATCACGACCGTTGCTGCGTCCGCGATACGCGGAGTATGCTACGCCGACTCTGCAGCGGAGAGCCTTCGATGCCCTTTGATTGGATGGAAACAGACGCGACCGTGAGCCGACAGACGTCGGCCGATCGCGCTCGACACATGTACCAACTCGAGCTGGCCGAGCGCGCCGCCCTGCTGCAACGTCTGGGCTACTCGCGCGAGGATGCCCTCACGCGCCTGCGCACCAACGTCGCGTGGGACTTCGAGCTGCACGACAAGCCCGAGCATGCCCGCACCGTCGAGCAGATCGTCGACCGCGTGTTCGCGCGCCACGGCGTCGGCGGCGGCGGCGCCCCGCAGCTCTAGAGAACGAAAAGCCCCCCGATCTCGTTCGATCTCGTTCGCTCCATTCGAGTGGTAGCTCAACACCCCTGAGAGGGAGGATTTCATGCGTAGTTTTAGCCATACAGCCAAGCGCGCCGCGAAGCTCGCGGCCCTCGGCGTCGCCATCGCCTTCGTGGCGGCCTGCGGCATCCCCGAGGAGAAGCACAAGAAGGTTCTCGACCAGCTCTCCAAGCTCAAAGCCGAGATGGCGGCCGATCAGAAAGCCTGCAAGGACGCCAAGGACAAGCTCAGCAAGAAGAACTCCGATCTCGAAGCCGAGAACGGCGCGCTCAAGACCAAGCTGACCAGCCTCGGTCAGGACGTCACCAAGCTCAAGACGCAGGCCGGCCGCATGGTGCAGAGCCTCAGCGAGAAGCAGCAGCGCATCGCGCAGCTCGAGCGCCTCAAGGAGGCGTTCCGCCGCCAGGCGAACACCTACAAGAACCTGCTCGGCAAGTTCAAGAAGATGATCGACGCCGGCACGCTCAAGGTCTCGATCCGCGATGGCCGAATGATCGTGCAGCTGTCGGACAAGATCCTCTTCGCCCCCGGCAAGGCGCGCCTCAAGAAGGACGGTAAAGAGAAGCTCAAAGAGGTCGCCGCGATCCTCGCGTCCATGAGCGACCAGCGCTTCCAGGTCGCCGGCCACACCGACAACATCCCGATCAAGACGCGCCGCTTCCGCTCCAACTGGGAGCTCAGCACGGCGCGCGCGGTCAACGTCGTCAAGTTCATGTCGAAGAACGGCATGGATCCCAAGCGGCTCTCCGCGGCCGGCTACAGCCAGTACGACCCCGTCGGCGACAACTCGACCGACGCCGGCCGTCAGGTCAACCGCCGCATCGAGATCACGATCGTCCCCGACCTCTCCAAGCTGCCCTTCTTCGGCAAGAAGGGTGCCTAGCACCCGCTAGCACCGCTTCGACGGCCGCGGAGGGCTTCTTCGCGGCCGCGCCTTCTCACCCATCGCGGAAGTCTGGCCCGTAGCGCCCGATGCGCGGCACAATAGCTGCGTGTCCCGCCGCGCTTCCCCTGCTCTGCTCGCCGCTACGTTGGTCGCCACGCTGCTCGCCGCGTGTGGCGACACGCCGTCGCCAGCTGGCGGCGTGCCACGCGTCGTCCTCGCCCTGCCCGATCGCGCCAACGCGGGCGAGATGGTGCTCGTCGACGGCAGCGGCAGCAGCGATCCCGAAGGGCGCCTGCTGCGCTATCGCTTCGTGTTCGGCGACGGCAGCCTGCCGGTAGAGTCTCTCTCGCCCATCGCTCGGCACGTGTTCGGCCGCGCCGGCACGTTTCAGGTCTGCTTGCGGCTCGAGACGGTCGACCAGCGCACGGCGCTGAGCTGCCGGCGGCTGCAGGTCGGCGCCGCGGACGCGCGCGTCGACAGCCTGCCGCCCGACGGCGTCGCCCCCGACACCACCAGCGACCTGACCCACGACAGCAACGGCGACGCGCTCGACGCGGGCCCCGACGCCGACGCCGACGCCAGCGCCGCCGACGCCGACGGTGGCGCCCCCGACGCCAACGACGCGCGCCCGGACGCCGACGACGGCGGCGACGCGTCCTCGGATGCGGACGCGACCGTCGACGCCGACGCGACTGTCGACGCCGACGCCGGCGACATGGCGCTCGACCAGCCGCTCGACCAGCCCGCAGACCAGCCGCTCGACCAGCCCGCAGACCAGCCGCTCGATCAACCCGGCGACCAAGGCGACGCCACCGTCGACGGCCCCCTCGCCGACACCAGCGTCGATGCCACCGCAGACATGCCGCTGCCGGACACCACCGTCGACACGCCGCCCCCCGACGCGACGGTCGACAGCACCGCCGACATGCCCCCGCCGGACAGCACCAGCGACGGCATCGCGGGCTGTCTCAGCCACGTCGGCGGCGGCGGCGGCAGCGGCGCCCTCGGCTACGCCAAGACCACCGTCGGCCCCTGCAACATCGACATCTCGCAGACCGGCAGCGCCATCGGCCCGCTCGCCGATGACCAAGGCATCCTCACGCTGCTGCCGCTGTCGTTCAGCTACTTCGGCGCGGCCCAGCTCGCCGTCGCGGTCTCGTCAAACGGCTACCTACAGTTCCCCGGCGCCGTCTTCGACATCACCAACCCGATCAACACGACCCTCCCCAACGCGGCCAACCCCAACAACGTCGTCGCTCCCTTCTGGGATGATCTCGTGCCGCTCTCGGGCCTCAGCAACATCTACACGCAGACCTTCGGCAGCGCGCCCACGCGGATCCACGTGATCCAGTGGCATCGCGTCGGCATCAAGGGCATCGCCAGCACGTCGCTGACCTTCTCGGTCTATCTCTACGAAGGATCCAACGTCATCGACTTCGCCTACGCCGCCCTCGGCGGACCGCTAGGTCAGCCCGCGGTCACCGGCGGCGGCGCCACCATCGGCGTCGAGGACGCCAGCGGCCAGAGCGCGCTGCTGCACAGCTTCAACCAGACCGGCGCCGTCAGCACGACGGTGCGCCTGCGCTTCACGCCGCGCTGATCGCGCCCGGTGTAGGCGCGCCTACTACCCGAGATAGCAGGCAAATCGAGGTTAGATCTCGCAAGAAGGATTGATCTAAAATAGGGCTCGGGTATCCTAACAAACGAACTTTTGCTCGTGGGCTCGCGTACTAAGTTTGATGCGCGGGAGGACATGGCGCTGACTTCAGACCGGACGGCATCTCGCGGCGGCGCGGCCTCACTGTCGTTGCCCGAGCAGTTCGGTCGCTACCGTCTGCTGACGCGGCTGGCGGTTGGCGGCATGGGCGAGGTCTACCTCGCGCGCTATGGCAGGCCCGGCCAAGAGCGCCTCGTCGTGATCAAGCGGCTGCTGCCGACCCTCGCTGCCGACGACGACTTCCACGAGGCGTTCAAGGCCGAGGCGCGCATCGGGCACCTGCTCAACCACCCCAACATCGTCCAGACGCTCGACGCCGGCACCGTCGAAGGCCAGCGCTTCATCGCCTTCGAGTACGTACACGGCCCGTCGCTGGTTAAGCTGCTGGCGCGCGCCGTCACGCTCGGGCGCCGTTTCTCGCTCGAGCTGGCCTTCCACATCTCGGTCTGCCTGAGCCGCGCGATCGACTACGTGCACCGCCGCTGCGACCTCGAGGGCAACCCGCTCGAGATCGTGCACATGGACCTCGCGCCGCACAACGTGCTGATCACCGAGGACGGCTACCCCAAGCTGCACGACTTCGGCATCGCCCGTACGCTGGCGCGCCGCACGCGCGTGCGCCCGTTCCGCGGACGCAGCGCTTACTTGGCGCCCGAGCAGCTCGACGGCCTCGATGTCGACCAGCGCGTCGACCTCTTCGCGCTCGGCGTGCTGATGCACGAGATGATCGTCGGCCGCCCGCTCTTCCGCGCGCCCAGCGACCAGGCCACGGCAACGCGCATCCTACACGCGCGCATCCCCAATCCACGCATCGTGCGCTCGGACTGCCCCGCGCGCCTCGCCGACGTGGTGATGCGCGCGCTAGCCCGCGATCGCGACAGCCGCTACCAGACCGCGGGCGAGATCCTGCGCGACCTCGAAGCCTGCGCCGTGTTGCACGGTATCGGCCCCTCGACCGCGCGCATGCGCGCCGAGATCTCCGAGCTGGCGCACAGCGTGATGAAGCTCGCGATCTCGCAGCAGCTCACGCCGACCGTCGTCGACCCAGCCGAGTTCGGTCTGCAGGAGACGACCCAGATTTGACCGACGATTTGAGCGACGCTGGCAAGACGTCAGGACCACGTCAGACTTATAGACGAAGCCCTCGCGGGCAGAGGAGGTGACTTGAGAACGACCGCGCTGCTTACCCTCGCGCTCTCGACGTTGGCCGGTTGTACGACGCGTCAAGTCACCATCTATACCCCCGCATCTCTCGAGCCCAGCAACTCGCCGGTGAGCGGGGTCTGGGGCGCGGTCAACCGCGCCGTGGACGCCGACGGCGACGAACGCATCGATCGCCACGAGATCCAGCTCGTGGCGCACGGTCAGCGGCTGAGCGGCTTCTGGTCGCACTCCACCACCTGGGTTTCGCGCGACGGGCGCACTTTCCGCTGCGGCGGCAGCGCGCGCTACGAGCAGCGCAGCCGCGCCTATCTCGAAGGCGCGCTCGATGGACGCCACGCCAAGGTGCGCGTCGTCGGCGCCGCCGCCGGGCCGTCGGGGGCAGGCTGCCCCGCCCCGCTGGCGCCGCCTACGCGCTGCGATCTCGAGCGACGTGCCGACCGCCTCGTGGGCCACTGCGGCAAGGTCACGCTGGCGCTCAATCTGCGCCTCGATCGCCCCATCCCGGTGGCCCTCGCGCTCGGTCGCCGCGGCAGCGTCACCGGCGTCTGGACCTGGCACCACCGCAGCCGCGATCCGCAGAAGGACCTCAAGATCGAAGACGAGGTCTGGCACCTGCTGCAGCGTGGTGACGAGGTCTATGGCTACTACGACCGCCTGGTGGTGGTGCGCTCGGCCGACGGCCGCCGCTTCATGTGCAACCACGGCCTCGCCTACAGCAACCTGGCGCGCTTCCGCGTGCGCGGCCACATCAAGGACGGCCGCATGATCCTCAAAGAGCTCGACTACCGCGCGCGCCCCGGCGCCTGCGAGACCGGTCGCCGCGTGCTCGACACCTATCAGGGCACGCTCGCGCGCGAGGGATCGCTGATCCGCCTGCGCTGGAAGCGCGGCGCGCAGCTGCTCTACAAGCGTAGGCATTAGCGCGAGCTGCGCCCGCGCGGCCTCGGGCTTCAGGCCTCGGGCCACAGCAACAGCGGCTGGCTCGCGCTTCGCGCGTCGCCGTCACCCCGCGACGCCAGCGACAGCAAAACCTGTGACCGGTGGCCCGTGGCCTGTGGCCTGTAGCCTTTGCTGCCGCTATGCTGCGCGCCTATGCCCTTCCGCATCGAGGTCGCCACCCGCCCCGAGCACGAAGATCCGCGCGGCGCGCGCGTGCTGCGCCAGGCGCGCGAGCACCTGCACCTGCCCGTCGACGACGTGCGCGTCAGCTCGGTCTACAAGGTCGACTGGACGCTCGACGACGCGCAGCAGCAGCGCCTGCGCGATGCGCTGACCGATCCCGTCATCGAGCGCTCGACCCTCGGCGCGCTCGAGCCACCCGAGCGCTGCCACTGGGTCATCACGGTCGGCTTCAAGGCGGGCGTCACCGACAACGTCGGCCGCACGGCGCGCACCTTCGTGCGCGACCTGTTCGGCGACGACGCGCCGCGCGAAGGCGACGTCTTCACCGAGTCGCGCTACATGGTCAGCGGCAGCGCGCTGTCGGCCGACGACGCGGCGCGCCTCGCGCGCGAGCTTCTCGCCAACGAGCTGATCGAGCGCGTGCAGATCGCGTCGGCCCAGCAGGCGCGCGGCGCCGCGGCGGACCTGACGATCCCGCGCGCCGGCACCGCTGGCGAGCCGCGCGCCGAGGCGGTGCTGCTGCCCGACGACGACGACGCGCTGCTCGCGCTGAGCGCCGAGCGCACGCTGTCTTTGAGCCTCGCCGAGCTGCAGGCGATCCGCGCCCACTACGCGCGCGAGGAGACCAAAGCGCGGCGGCGCGCGCTGTCGCTGCCCGAAGCGCCCACCGACGTCGAGCTCGAGGCGCTCGCGCAGACGTGGTCGGAGCACTGCAAACACAAGATCTTCAACGCCGAGATCCAGTACACCGACGAGCGCGGCGAGACGCGCGCCGTGCGCTCGCTCTTCAAGACGTACATCGTCGGCGCCACCGAGCGCATCGCCGAGCGCGTCGACTGGCTCGTGTCGGTCTTTCACGACAACGCCGGCGTCGTGCGCGCCGACGACGAGACCAACCTCGTCTTCAAGGTCGAGACGCACAACTCGCCCAGCGCCCTCGACCCTTACGGCGGCGCCATGACCGGCATCGTCGGCGTCAACCGCGACCCCTTCGGCACCGGCCGCGGCGCGTCGCTGCTGACCAACACTTGGGGCTACTGCCTCGGCCCGCCCGAGCACTCCGGCGCGCTGCCCGAAGGGCTTTTGCACCCGCGGCGCATCCGCGAGGGCGTGCACCACGGCGTCATCGACGGCGGCAACCAGAGCGGCATCCCCTACAGCCGCGGCTTCGAGCTGTTCGACGCGCGCTTCATCGGCAAGCCGCTGGTCTTCTGCGGCACCGTCGGCGTGATGCCGCGCGAGATCGCCGGCGAGCCGGCCGAGCTGAAGCGCATCGAGCTCGGCGATCACGTCGTGATGGTCGGCGGGCGCATCGGCAAGGACGGCATCCACGGCGCCACGTTCTCGAGCGAGGCGCTGACGCAGACGTCGCCGGCGCAAGCGGTGCAGATCGGCGATCCGATCACGCAGAAGAAGATGACCGACATGCTGCTCGAGGCGCGCGACGCCGGCCTCTACCGCACGTTGACCGACAACGGCGCCGGCGGCCTCAGCTCGTCGGTGGGCGAGATCGCGCAGCTCAGCGGCGGCGCGACGATCGACCTCGCGCGCTGCCCGCTCAAATACGACGGCCTGATGCCGTGGGAGATCTTCCTCTCCGAAGCGCAGGAGCGCATGACCGTGGCGGTGCCCGACGACAAGCTCGAGGCGTTTCTCGAGCTCGCCGCGCGCCGCGAAGTGGAGGCGACGGCCATCGGCCGCTTCGACGACAGCGGCGATCTCGTCGTGCGCTACGGCGACGACGTGGTCGCCGATCTGCCGCTGTCCTTTCTGCACGATGGCTGCCCGCGCATGCAGCTCGAGGCGCGCTTCGAGCCGCCGGCCGAGCACCGCCCGCCCGCGCTGCCCGCCGATCACGCGGCGACGTTGCTGGCGCTGCTCGGCAGCGACAACCTGTGCAGCAAGGAGCGCTGGACGCGGCGCTACGATCACGAGGTCAAAGGCCTGTCGGTGGTCAAGCCGCTGGTGGGCGTCAACGCCGACGTGCCCGCCGACGCCACCGCCATGCGCGTGCAGCACGGCCGCGACCTCGGCGTGCTGCTCGCCGAGGCGATCCAGCCGCGCATCTCCGACGTCGACGCCGGCGCCATGGGCGCGTACGTCGTCGACCTCGCCGTGCGACGCATCGTCGCCGGCGGCGCGCGCTTGGGCGCCATCGCGGCGCTCGACAACTTCTGCTGGCCCGATCCCGTGCTCTCCGAGCGCACGCCCGACGGGCCGCACAAGCTGGCCAACCTGGTGCGCTGCTGCGAGGCGCTCGCGGCGATGACCGAGGGGCTCGACCTGCCGCTTATCTCCGGCAAGGACAGCATGAAGAACGACTCCACGCGCGGTGGGGTCAAGATCTCGATCCCGCCCACGCTGCTGCTCTCGGTGATGGCCTGGATCCCCGACGTGCGGCGCGCGCTCGATCTCGTGGTGCCGTCGGCCGAGCACCAGCTCTATCTGCTCGGCGCCACCGACGCGGCGCTCGGCGGCTCCGAGCTCTACGCGTATCTCGGCGCGCAGGCGCAGCCGCCCGCGCGCTACATCGCCGCGGCCCCGGCCGTAGACGCGTCGCGCACGCGCGCGGTCTGCGCCTTGCTCGAGCGCGCGCATCACGAGGCCGGGCTTGTCGCCGCCGCGCACGCGCCGCATCGCGGCGGGCTGGCGCTGGCCTGCGCGACGTTGGCCCTCGCCAGCGGTCTCGGCCTCGAGGTTGACCTCGCGGCAGCCGAACGTCTCGATGTAGGCGCCAGCTCGGGCGCCCAGCCCCTCGACGATCACGCGCTGCTGTTCGCCGAGAGCGCAGCGCGTTTGCTGGTGGCCGTGCCGCGCATGCGCGCCGCCGACTTCGAGGCGCTCTGCGAGCGCCACGGTGATGTCCCCGCGCGCGCCATCGGAACGTTCACCAAGACACCACGCCTGCGCCTGGCGCGCGGAGAGCGCACGCTGCTCGAGCACGACGTGGGCGCGCTGCGCGCGGCCTACACGCGCGCCGCGCGCGAGGGAGGTGATGCGTGAGCGCCGCGCCGCTTTGTCTCGTCCCCACCGGGTTCGGCATCAACTGCGAGGCCGAGACCGCGCACGCCTTCGAGCTGGCGGGCGGGCGTGTCGAGACGCCGCACCTGTCAGACCTCGCCGCGCAGCCCGAGCGCCTCGCCAGCGCGCGCATCCTCGCCTTCGCGGGCGGCTTTTCGTTTGGCGATCACCTCGGCGCCGGCCGCGCGCTGGCGATGCGCGTCCGCACGCGCCTCGGCGCCGCGCTCGAGCGTTTCGTCGCCGACGGCGGCCTGGTGATCGGCATCTGCAACGGCTTTCAAACCATGGTGCGCCTCGGCTTGCTGCCGGCGGGACACATCGGCGAGCAGTCGGTGACGCTCGCCGAGAACCACCACGGGGCGTTCTACGACGGCTGGGTCACCCTCGCCTTCGACGCGGCGTCGCCCTGCGTGTGGACGCGCGGGCTCGAGCGCATGGACGTGCCCGTGCGCCACGGCGAGGGCCGCCTGATCTGCTCACCCGCCGCGCGCGCGCGCGTCGAGTCCGAGCACCTCGCGCCTTGTCGCTACTTGGATCCCGAAAGCGGCCGGGCCGCCGAGCGCTTCCCGCACAACCCCAACGGATCCGAGGGCGGCCTGGCCGGTCTGTGTGATCCCAGTGGGCGCATCTTCGGGCTGATGCCACACCCGGAGGCGTTCCTCTACGCCGAGAACCACCCAGCATGGCGCCGCGGCGGTGCCAACAGCCCGCGCGGTCTCGAGATCTTTCGTCGCGGCATCGAAGCGGCGCGCGCCGGCGCTTGACGATCGCCATGGAGGCCTCAGCTTCCTAGCGCGTACTATGAACGCCGCGACGTAAGCGCCCGAACGGCATCTTAGATATGCCGCAGACGATGTAAGATTGCGGACCGAGTCAGCGGAGGACGCATGGAAAAAGCCGAGTTCGAGAAGAAATTCCTCAGCCTGGTCAATCAGTCGGACCTGGTGATCACCGCTCCCAACGTCGCCTATCACCTGGGTCTCAGCATCGACGAGGTGCAAGAGCACCTGCTCTCTCTCGAGCTCAACGGCACCCTCCAGCAGAAGACCGACACACAGGGCAACACCTACTACGACATGCCGAACCGGCCGCCGCCGGGCACGCCGCGCGCGCTCACCGAGGGGCAAGGCGCCGACGTGGGCGGTCAAGGACAGACGGGCATCCCGGGCGTGCACAACCCCGCCGAGGTGCCGCACGCGCCGATCTACTCGACGCCCACCAGCGCGCCCGCCTCGGGCGGCGCCGTCAACGGCCTGGTGCTCAACTGCATCATCCCCGGGCTCGGCTCGCTGATCGCCGGCCGCATGATCGGCCTGGTGATCATGGCGATGGTGCTCGGCGGCTTCGTGATGTTCTTCGTGATGCCCGGCTTCACCAAGTTCCTCGGCGTGCTGCCGATCCTGATCGGCTGGATCTGGTCGGTGATCGCCGGCATCGGCTTGATGAACGTCAAAGAGAAGCGCGGCCCGGGCGGCGGCGGTGGCGGCGGACGCGGAGGCCGCGGTCGACGCTAGCCGGCCGCTGACAGCTAACAGCTGATCGCTGGCAGCTACTTGCGCCGCGGCACGATCCGCCGCGGCGTGTGGCGCGGCGTGAAGCGCGGCGTGTGCACCGAGATCGGGTTGTGCCCGCTGTGATGCGTGAACTGCTTGAGCCAGCGCGGCGCGAAGGGCGACGTCTTGTAGGACTTCTTGCCGCGCGCGCTGCGCGACCTCGACGCGGTCTTCTTCGCCGTCGTGGTCTTGCTGGTGTTGATCGGCCTGCGGCTGCGCAGCCTCGCCTCGTGGCGCATCAGGTGGCTGCCGATGGTCGCCAAGCCGGACCGCTCGCCCGAGCGCCCCTGCGCCAGCAGCTGCGCGTCGCGCGCCCAGCGTGCGATGGCGCCGCGATGGACCTCGCGCGCTTTGACGCTGATCACCGCGTCGTCGACGCTGGCGATGGGCGCGTCCTGGCGGTGCAGCGAGCGCTTCATCATCGCGTCGACGGCGGCGAGCTCGATGGCCTCGCGCTCGCTGATGCCGTGTTTGCTGGCGAGCTTCATCGCCGCGGCCCAGCCGGCGTCGATCGTCTTCTGCAGCGAGCGCTGCGCCGTCGGGCTGGTCACGACCTCGTGGTAGGCGTTTTGCGCGGCCTCGAGGTTGGAGACGTGCACGCCGCCGACGTTGGCCAGATCGCCGGGCACCGAGATGAGCCACTTCTGATAGGCGCGGCGCGTCAGTCGGCGCGAGCCAGCCGCGTCGGCCGCCAGGTTGGCGCCTTCGACGAGGACCTTACGCTTGCCGCGGTGTGTTCCGCTGCGCACGTAGCGTGGCACGGTGTTGGCGGTCAGCACGTTGCCCATGGCGTTGAGACCGACGATGTCGGCTTTGACGTCGGCCGTGTCGCCGCCCGGCTTGAAGTGCGCCAGCAGCGCGCCGCCGTTGTAGCTGGCGAGGTCGAGCTTGCCGGAGACGATGGCGTCGATGTCGCTCTTGAAGGTCGCCAGCGCCTGCTTGTCGTGCTGCATCGAAGCGGGCAGCTCGATCACGCCCGCTTGCTTCTTGCCGTTGACGACGAACAGCTCCTGCACCGCCACCAGGCGCGCGCCGTCTTTGATCGCCGACTCGGCGAAGGCTTTGCCGACCTCGCCCCAGCCCTGCGCGGCGACCGTGGCGCCGGCAAGCTCGAGCCCCGCGCGCTTGGCAGCGAGGCGTGCTGACATCCACACGCCGTCGCCCGTGGAGACGGCGCGGTAGGCGATGCCGCCGCGCGGGTCGATCGCGCCTTTGTGCTGCATCAACTCCTTGCCGCTGACGCCGGGCGACGGCCGCTGGGCGGTGCCGTAGGTCTCGGAGAGGACCTTCATCTCGGGCGCCTTGGTGTTGACGTCGCCGGCCTGGATGTCGAGGCCGGGGCCCACCGCGGCCTGCTTCATGTAGCCGCGGGCGAAGCCGCGCATCACCTCGGCGCGCGGGATGATCGCCGCGGCGGGATCGATCTTGTCGCCGACCTTGACCTCGTAGCCGACGCCCTTGGGGACGTGCACGATGGTGCCCGCGCCGATGCCGCCCTTGGCGCCGCGCACGGCGTAGCCCTGCAGGCCGTCGTGCGACATGCCGAGCTTGGTGTCCATCTTCAGCGCGAGCGCGTAGACCTCGTCGCGAAAAACGCCCTTGTGCAGCCGCACGCCGCCCTTGTTGGTCTCGAAGCGCGTCTCGCGCGAACGCTGCGAGACCTTGTCGGTGTTGGAGATCGCGTTCTCGGCGAAGCCGATGCGGTACCAGGGCAGCTCGACGACGATGCCCTCGACGCCGGCCCCGTGCAGCGTCACGCGGAACTTGCCCTCGCGCAGCATCGCCGGCTGCAGGGCGCGTGCGATGTCCTTTTCGCTGTAGCCGAGCTTGGTAGCGCGACGGCGCACCATCCGCTGCGCGTCTTGCTTCTGTTGGCTGGCCTTGGCCTGCCCTTCGTCGATCTCGCTGCGGGACAGCAGCCCCGGCAGCGGGTCGGCGTGAGCCATCGTCGCCGCCAGCACCAACGCCACACACAATATCGACGAGATCGCGCCTCGGAATCTCATGAGTCTCCTCCGCGTTTCAGCCAAGCGAGAACCATTCCAGCGAGAGCGCACGAGATTTCGGGCGGTTAGGAGCGCGCGGACGGGAGTGCGCTCTCCGACCGGTGGCTAGACTTGCCGGCCGCCCTCGATTAAGTTCATCGCCCCAACCGCTTAGCTAGAAGCGTCATGAGCGACGATAAGAAAAAGACCAACGAAGACGCAGAGTCGAAGGCCGAGGAGACCAAGGCCGACGGGGCGTCGAAGGCCGACGAGGCGAAGGCCGACAAGCCGAAAGCCGAGGCCGACAAGCCGAAAGCCGAGGCCGACAAGCCGAAGGCCGAGGCCGACAAGCCGAAAGCCGACGAGCCGAAGGCCGAGGCCGACAAGCCGAAAGCCGACGCCGAAGCCGACAAGCCGAAGGCCGACGAGCGGAAGGCCGAGGCCGACAAGCCGAAAGCCGACGCCGAAGCCGACGAGCCGAAGGCCGACGAGCCGAAGGCCGAGTCCGACGCCGAATCCGAGTCCGACTCCGAATCCGAATCCGAGTCCGACGCCGAATCCGAATCCGAATCCGAATCCGAATCCGACGAGGCGGAAGAGCAAGTCGCCGCGCGCGCTGCGCTCGACGAGGACGACGACGGAAAGCCCAAGCGCGACGGCGGCGCGCGAGTCGAGCCGCTGCCTGGCGAGAGCACGCCCGATCAGCTCAACCGCGTCGCCACGGGCCAGACCGACTGGCGCCATAGCATCGGCGTCGTGCTGATGGCCGTCGCCATCTTCGTGCCGCAGATGGGCGTCTACGGCATGTTCGACCCCTGGGAGACGCACTACACCGAGGTCGGCCGCCAGTTCCAGGTGCGCAACGACTGGCTCTCGACTTACTGGCACAACGGCGTCGGACCCGACGGCTGGTCCGAGCGCAACTTCTGGTCGAAGCCGGTGGGTAGCTTCTGGATGTCGGGCTTGAGCCTCAAGCTCTACGGCTACGGCGCCCACACCACCGGCAAGCAGCTGACCATGGGCCACCCCGAGTGGGCCGTGCGCACGCCGTTCTTCTTATGCGCGCTGTTCGGCATCTTCTGCATCTACATCATGTGCGCCCGACTATTCAGTCGGCGCACGGGTATCTTCGCCGCGGCGATATTAGCCACCGCGCCCATGTACTTCATGATCGGGCGCCAGGCGATGACCGACATGCCCTACGTGGGCTTGATGAGCGGCGGCTTAGCCCTCTTCGTGCTCGGCGTGTTCGGCGAGCGCGAAGAGATGAAGCGCAAGTCGCTCAAGATCGGCAAGTGGGAGCTGAGCTGGCCGCACTCGCCCACCTACTACATCTTCCTGTTCGGCTTCATCGGCTTCATGACGCTGCAGCTGTACGCGATCATCCCGCCGCTGCGCCGCGTGCCGCTGCCGCTGAAGTTCCTCGGCGGCAAGGTCAGCGCCGCCGCCGTGATCTCGCTCTACGCCGTCATCGCCGGTCTGCTCGTCTTCTTCTCGCGCAAGATCAAGACGCGCAACGAGGTCTACATCCTCGGCTTCTACATGGTCGTGGGCATCGCCGGTCTGGCCAAGGGCCTCATCGGCGCGCTGCAGCCCGGCCTCGTGGTGCTGCTCTACATCCTCGGCAGCCGCGAGTGGCGCATCCTGCAGGATGTGGTGCTCGGTCGCGGCGTCGTGGTGGCGATCTGCATCTTCTGGCCCTGGTATCACGGCATGGTGATGCGCTACGGGCGCTCGTTCTGGAACGAGCTGTTCGGCACCGAGCAGCTGCGCCGCTTGACCATCGGCGAGCAGGCGCAGGCCAAGGGCACCTTCGAGTACTACATCAAGCAGATCGGCTACGGGCTGTTCCCGTGGATCGCGTTCCTGCCGGCCGCGCTGGTGCGCGCCTTCTCGCTCGGCCTCAAGCGCACCCGCACGGCCGAAGAGCGCGCGCGGCTGTTCATCTGCATCTGGTTTCTCGCGGGCGTCGTGCTCTTCACGATCACGCTCACCAAGTACCACCACTACATCCTGCCGGCGATCCCGCCCGGCGCGATCCTGGTGGCGCTGTTCCTCGACGACCTGATCGAAAAGAAGCTCTCGGCGCCGCGCGTGGCGCTGATGATCGCCGGCGGCGTGATGGCCATCGTCGCCTTCGACATCATCAAGCAGCCCGCGCACTGGGTCTGGATGTTCACCTACCTCTACACGAGCAACTGGGCACGCGGCGTTCCCAAGGCCATCTTGGACGGCAAGCTGATCATGGACTCCAACTACATGATCTACACGCTGTCCTTCAGCGCCGCGATCCTCGGCCTGTTGGTGCTGCCCAAGTGGCGCAAGCAGGTGGCGTGGGTCGCCGTCGCCATCGGTGTCGTGATCGGCGGCTACACCATCAACTGGTACCTGGTCACCTGCGCGCCGCACTGGAGCCAGAAGCGCGTGCTGCAGACCTACTACAAGAAGCGCAAGAGCCCCGAAGAGAAGCTCATCGCCTGGCAGTTCAACTGGCGCGGCGAGACGTGGTACACGGCCGCGTCGGTGGTCGTCTCCAAGAGCCTCAACAACAAGAAGATCATCGAGTGGCTCAAGAAGCGCACGGGCCGCAAATTCTTCTTCATCACCGAGCGCAGCCGCTACGGCTCGTTGCGCGCGATGTTACCGACGGCCAAGGGCAAAAAGACGCTGCACATCGTCGACGACTCCAACGTGCACTACGTCTTAGCAGCGGCCGACATCTGACGGCGCTCGCCCGGTCCTCGCTAGCCGAAGCGAACCTCGACACCGAAGCGCGGGCCCAGCTTCTCGACCTCTGGCCGCACGCGCTCCATCGATAGCCCGCGCGGCGGCCGCACGCGCATCGAAACGATGCCGATGTCGGGGTCGCGGCCGACCACGCGAACCTTCAGCTCCGTGATCGTCGCGTCGAAGCTGGCCATCAGCTGCGCGACCTCGTGCACGATGCCGGGGTGGTCTCCGCCGTAGAGCGTGATCGACCAGTTGCGCGCCGGGCCGATGTCCTCGGCGGACAGCTCGTGCGCCGCCACGCGCGTGACGAACACCGACAGCTCGTACTGCTTCTTGACGCCTTCGAGCGCGCGCTCGAGCTCGGTCATGCTCATGTTGCGCGGCAGCTGCACGATGATCAGCATCGCGCACTGGTGGCCGAGGATCGTCATCGCCGACTCGCGGATATTGGCCGCGCGCTCGTGGAGCACGCGCGTGATGCCGGCGATGATGCCGGGACGATCACGACCCAGCACCGTCACGCAGACGATGTTGTCGCCCGATCCGCTGCGGCCCGAGAAGCTGTCGCGTTCGCCCATCCGCCCCACTGCGCGTCCGAGATCGGAACCCAGATCGCGCGCGCCGCGCAAGCGCTATCTCACCGCACGCGCGCCCCGACGAGCCTAGCCGACGAGCCTAGCCGCCGTTGGCGTCGTGTGCCGCCTCGAGCGCGGGCAGGTTCTGCAGCCAGACGAACTCGGTGGTGAGGTTGACCGAGTCTTCCTTGCCCATCTCGATCCACTTGCACATGAAATACACGTAGCCCGTCGGGTCTTCAGGGTTGGCCAGTGATTGGAAGTTGCTCGCCAGGTACTTCTTGTCGAACTTGGAGAGATACTGGGCGTTGTACTGCGCCTTGACTGGCGCGCAGATGCCGTCGAGGAAGCTCCACATCGAGGACTGGCCGCTGTCGCGGTAGTACGAAAGCGCGGCGCGGATCGAGTCACGCTCGATGTTGAACAGCGAGCGGTTGCCGAAGATCCAGGCCGGGGTCAGCACCTCGTACATGTACTGCTTGACGCCCTGCGAGACGGCCGTGAAGCGGTAAAAGAACGTCTCGTAGGCCGTCTTGGCGGCTGCCAGCGACGGCTTGCCGAACCACTTCATCACCTTGAGCTGCTGTGCCTCGGTGAGGTTTTCCCACACCGAGACGTGGATCGCGCCGTCGCCAAAGTTGGCGGTGAAGATCAGGCCCTCGAAGGAGACGTGGATCTTCTCTTTGTCGATGGCGCTGGCGATGCTGTAGGTGGTGCGGCTCGTGATCTGCCGGTTGAGGCCCGAAAGCTCGGCGAGGATCACCGCGATGGCGCTGCGCTCGGGCGCATCCAGATCTTTGTAGGTCGGACGTTCGTTGGTGACGGTGAGCCCACAGGCTGTCGCGGTCGACAGCGCCGCCGACACGACCGCGAGCAACGCCAGCCTAGAAGTAAAACGCGACATAGGCCGGGATCTCCATGCGGTCGATGACGCCCACCTTCATGAACGCCTTGATATCGCGCAGCTCGGGGCCGCTGATGTTCGCCAGGTTGAAGAGGTGATAGCGAACGCGCACGCCGATGCCGAACCAGCTGGTGATGCGATAGCCGAGGCTCATGCCGAAGCCGATGCCCAGCGTCCAGATCGTCTCCTGCACCGCGGGCGCGATCATGTAGGCGCCGAGCAGCGCCTCGGCCGTGACGTAGAGGCGCGATCCAGGTCGCGTCAGCTGCACGAAGGGGCCGGCAGAGATGTTGCCCGACAGGAACGTCGAGCCGATGCTGCCCAGGTCGCCCGAGTAGTTGTTGTTCGAGACGAAGATGTTGGCCTCGATGCCGACGCGGTTGTGCATGCCCCACGCGGCGTTGATGCCGCCGCCATAGCCCTGCTTGACGTCCGGATCCTCGAGCAGCGAGGCGAAGCCGAACGCCAGGTCGATGCGGAACATCGGCAGGTCACGCTTGGGCACCTCGAGCGTGGCGCTGATGCCGGGCTCGTCGGCGATACCCTCGCCCGGTTCGTCGGCACGCGCCGAGCGCGGCGCGAGCGTGGTGAGCAGCAGCAGCACCGCGAGCAAGAACGTGCCCTGAACGACCCCCACACGGCGCGAAAAGCTGCTCGGCGGTGCAATCTGGCGACGTACGAGACCTGCAGGTACCACCGAGCCTCGCGCAGCGCGGGGCTCGCTCGACGCTCGAGCTCGTGAAAAATCGCGAAGCTGGTTCACTGGTGCTCGGGGGTTGTGATCGGTGCGTCTCCGCTCGCGCTGCTGCTGTGCCTACGTCTAAGCAAGATGCACGCCGTGGCCGGACCGTTCGAACTTCCTCGCGGCGCTGCGGGCAGCCAAGAAAGTCAGCGCGTTCGCCGGCCGCGCGCGGCGGACGACGAAGACACCCTTCAAGATTCTGATACGCCCCTACGCACCGTGCTGGTTATTCTGTGCCATCAGGCGACATCGGCCAGCGACGTTGCGCTCGATCAGCGACGCTGATCCTCAGTCGCCGCGAGGACAGCCGAGGTCCCCCGAGAGAACCGATCGACGGCGCGGCGGGCGCGTTGAGTGTAGGTGGGAAGCGAGCGTGGCGCGCGCGCGCGAGCGCTAGTGCGTCATCAGGATGCGCATCACGCCGCTCTCGGCGAGATCGAGCGCGCTGACGGCCCGCTCCGAGCGCCCCACGGCGGCGAGAAACAGCTTGGTGCGATCGACGTGCATGTCGCGCACGGACATCGGCACCTCGCCCGGCGGGTTGTAGTCTGGACGGGCGATGAGCGGTGCGATGGCGGCCAGCTCCTCGGCCTCCGGCCCGCGCAGATTCGACGCCACCAGGAAACCGGCCGAATCGGCCAGCACGAGCCCGAACAGCTGCGTGCGGCGAGCGATAGCCGAGAACCAGTAGCTCAGCGCGAGTCCCGAGAAGTTGCTGCGTTTACGTCGGCGCTCGAGATGCATCCAGCCACTCCTGTAGTTGAGGGTAGGATGTTATCGCACCCCCGGGAGTGGCCCAAAAAAGTCGCCGCGGATGACTGCTACTTGAGGTTCATGCGCAGCTCGGCGCTGAGCAGCCCGCCGTCGAGGGTCACGTTGCCGCCGAGACGGCCGAGGTGGCTCGCCAGCTTGCTCAGCAGGGCCTTGGCGCGTGGGTTGTGCGTCCCCATCGCGCGCAGCAGCTTCGGCACGTAGACGTGGCCGTAGGCCAGTATCGAGGCCGGCAGCGCCGAGCGCTTGGGGGCCGCCGTGCGCAGGAAGCGTCCTACGTCCATGGCGCGCCAGCCGACGGTGACGCGCACCTGTCCCTTGGCCATCGGCGTGACGCCGATAGCGCCACCGCTGAAGCCTCGGATGTTGCTGTGCACGATGGTCTTCTCGCCCGAGAACGTGAAGGTCTTGTGGTAGCGGGCGCGGCGCGCGAGCTGTCGCTCGACGGCGACGGCCGAGCGGCCACCGATGACGGCCTGGACCACCGCCGAGGCCGGGATCTTGCGGCTGAAGTAGCGATAGCGAATGGTGTGCGGCAGCGCGACGAGCATGCCGATGGCGTTCTTGACCTGCTCGACCGCCGGCCCGATCTCGGCGCGCGCTTCGCGATACATCGCGCCGACGGCGCCGAGCCAGCCGCCCACCGCGAGCATGCCGATGCCCACGGTGCCGCAGACTTGCATCGCGCGTGCGAGCGGCGCCACGCGCGTGTCGAACGGCGCCTTGCCCAGCGCGCGCCCGATGCGGCCGAGCGCCACCTTGCTGGCGACCAGCGCGAGCACCGACGTGTGGGCGGTGGGATCGATCAGCGGTAGCTTGACCACCGCATCGCGCAGTAGACGCGCCACGCGCGGGCTGATGTTCCAGTAGGCGGCCGCGTGCATGCTGCGCGCGTCGAGCTTGAAGCGCAGCGCGGCGCCGCTGCTGATGCGCTGCGTGCCCTTGGCGTAGCGCGAGCAGCGGCCGATCTCCTGGTCGAGGGCGTTGAAGACGCCTTTGAGCGAGGCTGGCGACACGCTTGCCACCGCGTCGAGACCGCGCAGGCGCGCCAGCTCGAGGCCGATGTCGATCAGGCGCTTGCCCTCGAGCAGCAGCGCGGCGCTGGCGCCGGGCGCGAAGGCCTTGCCGGCCAGCTTGCCGCGCAGCCGAGGCGCGGGGCTCTGCAACGTGCGGCTGACGCGCCGGGCGAGCGCGGCATCGACACGCGCGCGCGCCCCGACCATCTCGACGATGTCGAGGATCGCGTGGCCGCCGTGGGTCGAGAGCAGCAGCAGGCGCTCGCCCGCACGCGCGACGCCGAGCACTTTGGCGCCGCGCCGCGGCAACAGTCGCGCGAGATCGCGCGCGCTGAAGCCGAAGCGCTTGGCCGTCTGCGGCGCGCCAGCACCGCGCGTCGCGCGCAGTCCGAGGCGCTTACGAGCGAACGCCTCGAGGCGCGCCTCGCTGCTGACCTTGGCCACGATGCGGTGATGCACGAGCGTGACGCGACGGCTGCGCGGGGCCTTGCCCTTGCGCGCGCCGAGCAGCCAGCGGCGCATCGCTTGGTAGCGCGCGCGGATCGCACGCACCGCGCCGCGCTCGGTGCCAGCGATGCTCGCGACGATGTCGGCGTCGGGATCGAGGCCGATGGCGGCGATCGCGCGCGGCTTGAGAGGATCGAAGCCGAGCCCCATCGCGAGGAAACGCAGGCCGCGCTGCAGCCGGTAGACGAGGAAACGCCCGCCGAGCACCGACAGGTGTTTGAGCTCGTTGATCGCGTGCGGCACCACCGCGGGCGACAGCGAGACATAGGCGCCGCCGGGCGCTAGCAAGCCGAGCGCCGCGCGCGCAGGCGCCGCCGACGCCGTCGCTGGCAGCACGCACAGCGCGCACGCGATCAGCGCCGCCAGCGCCGTTTGACGAACCGCTGCGCGCGGAGTAAGCAGAGGTGGCATCGAGAGGGTCCGACCATGGTCATTCGCGACGGCAACGTTCATCTGTTCACCTTCAAAGACGGCCTCTTGTCGCGGCTGGGGCACGACCTGCGCTTTTCGGTCGAGCGTTTCGAGATCTCCATCGACGGCGACAAGGTCGAAGCGCGCTTCGAGCCCGACTCGCTGCGTGTCGACGGCGCCATACAGGGCGGACAGCTGAAAGCCGCGGAGCTGTCCGACAAGGACCGCCGCGACATCCTCGACAACGCCCGACGCAAGGTGCTCGACACCAAGCGCCATCCTACCGTGACCTGGCGCGGTACGTTCGACAGTGATGCGTCGAAGCTGTCGGGCGAGCTCGAGCTGGCGGGAAGGCGCGCGCCGCTGTCGTTCGCGCTGACTGCGGCGGATGGACGGCTGCGCGGGCGCGTGCCGTTTCAGCCGAGCAAATGGGGCATCGCGCCGTTCAAGGCGCTGCTCGGCGCGCTGAAGCTCAAGGACGAGGTCGCGCTCGAGTTCGACCTCGCCGATCCGCGCGCTACTTGAGCGCGTCGACGATCTCTTTTTCGATCAACGGCAGGTCGCTGATCTGGAACGCCGCGCGCTTCTTGATCACGCGCCCCTTCTTGATCAGCACCGAGTACGGCAGCGCGCGCCGCGGGTTGTAGAGCTTGGTGACGCTGTTGTCGGCGTCGACGGCGACCGGGAAGTGCATCTTGTAGCGCTGCGCCGTGGCCTTGACGCGCGAGCGCGTCTCGGGGCCGTCGAGGCTGATCGCGATCACGATGAAGCCCTTGCTCTTGTACTTCTCGTAGAACTTGCGCAGGTGCTTGAGCTCCTTGAGGCAGGGCTTGCACCAGGTGGCCCAGAAGCTGAGGTAGACGAGCTTCTTGCGGTAGTTGGAGAGTCGGATGTAGCGGCCGTTGATGTCGCGGAGTGTGAAGTTGGCGGTGCCAGCCTCGGCTGGCGTGGGCGACATGCACGCCACGGCGGCGAGCATCGCCATCGCGATCAAACCTCGCATGGCTCTAGCTCCTGGACTGGAATTGTGACTGGCGCTTGGGGGCGGCAGGCGATCGAAGGAGACCGCTACTTGTTCGCGAAGAAGGCCTGGACCTGCTGGCCCAGCGTGGCGAACGCGGCGCCCGTGATCGAGAAGTAGACCTGCATCGTGTCGAGGTCGACCAGCATGTTGAAGGGCACGGCCTGGCGGTCGAAGTAGGCGCCCATCTGGAAGGTCGGGTCGAGCAGCAGCGGGAACTTGAGGCCCAGCGTGTCGGCCCACTTCTTCGCGAAGTCCTCGGTGGCGGGCTTGTGGTCGTCGTTTTCGAAGAGGATGTCGACGAAGGCCACGCGCTCGTCGATGCCGCCCGAGTCGATGATCTTGCCCAGCTCGCGGATCTCCTGAATACACGGCCCGCACCAGCCGGCCGAGACCATCACCCACAGCAGCTGCTTCGGCTTGGCGAGCTTGCCGCTGCCGTCGCAGACGCGGTTGTGGAAGTCGGCGAAGGACATCGGGACCTTCTGGGTGACGTCGAGGGAGAGATCCTTTTCGAGCTTGCAGTAGGTGTTGGGGTCTTTGAACCCGAAGAACTGCATGTTGGCGATGACGTCGCCCTTGTCGGTGCCGAAGGGGCCAGCCGGGTAGTTGATCGTCGTGCCGTCGGGCGTGCCGAGGTCGTCGATGACCGTGACGTCGGGCGTGGGCGTGTTGTTGTTGTCGTCGCTGCTGCAGCCGAAGAAAAGGCCAACCACGGCGAGGATCGCGATTGCTCTCGAAAGCGGGCTCATCTTCACACCACCTGACGGTCCTCGCGCCCCCGCGAGGAGAGTTAAGATCGTACCGGCGTCCCCGCGCTGCGGTGTACCCGACTGGCGGCTGCTGTTGGACGCACAACCCCCCGAGGCCACGGGGCCCCGCGGACATTTGGCTGAGCCTATCAGGATCGGCGATGGTGTGCACGCCATCACGCGCAGTCCTCGACATCCTTGAAGAAGGCGGCGGCGGGCCGGCTTTGTGCCGCGCGAGATGTCGCGCTGTGGTATGAGAACACATCTTTAAGGGACGACGGTTAATCGATGCCTAGATTCATTCCGATCCTCTTGACCCTCGCGCTGCTTATGGGCTGCAACAGCGGCGACGGCGACCCCGTCGACGCGGGGCCACCCGACACCGGTCCACGCCCCTACGGCGGCGAGTGCACCGACGACAAGGACTGCGAGTCGAACATGTGCATCGAGGGCTTCTGCTCGAAGCTCTGCGCCGCCCAGACCGACTGCAAGTCGCTGCGCGTCGACCCCGATCCGAACAAACCTAAGGGCAGCCTTGGTGGGCCGTGTCGCGACAACGGCAGCTGCGCCAAGGGGCTCGAGTGCTACAGCGGCGAGTGCCTACGCGACTTCCAGTGCGGCAAGACCGCCAAGGACGACCAGGTCGCCTGCTTCGCGCGCAAGTACGACGACCAGCCCTTCACCACCGGCTACGACTGCTCGGCGGACGGCCGTTGCGCCAACGGCTGGAAGTGCATCGGCACCGCGGGCAGCCGCAACCGCTTCTGCTCGCCCAACTGCGAGAGCGACACCGAGTGTCCGCCGCAGTTCCGCTGCACCGAGTACGCGCCGAGCGAGGCGATCAAGGACTGGGAGAAGAAGAAGGACAAGCGCTGCATGCCGCGGCGCATCGGTCACCCGTGCGAGATCGATGACCAGTGCTTCTCCGAGATCGCCGGCGTCGCCCACAACTTCTGTGTCAAGGACACCAAGGGCAACGGGTACTGCACCACCGAGTGCAAAGCCAACGAGCCGGGCACGTGTCCGCCGTTCATGAAGTGCGAGGACGCCGGCAACAACAAGCTGCGCTGCCGCTTCAAGGCGGCGCAGGCCTACCCGGCGGCAGGCGCTGGCAAGCGCTGCGAGCCTTGCATCTCGCACGGTCAGCAGGAACGCGACGTGCTCTACTTCGACATCGGTCAGTGCGCGCCGGGTGGCCTGTGCTTCGAGCTGTCGCCCTACTCGCGCGAGTCCGTCTGCCTCGAGCCCTGCCCCAGCGACGGCATGTGCCCCAACGCCGACGACCGTTGCACCATCGCCGACCCCAAGGTCTGCGTACCCACCAAGATCGACCCCGATACCCAGTCGCGCGTGATCGGCAGCTGCTACCCGTAGGCTCGCGCGGGTAGCGCGAGCCCCACAGTACGCTCGCAGAGCCGGGCGGGGCGCGCGCTGGGGTGTCCAAGCCGTTGCCAGCTGGCTGCGCTTTTCTTCCCAGCGGCCAGGGCGCGCTCGATCTCACTGAAGGCAGCCGCTTTTTCGCGATCGTCGCGCGGCGTCCACGCGTCGACGCGGCTCCCAGCGCGTGGCCTGGCTGGCCATGCGCGCTCGACCCAAGCCGCTTCGTCTAGCACACTTAGAGCGCATCACGCCGTAGAACGACGGCTGTGTGGGCGCTCCCCCGCAGCGTGGGGGAGCACTCCCCAGATCTGAAACGCGCTCGCACATTGTGGCATATCTCCTACAGGTCCTTGCGATTACAGGGAGAATCGCCGTAGCATGGGGGCAGCGGCGCGCGCGTGACCGTTGGTCTGAGGGTTGCTCACAAGGCCCTCATGGCTCTTTCAGCGCGCGTGTTGGCACCGACGAGGGACGCTCAACAGTTGGTCGGCAAGATCCTCGATAAGCGGTATGTCGTGCTCGAGCCCATTGGGCCCGATGGCGAGGCGCAGCGATACCTCGTCTATGACATGAACTCGCTCAAGCGCGTGCACCTGCGCATCGTCGCCGACGAGGGCAGCGAGGAGCCGAAGCGCATCGAGGTCGTCGACGAGAGCAAGCCGCTCGAGCCGGCGCCTGGTGCGGCGGCTAGCGCGCAGGAGGCGCCCGCCGCGTCGGCGCCCTCGCCGCTCCCGCCGGGCAGCGCAACAGCGGCCGCGCCTTCGGGAGAGAAGAAGCCTGCGCTGCGCTCGGTGACGCCGTTGCCGCCACGCGCTTCGCTCGCGGACAACGCGCAGACGGCGCGGTCGACGTCGCCCGGTTTCGACGCGAGCAAACCCGAGCCCAGAAGAGAGCCGTCCAGGCCCGAGCGCGCCGTCTTGCCGCCTA
>JAGQIK010000308.1 GCA_020431405.1 Myxococcales bacterium
CGAGGCGCTGACGGCTGAAGTGCAATACCGCCCACCGCTGTTACGCGTTGGCGCGCGCGCCCCGAAACACCGGCAGCAGGCCGACCACGAAGCCGATGCCCGCCGCCAGCAGCACGCCGCCGACGTGCCCGACGAGCAGGTGCTCGAGGTTGCGCCCCGGACAAGCGAGGATCAGCGCCGCCTGGCCGGCGAGCGCGCCGCTTGCCGTCGCCGCGGCGAGCGTCGCCGCCGAGCTCTGGATGCGCCGCCGCCACAGCATCGTCGCGGTGATCGCGAGCGGCACCAGCGCCGCGACCATCTCCATCACGCCGCACTTGGCGGCCATGCCGATGCCACCGCTGCCGTGGCCCACCACGAGCATCGCCAGCGCCGAGACGGCGCCCACGCTGACGAGCACCAAGCGCGCGTAGGGCACGACGAAGGTGGCCAGCACCGCGGCGCCCACGCCGAGGCCTACCGCCAGCGGCCAGTCCGCCGAGAAGGGCATCTTCTTGAACAGTGCCGCGAGCGCGATGAAGCCCAGCGCCACGGCGAAGTGCGGGATCGCCAGCTGCCACCATCGCGTCTTGCGCCGCGGCTCGCCCGCCGCTGCGCTCACACCCACGCCCGCGTCCGCGCCTGCACCCGCGCCGGCCTCGGCCTCGAGATCGGCGGCGACCTGCGCCATCACCGCCGCGCGCGTGCGCTCGAGCGCCTGCGCGCTGGGCGGCTCGATCTCGCTCTCGCCGAGCACGCGCCACAGCGTCTGCGGATCGATCAGCTCGTCGCGCGCCTCGCTCTGCTCGAGCAGCTCGCAAAGCTCGCTCGGACACGACGCGTCGGCCGCCATCGCGGCGCGCGTGCGCGCCAGCGCCCCCTCGAGCGCCTCGCCCGCGAGCGGCGGCAGCGCGGCCGCGCCGAGCAGCTGCCACAGCGCCTCGGCGCTGCCAGCGCCAGCGTCCTGCGCGCCGTCGAGCTCGCGAGCTAGCTCGTCGGGGCAGCCGAGCTGCGTCGCGCCCGGTGACTTGTCCTCGCGGCTCACGTCGCGTTCCTCTTGGCCTCGGGCATGACCTCGCGCATCAGCGGAGTCAGGTGTCTGCGCAGCTGCTCGTACGCTCGGAAGGCGCGCAACTTGACCGCGCCTTCGGTGGAGCCGAGCACCTCGCCGATCTCGCCGAAGGTCATGCCCTCGTAGCGGTGCAGGTGCACCACCACGCGCTGCGACTCGGGCAGCTTGTCCAGGGCTTCGCGAACCTTGGCGGCGATGTCGGCTCGTTCCACGGCATCCGGTCCCGACGCCCTGTCGAGCGCCGCCGCCCGCGTTGCCTTCTCGAGACGGATCTCGTCGGCATCTTCCGGTCGGCGCCCGCGGCGTCTCAGCTCGTCGAGGCTCGCGCGCGCCGCGATGGTGAAGACCCACGGCCGCACGGGCGAGCCCACGTTGTATTGCGCTCGCGCGCGATGAAGCTTTAAGAACGTTACCTGCAGCAGGTCGTCGGCGATCGTGGGGTCGCCGAAGCGCCTGACGAAGAACCCATGGATCCGCGGTGCCAACGCCCGAAAGAGCGTATCGAAGGCCTCGAGATCGCCGTCGACGTAGGCGGCCATCAGGGTTTCTTCGCTGCGCTCGGCCGTCACGCCGACACCGCCCTTGCTACGCTAGCCACGGCGGTGCGGTTATGGGGTGTTGGTTGCAATCTCGTTCACGCCGACGACGTAACCGTGGGTGTGACACCACGTACATGTCAACAATGCAGCTCGATATGCAGCATCGAACCGGCAAGGCCTCTCGGGAGGATAGGGTGAAAGCACGCGTTGGCCACCTCGCCGTCGCGCCGCGCGTCGCCGCGCGGGTGCTCGCCGCCGCGGCGCTGACCGCCGCCCTGCTCGCCGCCCGTCCCGCCGCCGCTGGCCCGTGGACCAAAGATCTCGGACAGTTCTACGTCAAGCTGAACCAAGGCTTGTTCATCGCGAGCAGCACGCCGTCGGTGATGGGCGGCGTCGTCAGCGGCGTCGACTATCTCGGCGCCACCACCTCGCTGTACTTCGAGGCCGGCGTCTGGAAGGGGCTGCAGGTGCAAGGCTTCATCCCCTACCTGTTCAGCAGCAACGACTATGTCAACGACGCGGCCTTCATCAACGCGGGCGGCGCCGACATGATCCTCGGCGTGCAGTACACACCGCCGCTTCGGCTGCCCTTCAAGTACGCGCTGCGCGTCGACGTCAAGGTACCGCTCTATACGGTGATCCCCGACGTGCCGTTCGCCACGCGATATCCCGCGCTCGGCGACGGCCAGCTCGATCTGACCTTCTGGCTCGCGCTGGGCGGCTCGCTCGACAAGATCCCGCTCTACGGCTTCGTCGAGCTCGGCTATCGGCACCGCACCGAGGCGTACACCGGCGATGACCCGGGCGACGGCCGCAGCTTCAAAGACGGCATCGCGCTGTTCGGGCAGGTGGGCTACAAGCTGTTTTCGCGGCTGCTGGTGATGGCCAACGCGAGCGCCATCCTCACCCCCGTCGACGACGTCTACACCAAGAGCTACGTCACGGTCGGCCCCGGCATCTTCGTCAAGATCTGGAAGGGGCTCGCCTTCGAAGCCAACTTCGATGCCATCCCGTGGGCCAAGAACAGCGCTACGGGCCTGCAGTTCGGCGCGGGGCTGTCCTGGAGTCAGAAATGAGATCTCTCCTGCTGAGCGCCTTTGCGATCACGCTGCTCTCGGCGTGCGGTCAGTTCGTCGACCCGCTCGACTACGAGCCCGGCACGCTCTCGCCCGGCGGCACCGACGGCGTCGTGCGCACCGACGTCAAGTCGCTCAAGCACACGCTGTTCGCCGACCTCATCGAGCGCTTCACGCAAAAGAGCGCCGACGGTGGCTTCGTCGTGATCGACTACGACGCGCTCGCCGGCGACGTCGACGCGCAGTTTCAGCTGCAGGGCTATCTGGCGATGCTCGGCAGCGTCGATGCGAGTGGCCTCGAAAGCAAAAGCGAAAAGCTCGCCTACTTCATCAACGCCTACAACGCGGGCGTGATCAAAGGCGTGCTCGACATGTGGAACGGCGATCAGGGATTCAAGACCGTCGAGGCGGCGGGTTTCTTCTCCGAGCCGCGCTACACCATCGGGGGCCTTCAGCTGTCGCTCAATCACATCGAGCACGGCCCCGGCCGCGCCGACTTCGTCGCGCGCGCCGCCGACTTCACCAACATGACCGACGCGGCGCGCACCAAGCTCGAAGGCTGGGCCACCGAGATCTGGGGCAGCGAAAACCCCGACTCGCGCGTTCACGCCGCCTTCAACTGCGGCGCCCTGAGCTGCCCCAACCTGCCGGGCGCCGCGCCCTTCGTCTTCGATGCGAAGACGCTCGACGCGCAGCTCGACGCCTTCACCACGGCGTGGGTCGACAACGTCAAGAAGGGCGCCGGGCCCGACGGCATCTCGATGCTGTTCAGCTGGTACAAGACCGACTTCGAGCGCACCCACGGCTCGCCCAAGGCTTTCATCGAGGCCTTCCGCAGCGGCGGCACCAGCGACGTCGCCTTCGACAAGTCGCTCGACTACGACTGGACGCTCAACAGCACCAAGAACATGCCGAGCAGCGGGCAATAGAAACTGGCGGCCGCGCTCTCGGCCGATGTAGCATAAGGACCTACATCGCCTGAGGAGCCGATGAAGAGCCAACAAGTTGTCGCGAACGACCGCCCCGCGACCAGAGACATCGCCGCAGCAGACACCTCCGCGGCCCGGGATTTTCGCCACGCCAGCGCTCGCGGCAATCGCCGAGACTGCCGTCGCGCGCGCATCACCATCGCGGTGAAAAAGCGCGTCGGCGAAGCGGCTTCGCTATGCCAGGCTGGCGACATCAGCCGCGACGGGATGCTGCTGGCAAAGGCCTTCGAGGGCCTCTACGGCGAGCTTCCGCGCTGCTGGCTCGAGTTCAACCTGCCCGGCAGCGACGTGACGATCTCGGCGCGCGCGCAGGTCGTACGCGAGCGGCGGCGCGACCGCTTCCACCTGCTCGCCGTGCGCTTCGCGACGCTGGCGCCCTCGCACCGCCGGCTCATCGAGCGCTACGTCGACGGGATCGCGTGAGCGCTTGATCGCTGAACACTGACCGGTCCGCCTCGCACGCTGCAGGCTGTCGCATTGTGCGACCTGCGGTGAACGGTTAGTCTCGTCGCCCGTGGGGAGGCCCGTGCGATGGCGCTGATGCGGTGTCCCGTATGTCACCGCGAGTTCGATCAGGGGTATCTCAAGTGCCCCTATGACGGCGCAGCGCTGCTCAGCGGCGACGCGGC
Source organism: Myxococcales bacterium (assembly GCA_020431405.1). Classification (GTDB taxonomy): domain Bacteria; phylum Myxococcota_A; class Polyangia; genus JAGQIK01. Next base: position 4,282 of record JAGQIK010000308.1, read on the forward strand.
CGCCGCGGCCAACGATCCGTTCCTCGGCCGCGAGCTCGCCGGCACCTACCAGATCGTGCGCCGCCTCGGCTCCGGCGGCATGGGCGCCGTCTACGAGGCGCAGCACGTGCGCCTGCAGAGCAAGTTCGCCATCAAGCTGCTGCACGCCCAGCTGGCGCCCAACCAAGAGATCCTCGAGCGCTTCCACCGCGAGGCGCGCTCGGCGAGCCAGCTCAACCACCCCAACATCCTCGACGTCTTCGACGTCAACCGCACCCAAGACAACGTGCACTACATCGTCGAGGAGTATCTCGACGGCCAACCGCTGTCCGACGTGCTCGAGCGCGAGCGCACGCTCGGCGTGCCGCGCGCCTCGCACATCATCAGCCAGGTCTGCGACGCGATGCAGGCGGCGCACGACAAGGGCATCGTCCACCGCGACCTCAAGCCCGAAAACATCTTCCTCATCGAAAAGCGCGGCGACCGCGACTTCGTCAAGGTGCTCGACTTCGGCATCGCCAAGATGCAGCAGGAGGGCAGCACGCAGCTGACGCAAGCGGCGCAGGTGATGGGCACGCCCGACTACATCTCGCCCGAGCAGGCCACCGACGCGGGCGCCATCGACGGCCGCTCCGACATCTACTCGATGGGCGTGGTGCTGTACCGCATGTTCACCGGGCGGCTGCCCTACGAGGTGCCCAACCCGGTGATCGCCCTCGACGCCGTGCGCCGCTCGCCGCCCACGCCGGCGCGCGAGCGCCGCCCCGATCTGCCGCCGCCCGTCGAGCAGGTCATCATGCGCGCGATGGCGCGCTCGCCCGAGGCGCGCTACCAGCGCATGACCGACCTCGCGCAGGCGCTCGCCGCGCTGGTCGGCCACGTCGACGTGCCGCCGCTCGGATCGGTGCCGCTGGCGCAGACCATGCTCGCCGGCACCGGGCCGAACCTGCCGCCGACGCAGACGCCGCCGCCGCACACGACGCCCGTCACCGGGCCGACCACGCCGGCCTTCACGCCATGCCTGTCCATCGCGCGGCCCGACAGCACCGGCCCCTACGTGCACACGGCGCCGGGCGCGCAGACCGGGCCGCCGAGCCACGCCGGCTTCGATCCCAACGTCAGCCGCGACGGCTGGAGCAACCTCGGCGGCAGCCAGGCCGGCGTCGCCACCGAGCAGACCGGCGGCGGCGGACGCAAGCTGCCCGTCGCGCTGCTGCTGGTGCTGCTGCTCGCGCTCGGCGTCGGCGGCGGCGCGGCGGTCTACTTCTTCGTCATCAAGAAGGGCGGCAGCGGCTCGGGCAGCGGTGCGGTCGCGACACGCCTCGACAGCGGCGCCGGTGCCAGCAGCGGCAGCGGCAGCGCCAGCGGCCGCGCCGACGCGGCGATCGCCAAGACGAGCGCCGACGCGGCGACCAAAGCCAAGCCCGACGCCGGCCCCAAGACGATCCTCGGCATGCACTACATCGCGGGCGGCACGTTCTCGATGGGGCGCGCCGACGGCGAGGCGCTCGAAAAGCCGGTGCACCGCTGCACGCTCAAGCCGTTCTACCTCGACATCCGCGAGGTCTGGCAGGCCGAGTTCGTCGCCTTCCTCGAGCAGCCGAAGAACAAGCGCTGGCGCACGGGCTACAAGCCCACGCCGGGGCGTGACGAGTATCCGGCGGTCAACGTCAGCTGGCAGCAGGCCGAGGCGTTCTGCAAGGCGCGCGGCAAGCGCCTGCCCAGCGAGGCCGAGTGGGAGTTCGCCGCGCGCGGCGGCAAAGGCCACACCGCGCTCTACCCCAGCGGCACCAAGCCGCCGCCTGCCGACGCGGCCAACATCTGCCGCGACAGCAAGCCGTGCAAGGGCGCCAAGCTGCAGCGCACGTCGAACGCGGCGATCTCGGGCCTCAAGGACATGATCGGCAACGCGGGCGAGTGGGTCGCCGATCGCTACGGCGGCTACAGCACCAAATGCGGCGTTTCCGAGCCGCCGCCGAAGAAGTATCGTTACCGCAACTGGCAGAAGATGCGCATCATCCGCGGTGCGAGCTTCGGCGACTACAAGCCACGGCGCCTGACGGCGACCTATCGCTTCTACAACTACGAGACGTCAAGGCTACCGATGGTCGGCTTTCGCTGCGCGAAAGACGTCGACTAGAACGCGGACGCGAACGCGGACGAGGACGAGGACAAGGATGGGCAAGCTGACGACCACCTGCCTGTGCGCGCTGGCGCTGCTGGCGCTCGAGGCCGCGCCGGCGCACGCGCAGATCCCGCTGCCCGGCGGCACCGCGCCCGGCACCACGCGGCGCGCGCGTCGTCGCGGCGGCTGCGACAAGCTGTGCCAAGTGCGCCGGCAGATCGCCGCGCTCAAGGCGCAGCGCACGATGATCGGCGAGCTGCGCAGCTGGGCCTGGACGCAATACCGCGGCCTGCAGCGCGTCTACCGCGACAGCGAGGCCAACTTCCGCTCGGCGCAGCAGATCATGTACACGTCGCGCAACAAGCGCGCCCCCACGTGGCAGCGCCCGCAGGGCCTCGAGGTCGAGACCGCGCGCGTGTCCGACTCGTCGGTCTATCCGTCGGCGTCGAAGTACAAAGTGCCGGTGGTCGATCCCGAGAAGATCTACGTCCACGTCCAGACCTACTACCCGCGCGAGTGGATCGCCGACCGCCAGCACCGCATCAGCATCGACTGGTACATCTTCGACCACCGCTTCATCCCGATGGCTGCCGAGTATCAGAAGTCCGAGCGCGCCGTGCACCGCAGCTCGCATCGCTCGCACATCCTCAGCCGCGCGAGCGAGCGCTGGCGCCATCACGTGCAAGGGCTGGGGCTCTTGCCGGGGCGCTACTTCGTCGCTGGCGTCTTTCGCGAGGTCAGGCCCTATCGGCGCTACAGCCGCGGCTATCGCTACCGGCCGCGCCAGGCGGCGGTCTCGTTGGGCGTCTTTCGCGTCACGCGCAAGGCGCCGCCCGGCGTCGACATGCTGCTGCCGCACTATCGCGACTGGTATCGCAGCTACGGCAACAAGGTCACGCTCACCGACGTCAAGGTCAGCGCCGCCGCGCGCGGGCGCTTCGTCAACGTGCGCGGGCGCTTCAAGATCAACGACTACAAGCGCGACATGCGCCCGGCGATCATCGAGGTCAAAGCCACGGGCCAGAACCGCAACATCATCATCTATCGCCAGCGCAAAAAGATCCGCCGCGCCGACAACCGCTTCTCGCTGCGCATCAAGGGCCACACGCTGGCGCACGGGCGCTACAAGCTGCGCGTGACGGTCTACACCGAGCACAAGTCGGGGCGTCGCTACTACCGCCCCTGGGACGGCGCGCGCGCCGAGCAGAACGTCGACCTGGAGCTGCGCTAGCCATGATGATCCACACGACCAAGACGGCGCTGGCCGCGCTCGCGTTCGTCGCCAGCTTGTCTCTTCTCGCCGCGCCGGCCGGCGCGCAGAGCCGACGCGAAAAGGTCGCCGAGGCCGAGGCCGAGCTGACCAAGCTCAAAGAGAAGATCGACAAGGACATCATGTGGCTGTTTCACTACCAGGTCGAGGCGAGCTCTTATCGCAGCCGGCTCGCCGCGCTGCAGAAGGGCTGGAAGGGCCTGATGACGCAGTTCGGCGTGTCGAGCTCGTACAAGCAGGCGAGCTACCCGCCGCCGCCGGCCAGCGGCTTTCGTATCGACGCGGTCTACGGCTCGCAGGAGCTGAGCCTCACGCGTGCGCGGCTCGCGCCGGGCTGTCGCGGTATGCGCGGCTGCAAGCTGTGGCTGCGCGTGGCCTTCGGGCCGAGCTTTTCGCGCGCGCGGCTGCGCTTCGAGGTCAGCGCGGACCTGCGCTCGCGCAGCGGCAGCCGCTACGCCGTGCCCACGCGCGAGTTCACCGTGACGCGGCGCGTGATGGTCGTCGAGGTGCCGCTCGATCGCGTCTACCTACCCAAGGGAATGAACAGCGGCACGGTCAAGGTGTTCAGCCAGAGCCGAGTCGTTCGGCGCAACTTCTCGCTTAGCATCAACTAAGCTGTTGGCTTCGTTGCCATCTTCTGCCGCCTGACATAGAGTCGGCGGCGATCTCGCTGACGCGGAGCAGTCGTCCGCGATGGATTCACTTCAGAGCTGGAGGAAACTGGCGATGCGCATGCGCAGACTCTGTGTGGTTTTCGTAGCGGCGGGCGCCCTGATGCTGCTCGGCGGCTGCAAAAAGAAGAAGCCGGGCGGCGGCACCGGCACGGGCACCACGGCAGCCCCGAAGAAGGGCACGGGCGATGCCCCGGGCACGACCAAGCCGGCCGCGGGCGGACTGCCGGCCGACACGGCCTACGCCAGCGGCAACACCAAGGGCGTCGCGATGGCGCTCGAGATGAAGCTCGAGGTCCCCGGCCTGGACAAGGGTCCCAAGGGCGGCGACGACCTCAAGGCCGCGCAGGCGGGCTCGGTCTTCAAGCAGGCCATGCACGTCGACGACAAGCGCGGGCGCATGGTCTTCCAGACCAAGGACAGCTACATCCCCGAGGGCACCGAGCTGCGCTACGACCCGAGCAAGAAGAAGTACGTCCTCGCTGACCCCGGCAAGAAGAAGTACTGGGTCATGACCGGCTCCGAGCTGGGCAACCTGCTCGAGGGCGGCCCCGGCATGACGCGCATGAACTACAAGATCGAGGTCACCGACGGCAAGGCCAAGGAGACGGTCGCCGGCATCGAGGCGGCGCTCAGCAAGGCGAAGCTGTCGTTCGACTGGAAGGTCAAGGCCAAGGGCGGCGAGAAGACCGGCAAGATCACCGTCAACCTCGACATCTGGCACACCGCCGACAAGAAGTTCAAGGCCGAGTGGGGCGACATGATGATCGACTTCCTCACCGTGCCGTTCCAGGACGCCGACGGGCAAAAAGTCGTCGACGAGTTGAAGAAGAAGATCAACTTCCCCGTCAAGTGGGCCATGGAGGTCATCAGCGAGGGCGGCGGCGGCAAGTCGAAAGAACCTGCCAAGGCGCCGAAGATGGTGACCACCGCGACGAGCGTCGAGGTCAAGGATCTGCCCAAGGCCGACCTCGCCTATCCGCCTGCTGGCTACGCCGCGGCCGAAGGCCCGTACCAGTTCGGCAAGGGCGGCCAGACCGCCGACAAAGACGTGCTCGGCAAGATCCCGGCGAAGAAGGGCAAGCCGCCCAAGGATCACAAGCCGCCCGTCGACCCCGACGCCGACAAGAAGGGTGGCGCCAAGAAGGGTGGCTAGCGGTCAGTCAGCCAAACATGCGTTCGAGTTCATACCCAAGCGAAACGTTGAGCCGGCGCGAGTCGGCAATGAACTAATGATGGAGGCGATGAGCATGAAGAGGTTGACCCAGGGTGCGCTGGCCGCGCTGCTTTGTTTGGGCTTCGTCGCGTCGAGCGTGGCGCACGCAGCGCCAGCATCCACCCCGGCGACGACGATCGGCGCCAAGGCCGTCAAGGCCGACGGCAAGACGCTCGACAACGCGCTCGAGGTGACGGTCATCGGCAAAGAGGGTGACCGCTCGATCCTGATGGTCCGCAATCGGACCCCGTTTCTGATCCTCGTTTACGTGCGCGGCGTGCGCATGGGCTGGCTGCGCGGCTACCGCACCGGCATCATCCGCGGCCTGCGCCCCGGCTATCACCGCGTGTACGCGCACAGCCGCTGGGGCAGCACCTACTGGGGCCCGCGCGTCCTGTACGTGCCCAGCCGCTGGACCCTGTACCGCTAGCCGCGCCCCCCTCTCCTTTCTAACCCCGCAAAAACACGAACCTCGCCGCCGGCGCACGCGCGTCGGCGGCGCGCTTTGATCCCGCCCAGCAGTTTGATAAGGTCCGGTCCCTCGACTACAATGTTCGGGTTGGACCTGCCGCGTCCAACCGTAGAATCAGACGCGAGAGAACGCTGCGCATGCTCAGACTGTTTCAACACGCAACTCGCTTCACGCTCGCCGCGCTCGCCGTCGCTGCCCTCGTCGGTTGCTCCGGCAGCGAGACCGGCTCGGAAGACTCGTCGGGCCTCGCCGAAGGCAGCTTCGGCTTGATGTCGGTCACGTACGATCACAACGCCACCGACCCCAGTGCCACCGACGGCAGCACCACCGATCAGCTGCTGCTCAACACGCGCGCACAGTTCGTGCGCTACACGGCGATGGACCGCGAGCACGTCGGCCGCCTGCTGGCCCTGCCCATCGATCCGGTCAACGACCTGCCCGCCATCGACCGCTGCCACACCTACGATCTGACGCTCACCATCGCAGACGATCAGGACCGCGAAGAGAAAGGCCACGTCGAGCTGCTCGAGGCCGGCCAGCTGCGCGTGCAGACCGACTCCGGCACCGTGCGCCTGACCCCGCGCCACTTCGCCACCCTGCTGCCCTTCATCTCGGGCGTGGTCTACGGCGAAGCGCAGTCCACCGAAGAGCAGCGCCTCGGCCAGATCAAAGTCAACTCCGCCGGCGGCGAGACCGTCGGCGCCTTCAACGTCTCCGGCGCCGCCCCCGCGCTGCCGCGCCTGCTCGGCATCGCCGGCAGCGTGCCGCGCCCCAACATCACCCACGCGCGCACGCGCGACCTGCCCATCAGCTGGCAGCCCGCCAAAGACGCGCGCCCCAACGACCTGACCTACATCGAGCTGCGCTACACGCGCGGCAAACGCGAGCTCGCCCTGCGCTGCCGCCCGCGCGACGACGGCCAGTTCGACATCCCGGCGACGCAGCTGTCGCTGCTGAGCGGCAGCCACACGCTCGAGATCGTGCGGCTGCGTCGATCCGCCTTCAGCGCCGACGGCCTCGATCGCGGCGAGCTGCGCATCTCGGTGCGCGAGCTGGTGGGTCTGTCGTTCAACTAGGTTGTCGGGCCCCAACGTTGGGCCTCAGGCCTCGGGCCTCGGGCCTCGGGCAGCAGCCGCTCGCGCGATCTCCCTGCCAATTGCACCGACGAGCGACTGCAACGAGCGTACGAGCTTGTCGTAGCGGGCGACGAGCGTTGCCGAGACAGGTGCGTCGAGCTCGCCGAGCCGCGTGCTGAGCCCCAGCAGATAGCGAACCTCCGACGCGGAGCTGAGTGCCATGGCAACGAAATAGCGGTAGTCTCGCGCCGTAGGCCGAGCGCAGCCTTCGACCAAGTTCGTTGGCACCGAGACCGCAGCGCGCCGAAGCTGAGCGCGAAGGCCGAAGCGTTCATCGAGCGAGAAGAGCCGTGTTGCCTTGTAGACATCCAACACGAGCTCGTCAGCCAAACGAAACACGACAAGGTTGCGAGGATTCCTGCTCACGAATCGCTTATCGTAGACGCGACTACGAGGTTGCTCACTGAGATCAAGCCCGGCCCGAGCTCCCGAGGCCCGAGGCCCGAGGCCCGAGGCCCTGAAGCCTGAAGCCCGAAGCCTGAAGCCCGCTAACCCGCTGACCCGCCCGCCATGCACAACAACAAGCACGTCGACATCCAAGCCGTCGCCCAGCTCGCCCAACTCGAGCTCACCGAGCAACAAGCGCGCGACTTCGGCGCGCAGCTCGAGCGCGTGCTCGAGGCCTTCGCGGCGCTCGATGCGGTGAACGTCGAGGGCGTCGAGCCGACGACGCACCCGGTGCCGCTGCCCTGTCCGCGGCGCGCCGACGAGGTGACGCCGTCGATGGCGCGCGAGCGGTTGCTCGACGCGGCGCCGGCGCGCGACGAGGCGAGCTTTGTCGTGCCGCGCGTGATCAGCGGCTGAGCGGCGCGTGGCGGTGCGCGACGAGATAGGCGCTGCGCTGGCGGCGCTGGCGAGCGGCGAGGCGGTGCTCGGTGACGCGCTCGACGGCTGTGCCGAGCAGATCGAAGCGCGCGCCGCCGATCTCGGCGTCTTCATCAGCGTCGATCTCGATGGCGCACGGGCGCGTGCGGCCGAGCTCATCGAACGCGACGCCACGCGGCTCGCGGACGCGCTGCCGCTTTGCGGCGTGCCGGTGGCGGTCAAAGACAACATGACGCTGCCCGGGCTGCCGACCACCTGCGGCTCGCGCATGCTCGAAGGTTGGCAGCCGCCCTACGAGGCGACGATCGTCGAGCGGCTGCGCGCGGCCGGCGCGCTCGTCGTCGGCAAGACCAACATGGACGAGTTCGCCATGGGCTCGTCCAACGAAAACTCGGCCTACGGCCCGTGCAAAAACCCGTGGGACCCCGAGCGCGTGCCGGGCGGCTCGTCGGGCGGCTCGGCGGCGGCGGTGGCGGCGCGCATGGCGCTCGGTGCGCTGGGCAGCGACACGGGCGGCTCGATCCGCCAGCCGGCGGCGTTTTGCGGCGTGGTCGGCCTCAAGCCGACCTACGGCCGCATCAGCCGCTACGGCCTGGTCGCCTTCGCCTCGTCGCTCGATCAGCCGGGCCCCCTGGCGCGCGACGTCAAGAGCTGCGCGCGCCTCTACGCCGTCGTCGGCGGACACGACAGGCGCGACAGCACCAGCCTCACGCACCCGCTCGGCGACGTGGTCGCCGCCGCCTCGGCTGGCGAGGGCGCCATCGACGGGCTTCGCGTCGGCGTGCTGTCGCAGTCGCCGGTGCAGGTCGCGCCCGAGGTCGCCAGCGGCGTGACGCGCGCCACCCGCGCGCTCGCCGAGATGGGCGCCGAGCTGCACGAGATCACGCTGCCGCACGCCGAGCACGCGCTGGCGACCTACTATCTGATCTGTACCGCCGAGGCCTCGTCGAACCTCGCGCGCTACGACGGCGTACGCTACGGCCACCGCGCCGCGCAAGCCAACGACCTCGGCGCGCTCTATCGACAAAGCCGCGCCGCCTTCGGCGACGAGGTCAAACGCCGCATTCTGCTCGGCACCTTCGCGCTGTCGGCCGGCTATCACGACGACTACTACCTGCGCGCGCAGAAGGTGCGCACGCTGATCCGCCGCGACTTCGAAAAGTGCTTCTCGCAGTGCGACGTGCTGCTGCTTCCGACCACGCCGACGCTGCCGTTTCGCCGCGGCGAAAAAACTGCCGACCCGGTGGCGATGTATCAGGCAGACGCCTTCACCGTGCCGGCGAGCCTCGCCGGGCTGCCCGCGCTGTCGATGCCCTGCGCCGTGGCGCCGGCCGCGCCCGAGCAAGGCCGCGCCGCGCCGCTTCCCGTCGGCCTGCAGCTGATCGCGCCGGCGCTCGAAGAGGCGCGCCTCTTTTCGGTAGCGGGCGCGCTCGAAGCGGCGCTCGACGTCGACGTCGACATCGACATTGCCGCCGGAGGTGACGCGTGAGCTACGAGGCGGTGATCGGCCTCGAGATCCACGTGCAGCTCGGCACGCGCACGAAGATCTTCTGCGGCTGCTCGACGGCCTTCGGCGCGCCGCCCAACGAGCACGTCTGCCCCGTTTGCAGCGGCCAGCCCGGCGCGATGCCAGTGCTCAACGCCGAGGTGGTGCGCTACGCGCTGCGCATGGCGCTCGCGTGCGGCTGCGACGTGCGGCGCGACAGCCGCTTCGCGCGCAAGAACTACTTCTACCCCGACCTGCCCAAGGGCTATCAGGTCTCGCAGCACGAAAAGCCGCTCGCCGAGGGCGGTGCCATCGAGGTGCTGCACGAGGGCGAGCGCTTCTCGGTGCGCCTCAACCGCATCCACCTCGAAGAGGACGCCGGCAAGACAACCCACGACGGCCCCGGGCACACCTCGCTCGTCGATCTCAACCGCGCCGGCGTGCCGCTCATCGAGATCGTCACCGAGCCCGATCTGAGCGACGCCGCGGCGGCCGCCGAGACGATGCGCACCGTGCGCGGCATCGTGCGCGCGCTCGGCATCAGCGACGGCAACATGCAGGAGGGCTCGCTGCGCTGCGACGCCAACGTCTCGCTGCGTCCCGTCGGCCAGCGCACCCTCGGCACCAAGACCGAGATCAAGAACCTCAACTCGTTTCGCTTCGTGCAGCGCGCGCTCGAGTTCGAGATCGCGCGCCAGCGCGCGCTGCTCGACGGCGGAGGGCAGGTCGTGCAGGAGACGCGCCTCTACGACGACGCGCGCGGCGTGACGCTGTCGATGCGCTCCAAAGAGGAGGCGCACGACTATCGCTACTTCCCCGAGCCCGACCTGCCCGTGCTCGTCATCGCCGAGGCCGAGCTCGCGGCGGCGCGCGCCGAGCTGCCCGAGCTTCCCCTCGCGCGCCGGCAGCGCTTCATCGACGTGCTCTCGCTGACCGACGACGAGGCGAGCGAGCTTGTGCGCGAGCGCGAGCTCGGCGACTACTTCGAGGCCGTCGTCGCAGCGCTCGGCGACGCCGACGCGCGCGAGATCAAGCGCGCCGCCAACTTCATCCGCACCGAGCTGCTCTCGCGCATCGACGACGCGCGCGACGCCGCCAGCGCGCGCGTGGCGCCGCAGCGCCTCGCCGAGCTGCTCGCCCTCGTGCGCGCCGACCGCGTCAGCAGCAAGCTGGCCAAGACGATCTTCGCCAAGATGTGGGACAACCGCCGCTCGGCCGAAGAGATCGCACGCGCCGAGGACCTCTTCGTCGAGCAGGACAGCGCCGCCGTCGTCGCCGAGGTCGAGCGCGTGCTCGCCGCCTCGCCCGAAGAGGTGGCGCAGTACCGCAGCGGCAAGACGAAGATCATCGGCTACTTCGTCGGGCAGGTGATGAAGGCCACGCGCGGCAAGGCGCCGCCGCAGTTGGTCAACCAGCTGCTGCGCGAGAAGCTGGCGGGCGACGACTAGCGGGGGCCTCGGGCCTCGGGCCTCGGGCCTCTGCAGCAGGCTCGCTCGCTTCGCTCGCGTCGCGTTGAACATCCGCGCGAGGGGCTGCGCTGTGCGCGTCGATCGCGCGCTGACGACGCAGAGCTGCGAAGCCCGTGAAGCGCTCGCGCACGATCCCGAGGCCCGAGGCCCGAGGCCTGAGGCCCGAGGTCTGAGGCCCGAGGCCTCCCACCTTGCGCCTTTGCCTTTACCACCCGATGCGCTAAACAAGCGCTGATGCCCGATCGCGAGATCCCCAAGACCCTGCTCGACGCTGTCGACGCGCTCGACCGCCAAGCCCAGCTTCTTCCCAACGCGCGCGCGCTCAAGGCCGCCGAGCTGAGCCCGCTGACGCTGCACAAGATCGTGCGCGCCACCCAGCTTTACCTCGAAGGCGAGCTCGACCAGGCGGCGCAGGTCTTCGAAGCGCTCGCCGAAGAGCTCAAAGACCGAACCATGGCCCTTTGAATAGGGCCCTTTGACCAAGGGCGCTTTGACGATGACGATCACGAGCCCGGGGGAGGTCGTCGCCGGCGCGAGCTGGGCCGAGCTGCAGAGCCCGCTCTACTGGGACGACGGCGCGGTGGTGATGCTCGACCAGCGCCTGCTGCCAGGACAAGAGGTGTGGCGCCGCTACCGTGATGACGCCGAGGTCGCCGCCGCGATCCGCGACATGGTGATCCGCGGCGCGCCCGCCATCGGCTGCGCCGCGGCGATGGGGCTCGCCGCGGGCGCGCGCCAGATGCCCGACGAGCCGGCGGCCTTCGAGCGCGCGTTCGCCCGCGCCTGTAGCGGCATGGCCGAGAGCCGCCCCACGGCGGTCAATCTGTTCTGGGCCATCGATCGCCAGAAGGCCGTCTTCGCGCGCGCGCTCGCCGGCGCCGGCGGCGTGCAGGCAGCACGCGCCGCGCTCGAGCGCGAGGCGCTCGCCATCTGGCGCGAGGACGTCGACTTCTGCCGCGCCATCGGCCGCTTCGGCGCCGAGCTGGTCAAAGACGGCGCGCACGTGCTGACGCACTGCAACGCGGGCGCGCTGGCCACCGGCGGCTACGGCACGGCGCTCGGCGTGGTGCGCGGCGCGGTGGAGGCCGGCAAGCGCATCGCCGTCTACGCCGACGAGACGCGACCCTATCTACAGGGCGCGCGCCTGACGGCCTGGGAGCTCTCGCGCGAGGGCATCGACGTGACGCTGATCTGCGACAACATGGCCGGCGCGCTGATGGCCAAGGGCGAGATCTCGTGCGTCGTCGTCGGCGCCGACCGTGTCGCCCACAACGGCGACGCCGCCAACAAGATCGGCACCTACTCGCTGGCCGTGCTCGCGCGCCACCACGAGATCCCGTTCTACGTCGCCGCCCCGCGCTCGACCATCGACCGCGCCATCGAAACCGGCGCCGACATCCCCATCGAGCAGCGCGCCGCGCGCGAGGTCACCCACGTCGGCGAGACGGCGATCGCGCCCGAGGGGATCAAGGTCGCCTACCCCGCCTTCGACGTGACCCCCGCCGCGCTCATCGACGCCTTCATCTGCGAGGTCGGCGTGGCACGCCCGCCTAGCCGCGCGGCCATCGACGCCCTCTTCGAGGATGCTTGACAGCCAGGGCGCGCTGAGTACTATCCCGTGTCGGCTTTCGCGCCGCTCGATCTATCGTCGCGAAAGCACAAGTGAAAAACCGCGGTGTGAAGCACACGCGCAGGGCTTGGTAACAAGCACGTCTCGTCGGCCTCCGACGCGCCGTCGCCCTGGGAAGGACCGAAACGAACATGTACGCAGTGGTCAAAACCGGCGGCAAGCAGTATCGCGTGTCGCGCGGTGACACGATCAAAGTCGAGAAGCTGCCCGGCGACGTCGGCGACGTCGTCACCCTCGACGAGGTGCTGCTCGTCTCCGACGGCGACAACGTGTCCGTCGGCAAGCCGACCGTCGGTGGCGCAGCCGTCAGCGCCGAGATCCTCGAGCAGGATCGGCACCGCAAGGTGCTCGTCTTCAAGTACAAGCGCCGCAAGCGCTACCGTCGCAAGAACGGTCATCGTCAGCCCTACACCGCGCTGCGCGTGATCGATATCGCCGCCGGCGCCGCGGCCGAGTAAAGGAGCAGCGAGATGGCTCATAAGAAGGGACAGGGCAGCTCGCGCAACGGTCGCGACTCCAACGCGCAGTACCGCGGCGTCAAGAAGTACGGCGGCGAGCCGGTGCGCGCCGGCAACATCATCGTGCGGCAGCTCGGCACGCGCATCCACGCTGGCGAAAACGTCGGCATCGGACGCGACTGGACGCTCTTCGCCCTCGTCGACGGCACGATCGAGTACGAGCGCTTCAAGAAGACCAAGCGCCGCGTTCACGTCCGTCCGCTCGAAGGCGGCGACGCGCAGACCGCCTCCTAGGCGCGCGTCCGCGTCCGCGGCGGCGCCCTAGCCGCCGCCGCGCCCCTCCCCACCCACGAGAGCGCCGACGTGCGTTTCGTCGACGAAGTCACCATCACCGTGCGCGCCGGCGCCGGCGGCGATGGCTGCGTCGCGTTTCGGCGCGAGGCGCACGTGCCGCGCGGCTGGCCGTCCGGCGGCGGCGGCGGCCGCGGCGGCAGCATCGTCTTCTAGTCGGATCCATGCCTCTCGACGCTGCTGGATCTGCGCTACCAGCGCCTCTACCGCGCCAAGGCTGGCCAGCCCGGCCAAGGCAGAGACTGTCACGGGCGCGGCGCCGACGATCTCGTCGTCCGCGTGCCCTGCGGCACGCTGCTTCACGATCTCGACAGCGGCGAGCTGCTCGGCGACCTCACCGAGCCGGGCCAGCGCCTCGTCGCCGCGCGCGGCGGGCGCGGCGGGCGCGGCAACCTGCACTTCGTCAGCTCCACCAATCGCGCCCCGCGCGAGGCCGAGCCCGGCGAGTCGGGCGAAGAGCGCCGCTTGCGCGTCGAGCTCAAGCTGCTCGCCGAGGTCGGGCTCGTCGGCTTGCCCAACGCCGGCAAGAGCACGCTGATCTCTCGGATCTCGGCAGCCAGGCCGAAGATCGCCGACTACCCCTTCACCACGCTGCGGCCCAACCTCGGCGTGGTGCGTCTGTCGGGCGAGCGCAGCTTCGTCGTCGCCGACGTGCCCGGTCTGATCGAGGGCGCCCACGAAGGCGCCGGTCTCGGCGACCGATTCCTCAAGCACATCCATCGCACCCGCGTGCTGGTCTACCTGCTCGACGCCTACGGCCCGCGCGGCGAGCAGGCCGCCGCCGAGGGGCGCGATCCCGAGCCGCCCAGCGAGGATCTGGCGCTGCTCCGTCGCGAGCTTTCTGCCCATGATCCCGCGATGCTCGAACGCAGCTCGATCATCGCGCTGAACAAAATCGATCTGCTGGGGTCAGAAGCGCTCATCGAGCAACACATCGCCGCCCTCGAGTCGGTCAGCGACGGCGCGCCCGTCCTCGCGCTCGCCGCCGCCACCGGCCGCGGGCTAGACGTGCTGCTGGAGGCGGTGTGGAGCGCCCTCGCGCGCGATGCCGGGGCGCCGTAACTGCCAATTTCTACGGGCGATTCTGCCGAAGCGAGGTTTGACACTCGGAGCGCACGGGTGGTATATCAAGCGTTCATCGCTTCTCGCCGTCCGGTAGAAAATCGCCGCGGACGGCTGCTCCGCGGCCAGCGCAATTTGACCGCGGTGCGTTCATCTCCGCGGCTTGGGTTCGAGGTAGACTTTCGTCGCGCAATCCGAGCGCCGACGAACGCCCTTCGAAAGAGGACTGAGCATGCTCTCCAGCAAACTCGTTCGTGCTGTACTGATAGCTTCGGTCGCGATGTGGTCGACCAACGTGTTCGCGCAGGGTGGTGGGACACCAGCAGCGGGCGATAAGAAGGCCGGCGATGCCAAGGCCGGAGACGCGAAGGCGGGCGATGCCAAAGCGGGCGACGCCGCGGGCGGCGCGGCTGCCGGCGGCGCGGCTGCCGGTGGAGCGGCGGCTGGCGGCGCTGGTGATCAGGCCGCGGCGCCGTCCGGCGGCGACTACAACGTGCGCCTCAAGCAGCTCGAAGCGCGCGTCAACGAGCTCAAAGAGCGCATCTTCCGCTCCAAGGCGCGTCTCAACCTGCTCAAGGAGACCGTGCTTCACGGCGTGATCGCCGGCTCGCGCGCGATCATCAAGCACAAGAACGAGATGGGCAGCTCCTTCCGGCTCGTCAAGCTCGTCTACGCCGTCGACGGCGCGCAGATCTTCTCCAAGACCGACGAC
>JAGQIK010000309.1 GCA_020431405.1 Myxococcales bacterium
CGACATCCACGTCGCCGCCTTCGAGATGGTCGAGGACGAGCACGGCAAGCCCTTCGTCTACGACGTCAACACCAACACCAACTACAACCAGGGCGCCGAGAAGGCCGCCCGCGTGACGTCGGCCTACGACCGGCTCGCCGACTACCTGATGCACGAGCGAGATCGGCTCGAGGCCGCAGCCCTGTAACATCTTCGGCCGCCGGCGCTTATAGCGACATGAAGCGCCACCTGCTGGTCGTCGTCGCTCTCGCCACCCTCCTCGCCGCGCAAGACAGCAGCGCACGCATGAGCATGCGTCCGCTGGCGCCGCCGCCGACCGCCGCGCCGCTGGGTCTGACCGCCAGCGACGGCACGGGCCTGCTGCTGCGGCGCCTCGACGCCAAGGTTGTCGTGCGCGGGCCGCTGGCGTTTACCGAGCTGACGCTGGCCTTCTACAATCCGCAGAACCGGCAGCGCGAGGGGCGCTTCTCTATCGCGCTGCCCGACGGCGCGCTGGTCACGCGCTTCGCCATGAAGCTCGCCAGCGGTTGGATGGAGGCTGAGATCGTCGAGCGCGAGAAGGCGCGCCACGTCTACGAGGACTACCTGCATCGTCGCCAGGATCCGGCGCTGCTCGAGCACAGCGCGGGCAACAGCTTCAGCGCGCGCGTCTTTCCGATCTTTGGCCGCAGCGTCAAGCAGCTCAAGATCTCCTACAGCCAGCGCCTCGACGCCGCCCGGCCGTACAGGCTGCGGCTGCGTGGTCTGCCGCGCGTCGACCGCCTGCGAGTGGAAGGCATTGTCTTTCAGCGCGACGGCAAACGCTCGCGCAAGGTGCTGGCGCGCTCGCGCGTCAAGCCGAGCGTCGACTTCGAGCTGCCCAGCTCGACGCTCGCGGGGCTGCGCAACGGGCGGCTCGCCGTCGCGCGCGTGCAGCCCGTGATCGAGACGCGGCCGGCGCCCCTCGGCAGCTCGCTGCTGGTGCTCGTCGACAGCAGCGCATCGCGAGCGCTCGGCTTCGACGCGCAGATCGACGCCACGCTGGCGCTGCTGCGCAGCTTGGCGACGTCGCAGCCGCAGGGCACGACGACGACACGGCTCGAGGTGGCCGCCTTCGACCAGGAGACGGCGACGATCTATCGCGGCGAGCTCGCCGACATGGCCGACAAGGGCTCGCGCGCCGCACAAGCCATTCGTGCGGCCCTGCGCAAGCGGCGCGCGTTGGGCGCCTCGAGCCTGGCTTCGGCGGTGGCATACGTCGCACGGCGTCGGCCGAGCCGCGTGCTGCTCGTCGGCGACGGCGTGGTCACGGCGGGCGTCGAGGTCGCCGACCTGCGCTCGCGGCTCGGACGGCTCGCGTCGACCACGCGACGCATGGACGTGCTGGCCGTGGGCGGCATTCGAGATCGCGCGCTGCTGCGAAAGCTCGTCGCCGGCGCGCTGCCCGACGCTGGCGTGGTGCTCGATGCGGAGCGCGCCAGCGCTGCGCAAGCCGCCCGCGCGCTGCGACAGCGCGTGGCGACGGACCTGCGACTGAGCGTGCCGGGCGCGCGTTTCGTTTGGCCGCGCCGGGTCGCCGCGCTGGCGGCGGGCGAGCCGCTGGTGGTGCATGCCGAGCTCGCGACGGCGGCGAGCCGCACGCTGAAGGTCGTGGTGCGCGGCAAGTCGACGTCGCAGCGCTTGGTGGTGCCGCTGGCCGCGGCGCCGCAGGCGCTGGTCTCGCACGCGCTGGTCCGCGCGCGGGTGGCGTCGCTCGAGCAGGCGCCGGCAGGCGAGCGCGCGCAGGACGCGGTGAAGCGTCGCGAGGCGCTGGTCAAGCTGTCGCTGGCCGAGCGCGTGCTGTGCCAGCACACGGCGCTGTTGGTGCTCGAGTCGGAGTGGGACTACAAGCGCTACGGCTTGAGCCGAGACAAAGCGCCGGGTGTGTTGGTGCTGGGTCGCGGCGGTGTGGTGGAGCGGCGTGGGGTGGCGCGACACGTGTTGAAGGTGAAGGTGAAGGCGAAGGTGGCGCGGGTGCAGGTGCGAGCGCGGGTGCGGGCGCGGCGGCGAGCACCCGGCGTCAGCCGGGAGCGGAGCGGGGCGCGTGTGCGCGTGCGGCTGGCGAAGCGGGCGGTAGGGCCCGACCGTGATCACGATGGGATTCCTGATGCGGTGGACAAGTGCCCCAACGAGCCCGAGACCTTCAACGGGCTGCAGGATGATGATGGCTGTCCCGATCGCGGGCGCGTGGTGGTCCACATGGGGCGCATCGAGATCCTCGACAAGATCTACTTCGCCAGCGGCAGCAGCGCGATCAAGACCGTCAGCACGCCGATCCTCGACGCGGTGGCAGCCACGCTGAAGGGCAATCCGCGCATCAACCTGATCGAGATCCAGGGTCACACCGACAGCCGCGGCAGCGCGCGCGCAAACCTGCGCATGTCGTGGGCGCGCGCGCGCGCCGTACGCCGCTACCTGATCGGCAAGGGCGTCGCGGGGTCGCGGCTGAAAGCGCGCGGCTACGGCGAGACCCGTCCCGTCGACGGGGGCCAGAGCGCCGAGGCGCACTCGCGCAACCGGCGCGTGGAGTTCGTGATCCTCGCGCGCGACAACAAGCCGCTGCGCCAGCAGCGCCTGACGCGCGCTCAGATCCGCCGCATGGCGCGCGCCGCGGCGGCCGAGCGGCGGCGCCGCGAAGTCGCCGAGCGCTTGGCCCGCGCGCAGGCGCGCCGCGAGCGCGAGCGACAGAAGCGCTTCCTCGACCTGTGGCACGCCTCGAAGAGCAACGCGCCGGCGCAGCAGCTCGCTGACGCGCTGGTCTGGCGCGACACAGCGCCGGGCAACACGTTGGCGCTCGTCGCCCTCGGCCGCGCCGCACAGCGCGCCGGTAAACACGCGCTCGCTGCGCGCGCCTACGGCTCACTGATCGACCTCTACGCCAGCCGCGCCGACATGCGCCGCTTCGCCGGAGGGCTGCTCGCACAGCTTGTTGACAGCGACAGCGAGCACACGCACCGCGCCCTGCGCGCGCTGTCCATCGACACACTGCAGCGCGCCGTCGCGCAGCGCCCCGACCACCAGAGCGCGCATCACCAGCTGACCTGGGCGCTGGTGCGTGCCGGTCGCCTCGACGCCGCCCTCGCGGCCGCCGAGCGCGGACTGCGCCAGCGCTACCGGCGCACGCGCCCGCAGGCCATTCGCGTGCTGCGCGCAGACGCAGCGCAGGTGGCCTCGCTGATCGCCAGCCGCGATCCCAAGCGCACCAACGCGCTGCAGCGTCGCCTCGTCGCGCACGGCGCGTCGATCTCGCGTACCGCCTCGACCCGCTTCGTGCTGACCTGGGAGACCGACGCCAACGACGTCGACCTGCACGTGCGCGACGCTGCCGGCGGCCACGCCTACTACCACCATCGACAGCTGCCCAGCGGCGGCGAGCTGCGCGCCGACGTCACCAACGGCTACGGTCCAGAAGAGTTTGCCGTCAGCGGGGTTGCGCGGCAGGGAGCGCTGCCTTATGCGCTGTCGGCCCACTACTACCGGCGCGGCCCGATGGGCTACGGCATGGGCAGCCTGCGCATCATCCACTTCGACGGCGCAAACGTACGCGTGCAAGAGCGCCCCTTCGTCGCGCTGCGCGACGGCGAGACGGTGCAGCTCGGCAGCTACGGCGCGCGCACTCGCCGCGTGCCCTGACAGAAGACCTGACGCGCCTGGCAGTCGCCGGACAACTTGTCAGGCGGCCTGCAACTACGCTTCGCAACTAGACAACTCGCCTCGTATGCCCGCGATCGCCGCGCGCGGCCGCCAACTCGTCAGGTAGCCGCGAGCAACGCCCTCGCAAAACGTCCCTTGTGGCGCGCAGTTCGAAGGCTCCTAGAGCTGGCACGGCGCTCGCTATCCCATCTCGCACACAAGGAGGGATGGGAATGCTGACGGCGATGCTGATCGGGCTCGGAGTGATGGTCGTGTTGGGGAGCGTCTCGCTCGCGTTTACTTTCGACGCGGAGCAGCCGCAGGAACGTCCACCCGA
>JAGQIK010000038.1 GCA_020431405.1 Myxococcales bacterium
CGGCCGTGCGTGCGGGCGGTCGCGGCGGCTCTTCCGCGCCGGCCGGCTCGGCCGCTCGGGCGCTGCGGGCGGCCGGGATCGCCGGCGCCGCACGGCCCGCCGTCTCGACCTTGCTGCGCAGAAGCTGCGCGAGTGGGCTCGGAATGAAGTAGACCAGCGCCAGCAGCAGCCAGAAAGAAGCCACCGCGAGCCCGGTCGACGAGAGCAAAACATCGCTTCCGCTAACCACGTCAGGACTTGTTCTACTGCTCATTCGCGGGAGTATCCGCTAGCGATCTGGCCGTCGCAAGAAACGGCTTTTTTGAACGAGGCCCAAAGCCGAGTACGTTTGAGATATGGCAACGCCCCGACAAACCGTGTGTCGCGCCGCGCTGGCGGGGCTGTGTCTACTGTCGTGCTACGGAGCACGCTCCTCGGCCGCGCCCGGTCGGCCCGACCCCACCGCCAAGCCGACGCGCCTCGCGCGCGCGCTGAGCCCCAAGCGCAACGACGACGGCACGGTGACCTCGACGCCGCGATCGCGGCCGCGGCTGTCCAACGTGCCGCCGATCAATTCGGCGAGCAGCATGCCCAGCTCGCAGCCTGCCGGCAGCGTCGGCGGGCTCATCGAAGACCCCAGCGGCCACGCCCTCGACGCCTTCTACGCTTCGCTGCGCAAGGTCGAGCAGGACCGGCAAGGGCTGACCACGGTCGTGCAGTGGGGTGACTCGCACACCACCGCCGACGTGCTCACCGGCACCGTGCGCTCGCAGCTGCAGCAGCGCTTCGGCGACGCCGGACCAGGCTTCACGCTGGTGGGCAAGCCGTGGCGCTACTACCGCCACGACCACGCCAAGCTGAGCAAGCGCGGGCTGTGGCGCGCCGAGCGCATCCACGCCTACTACTCGTGGCGGCGCGGTCGGCGCCGTCCGCGCGACGACTTCTTCGGCGCCGCCGGCGTGAGCACGCACACGCGCTGGCGCGCCAGCGCGACGCTCGCGGCGCGTCGCGGCACGCTCTCGGCGGTGGAGATCTACTACCTGCGCCAGCGGCGCGGCGGGCGCATCGCCGTGCGCGCCGCACGCCGGCGCTCGCGCAAAGGGTTTGCCGAGCGAGGCCGCCTGGTGCGCCGCATCTTCACCGTCTCGCGCCGCTTCAAGCCCGGCTACGCGCGCATCGAGCTGCCGCCGGGCACGCGCGAGGTGCAGCTTCGCACCGGCGGCGGCGAGGTGCGCGTCTTCGGCGTCGATCTGCAGCGCGACGCGCCCGGTGTGCGCTATCACGCCTTCGGCCTCGACGGCGCCGGCGCCAACCACATCCTCAAGTGGAACGAGACGCTGCTCGCTGATCACGTGCGCCGCCTCGCGCCGCAGCTGGTGCTGCTCGCCTACGGCAGCAACGAAGTCGACTCGAAGACCATGACCCGCGAGGGCTTCGCCAAGATGTTCGACGAGGTGCTGCAGAAGATCCGCCGGGTGTCGCCGGGCGCGTCGTGCCTGGTGCTCGGCCCGCCCGACCAGCAGCGCTACGATCGCGAGCTCGGCAGCTGGAAGCGCCCCGAGAAGCTCGACTACGTCATCGCCGAGCAGCGCCGGCTGGCCTTCAAGCACGGCTGCGGCTTCTGGGACTGGGAGCGCGCGATGGGCGGCCGCGGCAGCCTGCAGCGTTGGATCGACGCGCAACCGCCGCTGGCCAAGCGCGACCACGTGCACTTCCTGGTGCGCGGCTACCGCTTGCTGGGCAAGGGCCTCTACCGCGCGCTGATGCAGCGCTACAAGCTCTACCGCATCCGCACAGCGGCGAGGCCGGCGCAAAAGAGCGTAGGCGCGCCGTAAAAGAACGGCGCGCGCGGCGACACGTCCAATACCCAACCCGAGGGCAGCAGTCCCTCGAGCAACGGGTCTAGAGGACGTATCCCGCGATCTCCCACCAGACCGCGGGTCACGTCGCCGCGCGCGCCCGCCGCCCTAACCGGAGAATGCGGACGATGGCGGCTTGTCTTTCGGTACGTCGCCGCGCGCCGATCGGTTTTCTCTTCTCGGCGGAAACTTTTTTCCGAGCAACCGCGTGGATCTTCGGAGGGCAACCAAAACAGCCCTTGATTGGTCCTATATGCGGACCTAGAATAGAAACCGTTTCTGATCCTTTTTTCGGAATGACCGTAACTAAACCGGGCACAGAAACGCATGGTGAGGTGTTGGAGTAGATAGCGATGGTGCTGGGGACGATAGCGCGGGTTTTCACTGGTCGACGAAACGGTATTTCGGCAGTGAATTCACGCGACGTTAGGCTCGCTGTTGACAGTCCGTATAACCTTTGTCTAAATGGTGATAAGCTGTGACAAAGGTTGAACACGCCGACCGGCAGAGGAGAACCGCGATGCCAGCCACTTCTCGCGAGACCGACAACCAGACGGCTCCCTCGATGGAGTCGAACCCCCGCACGGAAGCAGGCGCCGAGGCACAAGCGGTCGAACGCCCCGACCGCCGGCGCAACATCCCCAACGAGAACCTGCCCACGCAGTACCTGCGCGAGATGGCCGAGATCCCGCTGCTCGATCGCGACCGCGAGATCTCGCTCTCGCAGGCCATCGAAGAGGCCGACCTTGTCTTCTGGCGCGCCGTGCTGGGACACGCCGCGCTGGCCACGCTCACCGCCGAGCTCGCCGAGCGCTTGCTCGAGGAAGTGCCGGGCGACCTCGATGCGGTGGTCAAGAAGGTCGCCCAGCGCGGCGCGAAGGCGCTGACGCCCGCGCTGCAGCGGCGCGTCGAAGCTCTGGCGCTCAAGCTGCGCGAGCTCGACTACGACCGCGAGACCCAGCTCGGCGTGATGCGCGAGATCGAGGTCGCCGAGCGCGGCGACAACCCCAGGCTGCTGCGCAGCCGCGGCTTCAAGAAGGTGCTCGGCCCGATCAAGGAGGCCGCGCGCGTGGGGCAGCGTCACCGCGACGAGTTCGTGCGCGCCAACCTGCGCCTGGTGGTGATGGTCGCGCGGCGCTTCGACTACGGACGGCTGCCGTTCGGCGACCTGATCCAGGAGGGCAACCTCGGCCTGATCAAAGCCATCGAGCGCTTCGATCACCGCCGCGGCTACCGTTTCTCGACCTACGCCACCTGGTGGATCCGCCACTCCATGAGCCGCGCGATGGCCGACAAGGGCCGTGTCATCCGCGTGCCGGTGCACGTCAACGACGCCTCGATCCAGATCGCGCGCGTCAAACGCGAGCTCTCGCGCCAGCTCAACGCCGCGCCCACCGACGAGCAGATCGCCGCCAGCGCCGGCCTGACGGTGGAGCGCTACCGCGAGCTGCAGCGTCACCTCGCCGAGCAGCACGTGCCGCTCGACTCCGAGGTGCTCGGTCACGACGGCCTGCAGTTCAACGAGCTGATCGCCGACCCGGACTCGCCCTCGCCGATGGAGATCGTCGTCGACGCGACCATGAGTCAGCGCGTGCAGCAGCTGTTCCGCTACCTCGCGCCGATGGAGGCCGACGTGCTGCGCCGGCGCTTTGGGCTCGGCCGCCAGTCGCAGACGCTGCGGCAGGTGGGCGCCGAGTATCAGCTCTCGCGCGAGCGCATCCGTCAGATCCAAGAGCGCGCGCTGGGCAAGATCCGCCGCCTGCTCGACGAGCCGCCGGACGAGAGCGCCGTCGCCTTCGTGTGACGACGGCCCCGCCTACCTTCGACTACTAGCCTCGCGCCCGCTGCGTCCTAGCCGAACACGGTGACGGTGACGTCGCGCGTGTGCGGCGTGATGCGGTGCTCGTAGAGGTAGATGCCCTGCCAGCGGCCGAGCGTGCACTCGCCCTCCGTTATCGGCATCGTCAGCTCGGTCTTGGTGAGCACCATGCGCACGTGGGCGCTCATGTCGTCGGGGCCTTCGAGCACGTGGATGAAGGCCGGATCGCCGTCGGGCGCGATGCGCGAGAAGAACGTCTCGAGATCGTGGCGTACCGAGGGGTCGGCGTTCTCGCACATGATCAGCGACGCGCCGGTGTGGTGCAGAAACACGTTGCAGAGGCCGACCTCGATCTCCGAGTGCGCCACGATCTGCTGCACCTGCTCGGTGATCTCGATGGTGCCCCGGCCGGGCGTGCGGATGCTGAACCTCTGTTGCGTGACCGCCATGTCCTCCCCTTTGCGGCGTTCGACAGTAGACTTCCTCGACAAAGCACGCAAGCCCCGGTTACCGTTTCGAAAACCACTTTCTGGCGGTCAGGGAGGTGCGGCACATGGCGGCCCACGAAGAGCTCTTCCTCGATACTCACAGCGTCTCGCCCAGCCTCTTTATCGGCCTCGGCGGCTCGGGCTCGTCGATCGTCGATCGCATCGCCGAGAAGCTCTCCCGTCGCTGGAACTGGGCGCAGTACGAGCGCCTGGTGCACTTCTTTGCCATCGACACCAACATCTCGGACCTCGAGCGCGTGGGCAACGTGCCGCCCGGCAACCGCATCCTGGTCTCCGACTTCGACAAACGCGCCTACGTCGAGCAGAAGCGCGGCTCGCGCCACATGGCCGCCGACGACTTCTTCACGCAGTGGATTCACGACTGGTACAACTTCCGCGCCACGCGCGGCTCCGGCGCCGGACAGATCCGCATCGAGTCGCGCCTGTCGCTCGCCTATCAGCTCGAGCGTGATCGCGGCGAGATCATCAAGCGCCTCAACGCCGCGATCTACGAGGCCAAGGACCACGACAACGCATTTCGCCGCAACGCGCCGCGCCG
Source organism: Myxococcales bacterium (assembly GCA_020431405.1). Classification (GTDB taxonomy): domain Bacteria; phylum Myxococcota_A; class Polyangia; genus JAGQIK01. The sequence continues at coordinate 4,705 of JAGQIK010000038.1, forward strand.
CTTCAACGCCTTCATCTACGGATCGCTCGCCGGCGGCACCGGCTCGGGCGCGTTTTTGCCGCTCGCCTACCTGCTGCAAGAGCTGATCGACATGGCGGGCTGGATCCCGCGCGTGGTCGGCACGCTGCTGATGCCGTCGCTTTTTCATCAGGTCGTCAAGGGCGCGCTGCGCCCGGACATCGACGCCAACGGCTACGCCGCGCTGCAAGAGCTCGAGCACATGATGAAGCTCGGCTACGAGGAGGCCGGCGGCAGCGACGCGTTCCACTACAACCCCGAGCGCCGGCACGAGCCCGAAGTGGAGTCGATGCCGTTTTCGTTCGTCTACGTCGTCGACCTGCCGGCGGCGATGAGCATCGCAGCCTATCGCGAAGCGGTCGCCGACTCGTCGTACCTGCAGCTGTTCTCGCCGATCATCGGCACGCAGCAGGGCGAGTACGACAACTACGAGAAGCACCAGAAGCAGCTCGCGCACGACTTCACCGTGCACTACGGCAGCTACGGCTGCTCGGTGCTGGTGCTGCCCGACGACGACCTGCTCGAGTACTGCGCGATGCGCTACGCCAAGAAGGCGATGGAGGCGTATCTGACCTTCCGCCTGCCCGAGCGCGCCGGCGAGGTGGTCAACCAGTTCGCGGTCGACTACGACGACCCCAAGTTCCGCGCCATGAGCGAGGAGCGCCGCAACAAGGTCATCGACGACAAGTTCCGCGAGTTCGTGCGTTACCTCGGCCGCGTGGAGAAGGATTCGGACAACCCCGACGGTCCGTTCTCCACGATCGTGAAGCGCTGCGAGCGCCGCGACAAGATGGCCCACGCGCTGCCGCCGCAGTTCGACACCACGGTGGACACTCTGGTGCGCGAGGCCAAGGACGCCGTCTCGGTGCACACGATCACGCCGGTGGATATCACCGCGAAGAACATCAAGGTCGACGCCGAGGTCGATGATCTGCGGCGCGAGCTGGCCGCCTCGCGCCAGGCGGTGATCGGGCTGCGCGACGCGCACGTGCAGAACATCGAAAACGGCAACTTCATGCGCGCCTTCTTCGAGGAGCAGAAGGTCGATCCCTTCTGCCAGCGCTACTTTCTGATCGGGCTCGTCGATCACCTGCGCGGGCGCCTCGAAGAGATCGACAACAAGCGCAAGGAGCTCGAGCGCTACGAGGTCGACTCCGACTACGTGCGCAACGAGCTGAAGAACAAGAAGGAGCTGCTCGCCAAGACGGCCGAGTACACGCTGATGGAGCGCCTCAAGCGGCGCAACGCGGACTTCGAGGAGGCGCGCGCCGACTTCGTGCGCTTCTTCAACGAGGAGCTCGCGCACGTCGGGCGCATGCTGCTCGAGCTCGAGTTCCAGCGCGAGGTCTTCTCGGCGCTGCTGTCGAGCGCCAGCGGCCTGCTCGACGTCTACCGCGCGGTGACGGCGCGCGCCGCCGAGATGATCGCGGCGCTGGGTCGCGAGTGCGAGCGCCTGCTGACCACCGCCGAGACGGCGGGCGGCGCATCCGAGGCGCACGAGTACGTGCTCGACGTCGAGGCGCTGCAGGACTTTTCGGGGCGCCGCCACTGGGACGCCTACTTCGATCAGTTCATCGGCAGCGGCGAGGCCGAGCTGGCGATGTTCGATCGCTCGGCGATCTTCAGCGCGATGAACGACGCCTTCGCGCCGCGCATCGACGAGCGCGGCCGGCGCGTGGTGCCGACGGCAGACGAGGTCTCCGACGAGCTGCAGGCAGCGTTCATCAAGATGGGCAGCGAGCGGCTCGAGGCGTCGATCAAGGGCACGCGCGCGGGCGGCACCGACCGCAAGCTCAAGGGCCTGCTGCTGGACGACGCGCTGCGGCTCGAAGCGCGCTACTACCTGACGGCGCAGCTGCGCCGCGATCGCTCCACGGCCGAGCCCACCGAGGAGATGATCGAGGACTACATCGTACGTAAGCTGCGCTTCTGCGCCGACAAGGCTGCGGTGCTGGCGACCATCGATGAGTCTTTGACGTCAGACCAGGCCGTGGTGGCCGCGAGCGACATCTACCTCGTCGGGCTGCACCGCCACTTCACCGGTCCGGACGCGGCGAGCCTCGAACCGGCGCTGGCCAAGGCGACCACCGGCTATCAGCTGCTCGACGGCTGGGACGACGAGAAGCGTGTCGTGTTCTACCGCGCCGTGCTCGGCGTGCCGCTCTACTTCTACCGCCGCGTGACCGGCGAGATGAAGAGCGCCTATCACCGCACGGCGCAGAAGAAGGGCAAGTCCTATCCGCTGCACATCGACTGCCGCTGGGAGGAGTCGCTGCAGAGCCTCGATCCCGAGGACCTCAAGGCCGAGCGGCGCGAGCAGGAGCAAAAGGGGGCGCTGAGCGACTTTGGTTGGGCGCAGGTGGCGGGCGTTGTCTCGCGCGGCGACAGCGGCTTCCGCTGGGTCTACGGCGAGTACAGCGGCGAGCTCGGCGCGACCTATCACTCGGCGTTCGAGGCGTTCGTGGCGCTTGATACGCGCACCGCCGAGCGCGTGCGCGAAGCGACCGCGACCGCGCGCGAGGAGGCGCTTTCGGGATCGCTCGCCGACGTGCGCGCGAGCATCGAGCGGCACATCCGCGAGCTCGACGACCAGGCCTGGGAGCTCGAGCAGAAGAAGGCGCGCGGTCACAAGCAGGAGATCGAGATGATCTCCAAGCTGCAAGCCGCCTTCAAACAACAGCTCGAATCGCTGGGGTAGAAGGTATCGAGCGTTGATGCAGCGAACGCCGTGAGCACTTCGTCGCCGTCGCCGCGCGCCGATCACCCTACGCTGGTGCTCGAGGTCGGGCGCCTGGCGCGCGCGGTGCGGCGGCTGCTGCTCGGCTCGTCGCCGCGCGCTGGCGACGACGAGGACGCGACGGTGCTGCGCCGGCCCAACTTGTCGCTGGTGCGCGCCGAGGGCGAGCTCGAGGGCGACGTCTTGCGCGGCGAGCTCGACAGGCTGCTCAGCCTGCCCGAGATGATCGCCAACCAGAACGCGGGGGGACCGCCGCGACTTTACGTGTTCATCATCGCCGACGTCACCGAGCCGGGCGTTGCCGAGGCGGTGCAGCGGGCGCACGGCGCGCTGCTCGAGCTGGTCAGCAGCCGCTACGCGCCGCTGTTTCAGGGCTACCGCGAGGGCATCGCCGCAAACCTGCACGTCAACCCGCTGCTGGTCTTGCCGGCGCCGGGCGAGCCGTGGCCCAAGCAGGTGCAGGCGTTGATGGGGCGGCTCGAGGCGATGCAGCGCGCGCCGACCACGCCGCCGCCGGTCAACAACATCTTCGTCGTCGGCGAGACATCGGGCGGCTACATGCTCGAGCGCGACGAGATCGCGCAGATGCTGGCGACCTTTGTCGAGCTGTCGCTGTCGGGCGAGCTCTCGCGCTCGAGCGCCTTCGAGCGGCTGCTCGACCGCGCGCCGGATCCCTACGGCACGTTCGTCTGCGCCACCATCGACTTCGACACGCGCGAGGCGGTGCGCTACGGCGGGCGCGAGACCGCGATCCAGATGATGCAGTGGCTGCGGCGCACCAGCGAGGAACGCACGAGGGTCGCCGAGCGCGCGAGCGAGGTCGAAGAGCTCTTCGAGGTCTCGCGCTACGCCGAGCTGGTGCCGCTGGAGAAGGGCGACGCGGCGCTGTCGCGCGCCATCGACTCGCAGTGTCCCGACTTCTCGGGCGCCTTTCGCGACGTGGCGCTGCTCGAGGACGGCGAATCGGTGCTCGCTCACTACGACGAGCCGTGGCGCGATCAGCATCGCTCGTCGATCGAGGCGGCATCGCGCGAGCTGGGGCTCTTTCGTATCGATGAGATCATCGAAGAGGTCGAGGTCAACGGCGCGTCGCTCGCTGCCGAGGAGCGCGCGCGCCTCGACGCCTTCATCGGCGACAAGCTCTCGCGCCCGTCGGAGGGCAACGTCGCCGACGTCGCGCTGTCGCTGCGGCACCTGCGCAAGCGGCTCGGCGCCGA